>JBDIVP010000158.1:0-8148 GCA_039794325.1 Candidatus Inrsubterrania sp.
GAATAGGGTCACCCGTCCTCCGTTTTTGACCGTGCGAAAGGCCAGATGCAGGGCATCCGGATGTCCGGACATCTCCAGGGCGGCATCCACACCGTCACCCCCGGTCAGGTCCCAGAGTGTGGACGCAACGGTATCCGGAGGCAGGTTGTGCACGTTGAGGACGTGATCCGCTCCCACTTGTTTGGCCAGGTTTAGGCGATAATCGCTGACGTCGGTGGCCAGAATCTGGGCGGCGCCGGAAATGCGGGCGATGGCGATGGCAAACAAGCCGGTCGGCCCGCATCCGGTTACCAGCAGGGTATGCCCGGTCACGTCCTCCGCCAAGGCGGCATCGACCGCATTGCCCAACGGTTCCTGCACGCAGGCGAATTCAGGGGGAATTTCGGGAGCGGTCTTCCAGAGCAACCGCTCGGGGAGGGCCACATATTGGGCATAGGACCCGTCAAAATCGATGCCCAGGATGCGGTAACTTTTACACACATGGGCCTGTCCCGTCCGGCATTGAAAACAGGTTCCGCAGGTCAGATGCGATTCAGCGGCCACCAGATCGCCGACCTGGACAGATGAAACCTCCGGTCCGGCCTCCACAATTTCTCCGCATAGTTCATGACCGAGAATGCGTGGTAATTGCAACCGATGACTGGCCCACTCGTCCCAATTGTAAATATGCGCGTCGGTGCCGCAGAGGGAGGTGGCTTTAACCCGTACCACCACATCGGAAGGTCCGGGTTTGGGATCCGGCCAGTCCGTCAGCGTCAACCCCTTTTCCGGTTTACTTTTGAGCAGGGCTTTCATGGCAGCCCCTCAATGGGGTCGGGGACGTGGGGGATGGGGCTTTCTGTGAGCAACGCCACCGTGTTGCCGGAAAAAGAAGAAGAGCCGGGCTCAGTGGGCATTTGAGGGGTAGGCGGACATCCTGCCCCCAGCGATACCAGCCCGAGTGACACGGCCAACAGCCACACGAACGTTTTGTGCGAGAGGATAACAGAGAGTCGATGAATGCTCATGAGAACCTCCGCTCGTCATGATCGATCGCCCATGAGGATATCTTAGCATCCCGAGAGGGTTCAGCCGAGAGCCGGCTTCGCGAATTAAAAGGCCAACACCTTTTCGCGCTCCGCCGCCGCTTGGATGTAGTCCGGCATGCCTTTGATCATGGCGCCTCCGACCAGATCCTTGTCGGACACTCCCCGGGCTACGGCGCAGGCTCCACAGACCCACAGGGGAATGTTCGCGGCCTGCACCGCCGCCAACAGGTCCTTGAGGGGCGTCAGGTTCACCCCCACCACATGATCCGCCGTGCCTTTGCGGCTTAATGTCACCGCTTCGCTCCACAGCCACAGGATGACATCATGCCCTTGCTCCTTGGCGGTTTTAGCGGCCATGAACGGAAGGGTGGCCAAGGTGGGATCATCGGTGCCTCGACTGCCGGAAATGAGAAATGTTGCCATGGATCTGCCTCCTTTCGGGTTCTATCATCTGAAACCAAAGTGCATGTATCAATACGGGATGTCGTCCGGTTTATCGCCCTTCGGCCAATCATGGGCCTTGGGGGGATAGTCCGGCCGGAGTTGGCTGTTCATGAAGGCTGCCACATCATAGGCCTCATCGTCACTTAACAGACCAGGCCGGGTAAAGGGCATATTGGCTTGGATGAAGGCGGCGGCTTTCCCCACCCGCGCCATTCCCGACCCAATGTTGTACGACCGTGGTCCCCAGAGTGGAGGAGCAACCATTGTGCCATGCCCATCAATCCCGTGACAGCCTGCACACAGGTGCATATGCAGACGTTGGCCATTTCGCGTGTCGGGTTGGCGTGTGGGAGTGAGCGAGGGAAATCCCAACCAGGAAATGGTGCCGGCGGGCGGAACATCCTGGGACAGCCAGGCCATGTACGCGAGAAGGGCGGCCATCTCCGGGCTGTTGGCCGGTAATGCCCGTCCGTTCAAGCTACGCTCGAAACATTCATCAATCCGTTCTTCCAACGAGCTGACACCGCCCACTCGCGGCCGGTATCGGGGATAAGCGTGTGTGACACCCACGAAGGTGCCGGCTCCGATTTTGCGGCCGGCGTCCAAATGACAGTTGGAACAGGATAAGTCATTGCCGACGAACGGCGTAGCCAACTCGCGGGTATTCACGATCAGATGATGGCCGAATCTAACCTTCTCGCCGTCGGGGGTCGAAGGAATGGCATCAAAGGAGGGAATCGGGGGATGGGAAAGGTGAGTGGCCGGTGTGACGGCCGGTCTGGAATGGGAAGGGCCGGGCCAAATGCCGGTGAGGCTGTACAGAAGCAAGGCCATGACAACTCCCACCATCTTAAACAAATTCATCCGGGAATACTCCTGTTTGTGTAGACAATCCGGGCGGGAAAAAATCACCGAAGTGCAGGGCCCCAGACATGACCCTTACCGTGAACGGATTGGTTCCATCATACTGAACCCTGCCGGGTTCCTGCCATCGAAATCGAAAAAAATGAAAAGATGGAATATGGCGGCGGAACAAGGAGCCGTCAGGATTCGGCGTCAGGCTGGGGAAAATTGGGGCATGCCCAAATGCCGGTTTCGTAGCAGGTCGCGCCAATGGGCAGGAAGAAAGGACTGGTTTTTGACTTTCCTTATGAGTGAGGTGTGGAGTGCAAAGGGGCGAAGCTGCTATTCTGAACCCATTCCACTTGCACAACGCGGCTTGTCCCATGACGACTCTTCCGCTTACCTCCAATGCTCGCGTGGTCCTGGAAGCCCGGTACTTGCGGCGCGATGAGCAGGGCCACATCATCGAGACGCCCGATGAATTGTTCACCAGGGTGGCCACCGCGGTGGCGAGTGCCGAGTCGCTCTTCGAAAAATCGGCCGGGGAATCCACCTGGATGGAGAAATTTTACGACCTCCTCTCCTCCCTCGAGTTTCTGCCGAACAGTCCCACGCTCATGAACGCCGGCACCCCGCTCGGCCAACTGAGTGCCTGTTTCGTGATCCCGATAGCGGATTCGATGGAAGGTATTTTTGAGGCGTTGAAACAGGCCGCTTTGGTGCAACAGACGGGCGGAGGCACCGGCTTTTCCTTTTCTTCTTTGCGGCCCAAAGGCGATCTGGTTCATTCCACCGGGGGCGCCGCGTCCGGGCCCGTCTCCTTCATGAAAATTTTTGACGCCGCCACCGAACACATCAAACAGGGGGGAAAACGGCGGGGCGCCAACATGGGCGTGCTGCGGGTCGATCATCCCGACATTCTGGAATTCGTGCACGCCAAACGGGAAGAGGGCGTTCTGGCCAACTTCAACATTTCCGTGGGCGTCACGGATACCTTTCTGGAAGCGGCACGGAACCAAGAAACCTATGAGTTGATCCATCCCAAGACCAAAAAGCCGACCGGCCGTCTCCCGGCCTTCCCGGTGTTTGAAGCCATCGTGCAAACGGCCTGGGAAACCGGCGACCCCGGCTTGCTGTTTCTGGATGCCATCAACCGGACCAATCCCACCCCCGGTCTTGGCACTCTTGAGGCGACCAACCCCTGCGGAGAAATTCCTTTACTGCCCAATGAAGCCTGCATCCTGGGCTCGATCAATCTCGCGCGCCATCTTCAGGTGGAAGAAGGCGGCTCCGTCCTCGATTACAACAAGCTGAAACGGACCGTACACCTGGCCGTCCGGTTTTTGGACAACCTGATCGAAGTCAATCGATACCCGACGCCCGGTATCGACCGGCAAACCAGGGGCAATCGCAAAATCGGTCTGGGTGTCATGGGGTTTGCCGAGCTGCTGATCAGGCTGGGCATTCCCTACAACTCACCGGAAGCCATTCAGGCCGGCGAAGCCCTCATGCAGGAGATCGAGCAGGAGGCTCGACAGGCGTCCGCCAACTTGGCCGCTGAACGGGGTGTCTTTCCCTTGTGGGATCGGAGTGTGTTCGCCCAACGACACGAACGCCGCCGCCATGCCACCTGCACTGCCATCGCTCCCACGGGCACCATCAGTCTTATCGCGGGAACCACTCCCGGAATCGAACCCCTCTATGCTTTGCGCAGCAAACGCTATCACAACTTGGGTGGGGAACCGCTCATCGAAACGGCGCCGATGCTCGATCAATGGCTGGAAAGGGAGAAGGCAGGAGCCGCCACCACAGACAAGCAACAATCCGCCGGGATGCCGGACGAGGCGCGGCGCCACACCGAAGAAGCGCGAAAAAAGCTGTTTCAAACCGCCTGGGAAATTCCTCCCGAACAACATTTGCAAATCCAGGCGGCCTTCCAGCGTCACGTGGACAATTCGGTCTCGAAGACGATCAACCTGCCCAAGTCGGCCACGCCCGAGGATGTGGCACAAGCCTATTGGCGGGCCTGGGAGCTGGGACTCAAGGGTGTCACGGTATTTCGTGACGGCTGTAAACGCGCCCAAGTCCTGGAAGCCGAAGGCGGGACCCTGGACCAACCCTTTGTTTCCCCCGTGTGTCTGCCCTGTTAAACCTGCCTTAATTACTCATCGCCACGAAACAGATATCCGTAAAATCGCCCCGTTACATCTTATGCGGTGAGATAGGCGATGATGAGACGGGCATCCCCGATCGGATCGACGGAGAAGGGGGCGAAGTCTTTTTGCGTGACCGCCGTACTTAACCGTTCCGCCGCTTCACGAACGTCCGATGGAAGCGAGCCGTCCCCTTGAATTCGCCGAAGATGCGCCAGCGAATCCCCGCGAAAAGCCTGAGTGGCGTGTTGCGTCAACCACGCCTCATCCGCCAGCGCCACAGCCCGCCGTGCACACACCCGCGCCCGTCCGTCATTGCCGGTTTTCAATGCTTCCTCGGCCGCGGATAGTTCCTGATGTATAGGATTTGGGGTTGCCACGAAAATTCAAACAGTGAATGGAGAACGATCCTCACGAATAAGTTCCGCGCTGTCACCGAATGTCCGACCGGACTTTTTTAATCGTTGGTGAAATTGCCTTATCCGTTTCCACGCGCTCTCATAATCGGGGACGGCCTCTTCGAGAATGGTCCGTATTTCCGATTGAAGGGAGTGCCCGTTCTCTCTCGCACGCTTTTTCAGTCGATTCAGGACCTGATCATCAAGATGCCGAATTAGTATTTGAGCCATAGCAACCTCTTTTTCCGAAGGGAAAGGAATTTCTCAATGATGGCATTTGTGGAAATGAAGAGCAAATAACAGGGGGTATCACAATATGGATACGAGAATAATCGTGGTAGCAGTAAAGTAGGGCAATTATTTAAATCAGCCGTATTCAATTAATTAAAGACTCACGACGCCTTAATTTGACCCATCTGGTGCACCCACCCCAATGTTCGCATTCAATTAAAAGGTTCCTGACACTTTAATCTTACACTGCTCCAGCAACATCAGATGATCGGCAGTATGAGCCGCCGGGGCAATTGTTGGGACAATGCGGTGGTAGAGCGCGTGTTACGCAGTGTGAAACATGAAGGGTTGGATGAGACGGCTTGCGACCAGCTCCCAGCCACCGTCCAAACCACGGTCATCGACTATGTGGAAATGTTTGATAATAGTCAGCGGTTGCACTCGACCTTGGGATACCGAAGTCCGAATGCGTGTGAGGTCCAAGCCCAAGAGGAGGCACCCGGTCAGAGGCAAAGTGAGGGAGGCTAAGGTATGGACCACGCGGAGATCGTTCAAGGTCGGGCAACGATGGAGGTCGCAGGATTGGCAACATTCAGGGAAAACCCTGAGAAAATTTATTCATTCCGCTCTTTTCTCGCTGTCCGTTTTTACTGAGCCACTTCAAAGGAAGTACTTGGAGGATTAAATCATAGTTTGGATGCTGAACGCTTTACGGAAGCATCAATTACCTCTGTGGTGATATTAAATTCTTTCTCCTGTTGAATAGCCTCAGCGATTCTTTTTAGTTTTACAACCATCTCTTGTTTATTACACTTCAATGGCTTCTTGAAAATTTTCCCTTCATCATCTTTAAACCACATAACCAAATATAAACCGTATTTAGTTCTATTAGCAGTAAGGTAGGCTGGCAATTGGGTTCTTAGACTTTCCTCAATATCCATATTATGCGCTAATTTAAATTCAACCAGTACACATAATGGCTTACCCTTCTTGGTCGTATATAAACATTTGAAGTCAAGCAATCCAACCCCTTCATCAGTTTCTCGTTCTACATGAATTCCAAAATGCTGCAATGTCATAGAAAGCAATAAGGCTAAAGTTGGTTGTATGGATCGTTCTCTTTTTGGCTGTTTTGGGATATTTACTCTCTTCCCGTTAATAGTGGTTTTGTGTGGCTCATTCCAGAAAGGCTGTATCCAGTAGCGGTTTTCCACATGGTGCTTGATTACATCAGTGACTGCCTCCAATACCAAATTATGTAAATCAGCTTCCGTAGATATAATTCTTTCTTCTTTTTTCCTGACAAAACCAGAAACTTGCTCCCATAGTCCTTCCCCTAAAAATTCTATAATGGCATCCTCAAAAGCATCCTTTGCGTCTAATAAGGTAAGGTGTTGATATAGGAGAGTTTGGGGCTGGCTTTTTGAAAAATATTGTTCTACAAAATTTGTTACATCATCGTAATGAAGGGGTGAAACTTTTGCCAAATAATGGTCATTAGAAAAAATTGCATTTAGCAGTTTCAAAGCTAACGCCTTGTCTGTACTAAAAATGCCAGTTGAATTTTTTCTTTCCATTTTATCCTTACCGGTACTTTTCCAATCATTTAATCTAAATGGGAAATTTAGATGAGCATAAAAACAAGGATATTTACCTCGATTATCGGAGAATATTGAAAAAGGCAAATTTTGAAGTTCCATATTAGCCCCAAATCGAAACCTGTTTGCCAATTGAAATATGGGGTCTTCAGATTCGTCTTTTATCCTAAATAGTCTTATCTGGGCAGGGGAATTCCAACCATTTTGAGTAATCTGGAAGTTCCCCTGTACGAATTCTTTTTCCTCAAGAGGGAGCATTAACCAAATGCTAGTAACAAAATCCTCATCTGTTCCATTTTCTAAAATTTTCGAATTCCCCTCCCTACATTCAAAAGGACCCATAGAAATTATAGGAAGACGAAGCCCCCTCTGATTACTTCTAGGCATTTTTAGTTTCCGTTAACCTTTTATTTCGGAAAAGTATTTTAAATGGGCATTTTATTTTTTTAAAATTTTTTCTCCGCCAGCCTCACTTTACCAAATTAATATTTATATTCAATTAATATAGAAAAATTATAAAATTAAAGGGTCCCGCCACCTTTTTTCTCCCCGAGAGGGCCATCCAGAGCCCCAAGAAATTGATCCTGGAACAGGGGGTGCCGTGAATGCGTTATACCGGTTGATATTTCCAGTTGTCTGCCCCCCCGTTCACGGTTTCACCCAGGGGAGGCCGCTCTGTTCGAGATTGCCGACGATAGGAGAGGGCTGCGGGTGGAGGGAAAAAGTGGCAAGGTATGCCAAATTATGCCACAATAGATATTGGAGGTATTCCACTATGGCTACAATGAATGTTTCTATTCCCGATCCCATGAAAGACTGGGTACAGGCCCAAATTGAAACGGGAAAATATGCCAACGCCAGTGATTATGTGCGCGATCTCATCCGGCGTGATCAGGAAAAAGTAGAGGCTTTGCGCAAGGCGCTTCTTGAAGGGGAACGGAGCGGCGTGAGTCACCGGAAAGCGGAAGATATTATGCGCGATGTGAAAAAACGTCTTCGACGAAATGGGTGAGTACCAGCTCTCCCGAAAAGCCGATGAGGATTTGGATGGAATCTATGAATATTCCATCCGGCAATTTGGCCAAAAAGTTGCGGACGAGTATTTCCTGTCCCTTACCGACTGTCTTATAAAACTGGCCGAAAATCCGAGACTAGGAAGGGATTGCAGTGATATTTTGGTGAAATGTTTCCGGTTTGAGTGTGGCCGGCACGTCATTTTTTACAAGATCAAAAGAAAGGATATTTTTATTATCCGCGTTCTGCATCAAAGCATGTACCCGCAAGGATTTTTGAGGAAATAAAAAGGTGTTACCTTTTTAGGACTCCATGGCAAATGATCAGGCTTCAATATTCAAGCTGTACCGGGTGTGCCGAAGTTGGCCGGTTTTTGTCAGGGCCCCTTTGGTCACCAGATCCTGTAAGTCGCGGGTAGCGGTCGCGCGGGCGGCACCTG
>JBDIVP010000159.1:0-8146 GCA_039794325.1 Candidatus Inrsubterrania sp.
CTGACCGTCGGCAAGAAGAGGCTCGGAGGAGAACTTGATCAAAAATTCCCCCTCGCGGTCGTTCTCTTTCTGATACCATTTTCCCTTCCACACCCCACGCGTAAGCTCGACGGTTTCGATTGCCCCGCCTTTCCAGTCATAGGCCCCATTGCCTTCCTTGTCCAAGGTAATGGGAAAGGTGCCATTGCTATCCATGTATTCCCATGACCCGGCTAATTCCTCCACCTGCCGAGGAATGCGGCCTGGCTCGGCTTGCTCCCCATCGGGAGTTCCCGGTTGCCCGTGCAAACCGAAACATCCCCCCAATACCATGACACATCCTGCCAGACATACAAATTTTTTTGCACTATTCCACATGCCTTATCCCTTGTTACGTTATAATAGTCACAGACAACACTCGAGGCCGCTACCCCGCCTACATGTCGGATGGTTGCCGACCGACTTGAATCAGATTTCATTGACGTTTCTTAGGATTGTACCAAACATCACCGAAAGGTGAAGCACAATCCGGCCTAACGGCACCACCCCGTTTCGACCGGTTTTCTGCGGCAATTGACAATGACCTTGACTCATTCAGAACCTTCTCTTCCCGGCGGCGCGGCAAACCGGCCTTCCACAGAGGGGCAGCAACGGCCCTCCGTCACCAACCCCATCTTTTGGGGGCAAGGGCGCACGCTGTTCGGTATTTTCATCGTCAATACCTTTTTCAACATCCTGACCTTGGGAATCTACTCTTTTTGGGGGCGAGTCCGTATCCGCCAATATCTGAATAACCAAACCAGTTTCGCCAAGGCTCGCTTTGCCTATCATGGAACGGGCCGGGAACTCCTGATCGGCTGGACCAAAGCTCTGCTCCTTTTCGGCCTACCCTATGCGTTTCTCAGCCTGGTTCCGCTTCTCTGGGAGCAGATTCCATACTGGATTCCCAACCTCCTTGCGGGAGTCCTCGTGCTCGTGTTTATTCCGGTGGCGGTGGTGGGTTCGCACCGGTACCGGCTCAGCCGGACTTCGTTGGGCACCGTCCGTTTTTCCTTCAGAGGAGGGATATTTGATTATCTGAAGATTTGGCTGACCGGATCCCTTCTGACCCTGGTGACGCTCGGGCTGTATTATCCGGTTTTTGAAAATACCCGGAGACATTTCCTGGTTTCCCACACCTACTTCGGCACACATCCTTTCCGCTATCACGGCTCAGGCATCGGCATGCTGGTGATCTATCTGAAGGCCATGAGCCTGGCCTTGCTTATGGTGGTCAGTCTGATAATGGTCAGTTTCGATCCGCAAGCCCTCCCCGCCTTACTGGCATGGACGCCCGACGACTGGACCAATACCCTGTTAACATCTTCCTTTATCTTCGGCCTGACCACCCTCTTGGTGCCCTGGTTCTACCTGCAGGCCGCCAAACAACGATATATCTGGAATCATGCGGGATTCGGGGAAGCCGACTTCCGGTTCACCGCCTCCACCTGGAATCTGATGGAATTGCGCCTGACCAACTTCCTTCTGCTGATCCTGACGTTCGGGCTCTCCTGGCCCTGGGTTCAGGTTCGCAATATCCAGTTTTTGTATTACCATCTGAGTCTCCATGGGCCGTTGCATTTTGAACGCATCAAGCAGGAGGCGTTGGATGCCTCCCCGACCGGTGAAGAGCTGGCGGGATACTTTGATGCCGGCTTTGAACTGGGCTAGGAAGCGTCATCGGCCGTTTTGGACTACAAGCAGTTTGGATTGATCACCACCCGCACCATGAACCTTTCAACCGAATGGCAGGGTTCTTATTACGACACCCGCTCCCCGGTCCCCCGACGGGTCCGAATCACGGTGGAGCCATCGGGGCTGATCCTGCACCTGCCCGACGGCGCGCTTTTGCCTTGGAGTTATGATGAATTGCGCCAAACGCAAGGCCGGTACGACGGTGAACAGGTCCGATTTGAACACGGAACGGGTATTGCCGAAACGCTGGTGATACCCCAGACAGACATCCTCCGTGCCATCCATCAGCAGGGAGGAGCACGGGCCGCTCACTTCCACCATCCCGGCAGGCGGGGCAAACGACTGTTCCTGACGCTGGCAGCCGGGCTGGCTTGCCTTCCGATGGCCTACGCCATTTTTACCTGGGGAGTTCCCCGGTTAAGCGGCCCCATGACCGCCGCCATCCCCCCATCCTGGGAAATCCAATTGGGCCAATTCGTTCAACAGGAATTTACGAAAACCCATTCCACTTGTACGGATCCGGACCTGTCGGCCGGATTGGATACCATTATGACCAGGTTGACCGCCCCATTGACCGACTCACCCTATACCTTCCATCTCAAGGTCATTGATAGCCCTTTGGTCAATGCCATGGCGGCACCGGGAGGATACCTGATCCTTTTTCGGGGATTACTGGAAGACACGGAAGATCCGGAAGAATTAGCCGGCGTGCTGGCCCATGAAATTCAACACGTCCAATTGAGGCACGGACTGCGGCTCATGGTGCAGCACCTCTCCATGGCCTTTGTCATCGCCGCCCTCAGCGGGGATGCCAGCGGCATGATGTCTTATGCCCTCCAGGCCGCACAAACGCTCCAGACACTTTCCTACAGCCGGGATGCGGAAAAGGAAGCGGACGAACAGGGGATGGCGCTCCTGCAACAAGCCGGGATCGATCCCCAGGGCATGATGACGTTTTTTGCCAGACTCAGCCACGGCCAGCCGGATCAATCTCCATTCCAATATTTTTCCACGCATCCGCCCACGGAAGAACGGTTGCACCGGCTTGAAGGGTTATATCCCTCCTCTGCGACCGCGTTTGAATCCTTTCCCCTCGCCAAAGATTGGAAACGAATCCGCACCTTATGCGGGAATGACCGGACTTCCACCCAAACCCCGATCTCTGCGACTCCTTGAGCCGGACGGTTTCCGATCAAGGGTTTGTCCCGGCCGACTACAGCTTTCGAAAGGAGATGTGATCCTTGTATTGCTGAATGGCGGCGGAAAGCGCCGCTCCCCCCAACGGGATATTGGCCTCCAAGGTTTCCTCGATCTCCGGGTCGTCGATGATGACCTCGTAGCGCTCGTGTTGATTGGTCAGGACCATCCCCTTCTCAACCTGCCGGGGCATGTACAATTCCTTCCACACTTCCTTTTCCACCAGACACACATCCTTAAACCGTTCATACAGTAAGGCCAACCGTTCCTGGTCGGTGATAATAGGCGGCTTTTGTTCCATAATGTCCTTACCTCTTCATCGTTAACAGATATCCGTTTATGATCTGATCCTACTGTACATAACGAAATTCCTCTCTCCTGTTCAAGACCGGGAAAATCCCCGGCCGGTCAGGGCCGGACAAGAAAACCCTCAACAGATCTTATTGATAAAAATCAGAAATGGTGTCGGAATTCCTAAGGAATTCCAAGGAAGGATCCCGCCAGGAGAGAGAAATGACCGGACGGCCATCCAGATAATGGTCTGTGACGAACCCCAAAACTTCCTTTTGGTGGGGAACCAAGCGAACAGCGGCAACCACCGGCCGCTCCAAGGACGAAAACAGAAGTTGAATATCCTCAGGGCGTTGAGCGTCACAAATCCGTAGGACGGCTTTGGTCAGATGGCGCGAAACATTTTTCGGCAAGACATCCGCAATGGGGCGGCCAACCACCATATCTCCGCCAAAAAAGTGCGGACAGGCCACCGGAAAGAAACAGTCCCGATAGATCCCGTCCCGATCCCATCGAAATATTTTATGAGGCAGGAGGGACACATGATCCATCCGAAAGATTCTGGCAAGCAACATCCTCCACTCTTCTTGAGACCAACGACCAACCGCCATGAAACCCTCCCTGGTTTCGATTACCGATCGGTATAACTTAAGATTTCAATTAATAAGAATCAAGAGAGAGGTAGAAGACCCTTCTTCGTATTCTTGAAAACGAAGAATGTTTCAATGACTCCAAAAGAGGTAAGATCCTTTTACGAATGCAGGTTGCGGAAGAAATCCCCTTCACCGGCCAAGGCATCCACGATTTCTCCCCGCAAAATCGCCGCCCCCAAGGCCGTAATTTCTTCGGCCATGTACCGGTCCTTTTGGACCGGAGGAAAATACTTTCGAACCACTGAGAGCACCTGCTGGCACGCCTTGCTCAACTGCAGCCGGCCCTTCTCCACCGGATACCAGTCTTTTACGGCCTTCGGATGGGTCCGTTCCCCCTTTGCGGCTCGGGATGGAATGGCCTTCATCTGTGCCCGAATGGCCGCCGCCTGCCCCGCATAGGCCAACTCGATGGCCAGCACTTCGGCCATACGCGGCAGGGATTCATACGCCCGGATGGCCACATTGACCGCCATACTGACGTGGTCTTCCTGCCCGGAATCGGTGGACAACGAAAACAAATGGGTCGGCATGGCCTGCCCCCACAACCAGTTCGTCAGCCCTGCACTGGTATACTCGGGAATCATCATGGCCGATTGCGTGGCCTTGCGCTTTTCAATTGTTCGACGTTCCGCCTCCGAGACTCCGGAAATTTCCGAAGGAGGGACGGTTCCGGGCCATTTGAGATGCGAACCAAGACCCTTGTTTTTATCGCCATCGACATACCGCACACAGCGAAGGTTCGACAGCCGGGCCATGATGGCTCCCGCCTGCAGTAATCCATAGCCGTCCACGGCGATCGGCATGCCATGAAAATGACCGGCACTGACGATTTCGACCACCTTGTCCATATACTTCTCTTTGTTTTCGATCATGCTGTGGCGACCGGCCCGCAGGATGATGGGATTGTCGGTCACACTGTTGGTTTCAATTTCGATCGTCTTTTTGGCTCGCCAAACCAGCTCAAGGCAGGGGCCCAGAATCTGGGCGGCACATCGGAGGTTGTAAGGATCCTGAATTTCTCCATCGATCATATAGTCACGATGAAAGTCCCGAATCCGTGAGCCTTCCATCAATTTAAAGATACATTCCGCCATAGCCTGGGAGCCTTCATGCCGCCGCAACTTGTGTAGATCTTCACGGAACGGCGTATCGGCTCCCAACATGACCTGGGCGGATAGAGCAGTGGCCGCCGCCGCGGTCTTGATCAAGCACATCATACCGTCCGTCGCCAAGGCGATCAGCGCCGTGCTGAATTGCACCCCGTTGTTGAGCGCCAGCCCCTCCTTCATCTCCAGGCGAATCGGTTTGAGTTTGCGGGCCCTTAAAGCTTTGGCAGCCTTCATCCGTTGGAACGAACCGGTCTTGTGATCGACCAGAAACGCATCCCCTTCCCCCATCAGGCAAAGGGCCACATGTGATAACGGTGCAAGGTCTCCGCTGGCCGACACGCTTCCCAGCGAGGGCACAACCGGGATGACACCTTTGTTCAGACAATCGAGAAGCGCGGTGACAATCACCGACCGAATCCCGCTGTATCCGCGGGCCAGGGATGCCGCCCGCAAGAACATCGTGGCACGCACCACTTCAACGGGTGCCGGATCCCCCACCCCACAGGCATGAGACCGGATCAGATTTTCCTGCAGATCGCGCAAAGACTCCGGCATGACCTTTTCTTTGACGTTGCTCCCGAACCCCCGATTGAACCCATAGGCCGGCTGGCTCGTTTCTTCAATGTACTCCACCACGTCTTTCCGGTTCCGGTCGAGCATGCGTTTTGTGGCCTCTTTCAGTTGCACCGCCTCGCCCCCGGCCACCGCGATGACATCCTCCAACGTCAGATCATGCTCATGATCGATCACTATCTGCTTCGCCATCATTTCCTCCAAAAGGGGTCGGGAGTCTTTTACTCTCCCTTACCCATTCTTTTCCGATAAAGGGGTTCGTTCATCAGACGGACGCCCATTGTTCCACGACCTATCCCACTCACAATGTTCGGCCAATTCGACGATTTTTGAATTCTAGTGAATTAATCCAGTAAGGATAGAGTCATGACAGGAGCTGATGCAACGTGAGCCTATTCCCTGGCACCGTTTTCCGTTCAACCGGACGATAATGAAACGGTGTCTTTTGCCTGGAAAAGGCTCCATACCCACACTGCGTTGACAGGGTTTGGCACCACTCGTAGAATAAAAACTCCGGAGCCACTCTCCATGTCTATTGAAACCACCCTCTCTCCTCAAGAACTCTCGAAACTCTGGACGGAACTGGGGAAGAACGATCAGCTCCCCGACTGGTATGAGCTGACCGAACATGGAGAACTCATCGTGAGCCCCAAGCCTTCCAACCGCCATCAATTGCTTGCCACCCAAATTGCGCTTCAACTTCAAACTCAGCTTGGCGGGCAAGCAGGGGTGGAAGTGGCTGTCCTGACCAATACGGCCGGCGTCCGCGTACCTGATGTCGTTTGGATGCCCGAAGAAAAATGGCTTTCGGTCCACTCAGGAGACAGGCTGGTCCAGGCCTATCTGGCTTCCGGCATTCGAGAAGTCATGGTTGTGGGTTTGAATGGCGCCATTGAATATCATCACTCCGATGGAAAGCACCAGACATCCATCCTCGGTGTGACGCTGACTCTCCCCTCACGCCTTTTCACAACATCCGATTGAAATCCCTTTTCCATTCAACCGGTTGAAAACAAACCAACCCTTCCGGCTGAGTTTTTACAACCTGATTACCATGCTCCGCACCCAAACTTATTGATCCCGAAATTTCCTTAAGAGAACGGTGGAATCGGTTTGTCGGGTGGATGGGGTCATGGCCCGAATTCGATCGACTAACATTTGGCGTTCTTCCATCGACAGCTTAGCTGCGTCAGTCAGAATTCCCCTGACCTCTTCCTCGAGGGAACATCCGTGCAGTTCGGCCTTGGCTTTTAAAGCGGCAATGATGCTGCCATCTAAATTACGAACGATGATTTCGCCCATGCACCACCTCAAATTTCGTAATTTTACATCACTACTGTCCGGTTAAGAATTACATAACTTCAGGGAACCTCTAAGTACTGCTTATCAACATTGACATGATGTTTGTAGCCATGGTGACTCACATCATACTTGACGGTCCACCGCCCCTCCGTATCTTTCTGCCAGGCTTTGGTCGGATGCCCCTCCCAGGCGGAAGGCGTCTCACCGGCTTTCATGCCCAAATTCTCCTCGCGGGTATGGCGTGGCTTGGGTACCTGCACCAGGGAGGCATCGATAAGGTGGCCGCTGTGGGCGTGCCAACCCTGGACACTCCGCAAGGCGTCGAACCGTGCGAACAGCCGTCCGCTGTCTCAATATCCACGATCCATGACGTACACGGCGCCCGGCTTTGGCAGCAGTAGGTCGAGAGCGTGGATGTTTTGATCAATGTTATTGACAAATTGGCACAGCCGGTTTAGCCTTTCTACCGAATAGAAGGGAGCCTATTACGTTGGATTTGGATAGCACAGAAAAATGGAGAATACGCTGGTATGCGAATCCAAGACATTCCTGAAATCGAGAGGTTGAGCACGTCCGAAAAAATTCTGTTAGTTGAAGATCTCTGGGACCAGATTGCTTCCGAGCCTTCAGAGGTACCAATTCCTCCCAGCCATATTCAGGAACTAGAGAGACGACTCCATCGGCATACGACCCACCCCGGCACCTTGCTTTCCCTTGAAGAATTACAGTCGAAAATTGATCTTCGTAAGTGACCTACCTCCTTCGCTTTTTACCTGAAGTAGAAGACGATGCCGCAGTAGCGTACTATTGGTACGAAGGGAAAGTTTCAGGACTGGGCGAGGAGTTTCTTCGAGCATTTTATGCAAGTGCCGGGGAGCTTGTCCGAACGCCTTTGTTATATCCCCCTCTGCATCGTCGAATTCGCCGTCGGCTCCTTTGACGATTTCCATACGCTATTTACTTCACCATAGAAGACGACCACAAAGTTGTAGTCATGGGCCTTTTCCACTGTGCCCGCGATCCCAAGGGAATTCACTCTACCCTCCAGCACAGGCAACGCTGAACAGGTCTGCCCTAATCCACCTGAGCCGAGGGGGCGGTCTTCTCATATCTCAGTTCCCCCTTTAGCAGACCCTTTATATGCCAATGCTGCCTCAACAAAAGTGCATGTCAAACTCATTTCCGACCCATTCGTCGACTTTGATAAATAATTCCCCTACCGTAGCCCAACATAGCCTTCTCGCCCGGAAGCAATCTGCTAATCCACAAGAGAAAATCACCGTAAAAGGTTCCTGGCACCTTTTATTT
>JBDIVP010000160.1:0-8138 GCA_039794325.1 Candidatus Inrsubterrania sp.
CGCACTCTCCGGGCTGAATGCCACGCTCACGTTACCAGGCATTGCCGGCATTATTTTAACGATCGGGATGGGAGTCGATTCCAATGTCTTGATTTTCGAGCGGATTCGTGAGGAGTTGAGGCAGGGACGACCGGTACGGCTGGCAGTGGATGCCGGTTATGACAAAGCCTTTTTGACAATTGTGGATTCCCATGTGACGACACTGATTACCGGGGTGGCGCTCTTTCTATTCGGTACGGGTCCGATTAAGGGCTTTGCCGTGACATTGTGTCTGGGGATTGCCATAAATTTGTTTACCGCCCTCGTGGGAACCAAAGTGGTGTTTGATTGGTTAAATAGAAAAAAAATGGAAACGTTGAGTATTTAATGGTGAGTGGGGAATTCTCGAATGGGAGTTTCAGAGGTGGGGCAGGTGGGAAGTTCGAGGAAAAGCTCGAGCCTTTATCGAAAAAGCCGCTTGAGGATATGCAGGTGGGGGCGCTAGAAAAGGAGTAGTGACCGGCCATGATGGAAGTTCTTGGTAAAACCAACATTGATTTTATGGGTAAGCGGACCGTGGCCTTTGCCGTATCAGGCGTCTTGGTCTTTCTGGGATTGCTGTCGGTGATATGGATCATAATAGGGGCCGCCAATCTGGGGATTGATTTTGCCGGGGGCACGGCCGTGCAACTGAAGTTTGATCGGCCCTTGCCGATTGAAGAAGCTCGAAATGCGATGCAAAAACATGGCTTGAAGGAGGCAGAACTTCAAGAGTTTCCTCAGGACCAAAAGCTCCTGATCAGGGTGAAGGCCGAGCATACCATCGAACAGGAAATCGGTAAAAATATTATCAAGGCTTTTGAAACCGAATTTCCCAATCATGGTTTTGTTGTGGACTCCAGTACCTCCATCGGTCCTACCATCGGCAAGAAACTCCAAGAGGATGCTCTGGTGGCTATTGTGCTGTCCTTGGTTGGCATCATATTTTATATTGCGGTTCGCTTTGAATTTCGATTTGGTGTGGCCGCGGCAGCGGCGACCTTTCATGATGTGCTGGCGGTCCTGGGTATTTACTTTCTTTTAAACAAAGAAATCACTCTATTGGTGGTGACGGCATTGCTGACATTAGCCGGGTATTCCTTGACCGATACGGTGGTGGTCTTTGATCGTATTCGGGAAAATTTTCGCCAACGGAGACGGGAAACAGTACCTGGTATTATGAACGCCGGAATTAATCAGGTTCTGAGTCGTACTTTAATTACCACATTGACGGTGGTGTTGGTCTTAGTACCGCTCACCTTGTTTGGAGGGGAAGTACTCCATGATTTTTCCCTGGCTCTCTTATTAGGAGTGTTGATTGGAACATATTCATCTATATTTGTAGCCAGTCCCCTCTTGCTTCTATGGTCTGGATCAGAAGGGAAAATATTAAGTAAAACAAAGTAAATGTCAATGTTACCTTTTCTTGACATCAAATCAATATGAGGCTCAGAATGTAGGTGCAACATGGGTTTGTAATATGGTCGTGATTTCTGCGATGTTACCAAAGTGAAACGCTTTGGGTTTTCTCTCCAGTTAAAGGGAAAGACCATTTTAGCCATTGTGCTGGTCGGTCTTCTCCCTCTCATCATGTCGCTTCTCCTTACCTATTTTGAAGAAAAACGGGCCCTTCGAGATGCGGCCGGCATCAATCTGAAGGGTATTGCGGTTGAAGTGGCCCGTAAGGTTGAAAATCAAATCATTCGGGGAATGAATGAAGCCCAGCAATTGGCCACGATCCCGTTTATCCGGAGTGCGGTGGTTAATGCCAATCGGAGTTATGACGCCAAGAATGCCGAAGAAATTCGTGAGTTTATTCAAGAATGGCAGGAGAATTGGCGGGTGCGTGAACGGCATGACGAATTTCCGGTCTTCATCAATAAGTATGCCACCGATTATCTGACTCAGTGGCATGCCATTCGTAAGTCTGATTATCTTGCCATTGTGGTGGTCGATAAGGAAGGAGCATTGGTTTTGAGTTCCTTTCCACAGGTCAGCTTTTTCCATGGGCAGAGCGTCTGGTGGAAAGCGGTCATGCAGCATCCCGATGCCAAAGCCTTTGTGAGTGATTTGTCGTTTGATCCGGGATTCGGCACTCATGTCCTGAATGTGGCGGTCCCTATTTGGGATGATTCTCATCAGGAGGTCGTGGGAACGATCAGTATTCTGCTCCGTCGTGACTCATTGTTTTTGTCTATTTCGGAGGTGACGGCAGGAAAAACCGGGCATGCCATGCTTTCGACATCAGATGGCGTACCCATCCTCTGCCCGTTGTTTTCTTTGGAGGAACACATCATTCCCCCCGGTGTCGTCAAGGCCTTTCAGCAGGAGGAGGCCGGATGGCTGGTGGCCGATCCCGATTCCCATGGTATTGAAAAAGCCATTATGGGCTTTGCGCCTCTTCGAATGGGAATTCCGTTGGCCCCGGAAAGTTTTGGCGGGAAAACCTGGCATGTGAGTGTGAGTCAGGACCCGGCGGAAACCTACGCACCGTTGAACCAATTGGTGGGAAAGGTTGGCTCCTATGGCTTGGCGGTATTTGTCATTTTATGGGCTACCGGAGCCCTGGTTGCCGGACGGATTGTCAAGCCCATTGAAATTCTCTCCGAGGGGGTGCAGCAGTTCGGCGGCGGCAACCTGCTCCAACCCATCCGGATTCAAACCGGGGATGAAATTGAACGTTTGGCAGACGCCTTTAATGCCATGGCGGAAAACCTGCAGCGTTCCTTTTCCGAACTGAATCAAAAGATGGAAGAAATCGCCCGATTGGAGGAAAAATACCGGGATCTGATCGAAAATTCTCCTGAAATGATTCATCAACTCAATGCGAAGGGAGAATTTGTTCATGTGAATAAAACCGAATTGCAACGATTGGGGTATGCCGCCTCGGAGATGTTACAGATGTCCTTGTGGGACATTGTTCCTCCGAGCGACCATAAGCGGGTGAGGAAGTATTTGGAAGATTTGGGAATCGGGAAAGGAACATCGATCGACACCGTTTTTTGTACCAAAACCGGGGAAGTGATGGATGTGGAGATTCATTCGACGACATTGATCGATCCTCGGACGGGAGCCCTGGTTTATTCACGAGGATTTGTTCGGGATATCACCGAACGGAAACGCCTTGAACGGCAAGTTGAACGGTATACCAATCAATTGGAAAGCCTGGTAACGGAGCGAACGCAACAATTGTCGGAATCGGAAGCCTCGTACAAGGCCCTGTTCAATTTCGCCGCCGATTCGATTTTTGTGTTGGATTCAAAGGGAAAAATCCTGGATGTGAATGCCCGGGAAGGCGAAATTCTCGGCTTTGGCCATGCCGAATTGAAAGGCAGGCCTTTTGTGAATTTACTGTCACCCTCCTTTCATAAGGATTGGTTGAGTGTGTTGCAGCGAGTCAGTGAAAAGGAGCCTAAGGCTCCAACCACTGAAATCGAGGTTTTGAATCATGCGGGTCTGCGGAAATTCATGGAAATGGATGTGATTCAGATTATGATGGGACAGATTCCAGCTCTTATGGTCCAATTACGGGACATTACCGACCATAAAACCCTGGAAGCTCAGTTGCAGCGGTATAATGAAGCCTTGGAAGAAAAAGTGCTGGAGCGAACACGCGAAATCGAACATGCGAAGGTCTATATTGAAAGCCTGTTGGAAAACGCCAATGATGTCATTTATACCCTGGATATGGATTTGCGATTCACCTATGTCAACGGGAAGGTGAATGTGTGGGGTTATCGAAAGGAAGATTTGCTTGGTAAACCGTTTTTGGTACTGCTGTCCAAACGGTTTAGGAGCCGGTCCTTGCAGGAAACGCTCGATTGGGGCGCCAAGCAGGTCTATGAAGTTGAAGTGGCCAGCCGGCAAGGGGAGGCGCGATGGGTCTTGATCAGCGTAGCGCCGCTGCTGAATAACGAAGGGCGGCAGAATGGGGTTTTGGGTATCGCTCGGGACATTACCGAGCGCAAACAATTGGAAAAGCAGGTCCATAATTCTGAACGGTTAGCCTCCATCGGAAAATTGGCGGCAGGGGTGGCACATGAAATCAATAATCCTTTAGGCGGCATTTTGAATTGTTTGTACAATTTACGAAAGGGTTCGTTGACGTCGGCCCGTGCGCAGGAATACATGCATTTTATGGAGGACGGCCTTCGTCGGGTGCAGCGCATTGTTCGTCAGTTGTTGGATTTTTCCCAACAACGAGAACCGGAGCTGGTCTCCACGAATCTTCATGCGGTTCTCGATCGTGTCTTGATCCTGACCGATCACGTGTTACAAGCCAAGCAGGCGGAATTGCACAAGGATTATGATGATTCGCTTCCGCCGAGCATGATGGATGGGGTTATGATTGAGCAAGTGATTATGAATCTGGTGTTAAATGCCATTCATGCCATTCAGCCGGGAGGGCGGATAACACTTCGTACCCGCAGGATGGATGACGTATGCGAAATCGAGGTTGAGGATGACGGGTGCGGAATTCCGGCGGAGGTTCGCCCGCATATTTTTGACCCGTTTTTTACGACAAAAAGCACGGGGGAAGGGACGGGTTTGGGCCTGTCGGTAAGTTTGGGAATCGTCCAACGACATGGAGGGGAGATGCTGGTTGAAAGTGAAGAGGGTAAAGGGACTCGCTTTATAATTCGGCTTCCATTGGCGAGGGTTCGTACGGCGAATTCGGTAAAGGTGAGATCATGAATAAGGGATCCATTCTTATTATTGATGATGAACCCTTAATGCGGGTTTCCATGGTGGATGCCCTCCAGGACGTTGGTTATGAGGTTCAAGAGGCTGGGAACGGGATGGAGGGACTGGCAAAGGTTCAGGAGTCTCAGTTTGACCTGGTTATTACCGATTTGCGGATGCCGGGGGCCGATGGCATAAAAATAATCAAAACGTGCAGGGAGCAGGTTATGCCACCGGAAGTGATCGTTATTACGGCCCATGGATCGGTCGATACGGCGGTGGATGCCATGAAAAGTGGGGCGTATGACTATATTACGAAGCCTTTTTCAATGGATGAGTTACTGTTGAGTGTGGAACGTGTGTGTGCCGTGGTGGCTCTTCGTAAGGAAAATAATGTATTACGCGATGAATTGGAACACAAATTCAGTTTTCAAGGGATCGTCGGCAAGAATCATCGCATGCGAGAGGTGTTGGAAAAAATCAAGTTGGTGTCCAGCACCGATGCGACGGTTCTCATAACCGGAGAAAGCGGAACGGGAAAAGAGCTGTTGGCGAATGCTATACATATGAACAGTCCCCGCCGTCGGCATGCCCTTATCAAAGTCAGTTGCGCCGCCCTTCCCGAAACCCTTCTGGAAGCGGAACTCTTTGGTCATGAAAAAGGGGCGTTCACCGGTGCCCTTCGACAGCGGCGCGGTCGTTTTGAATTAGCGCACCAGGGGACCCTCTTTTTAGACGAAATCGGGGATATTTCCCCTTTGGTCCAGGTCAAGTTGTTGCGCGTGTTGCAGGAGCGCCAATTTGAAAGGGTCGGGGGCAATGAAACCATTGAAGTCGATGTCCGCTTGGTATGTGCGACTCAAAAAGACCTTAGGAAGGAAGTGGAGAATGGTCGGTTTCGAGAAGACCTGTATTACCGTCTGAACGTGGTGCCGGTTCACGTACCTCCACTCAGGGAGCGTCGTGAAGATATCCTGTTCATTGCCGATCATTTTTTGGAGACCATGACAAGCAGAAATCATTTGCCGCCGAAGCAATTGTCCCGACAGGCCAGGGAAGTGCTGTTCCGGTATTCCTTCCCGGGGAACGTTCGTGAGTTGGAAAACACAGTGGAACGGGCGGTGGCCCTGGCCCAACAATCATCGGAGATACACGTGTGGGATCTTTGTGGGCAATCCCGTTGCCCGTATAACGGGGGAGAGCCGCAGGCTGGTTGTGGGTTTTGTCTCGACCTGAAAGGAAGCAAGGGAGAAGGAAGGGCCTTAATGGAAACGTTGGCCGTGGCCAGGGAGCAATTTGAGCGCAATCACATATTCGAAATTCTTCAACGAACGGGATGGAGTCGAACCACCGCTTCAAAAGTCTTGGGGCTTTCTCGAAAAGGGCTTTGGGAAAAATGCAAACGCTATGGAATTTCTGGGCCTGGGCATAAAAATGCCGAGGCGGAAAAATGGGAGGAGGAAGAGGAGGAGTAAAGACTCGACCTTCTTTCCAAATGTAGGAGCAATGCAACCGAGAGCGGCTTGACGCCAAGCCGCTCTGCCCGAACAATGTGTTTCGTCAAAGAGGGGGCGCCTATTCTCCTCCCTCCCAAATTTTAATCAGGCGATCATTCCCGGCCGTCGCCAGAAATTTCCCGTCCGAAGACAAGGCAATACCTCGAACCGGGCCCTTATGCGAGCGAAGGGTTCGGAACTGACGTCCGGTTTCGATGTCCCACATTTTCACGGTTCCATCGTCGCTTGAACTGATCAAGACCTTACCATCCTGTGTGACCAGGAGATTACGGACCCATGCCGAATGTCCCTTGAGAGTCCGTATTTCTTCCATCTGTGGCATATTGAAAAATTTAATGGTGGTGTCGCGGCTTCCGGAAATTAGCAGTGAACCGTCGGGGGTATAGGTCAATGCCCCAATCCAAAATTCCATGGGTTTTTGGAATCCCCCCTGATCGTCAACAAAAAACCCCCGGGCTTCTGTTGATTCATCATCAGCCTCGTCACGCCAATGCCCGTTATGGACCGTTTTTTCTTCTCCACTCGGCAAGACTTCATACAATTTAAGTTTTCCGATATCGCTGCCCGATACGAGGTGGATGCCGTCTGGGGAAAAGGCGACACAGACGTTCCAATTGTGGTCATACTGGTCTTTGCCCAGCAAGGTCATCAGTTCGGTGCCGGTTGTGACTTCCCAGATTTTGATGTCCTTGTTTTGGCCGGCGCGCGCCAACATCAAGCCGTCCGGAGAAAAGGAGATACTGCAGACGGCATGGTCATACCGGGTAAAAAGAAGGCGCAGGGTTTCACCCGTCTGGGCATTCCAGATCCTGATCGTTCGGTCCTCGCTGGCGGAGGCAATGGTTTGGCCATCCGGGCTATACAGCACTTGTCGGATGACCTGGGTGTGGCCGCGAAGTGACCGAAGTAAACGGCCGGTTTCAATATCCCACATCCGGAGCAGACGGTCATTCCCTCCACTTACCATGGAGGTTCCGTCAGGAGAGAAGGCCACTGACCAGATTTCCTGAGAATGCCCTCGAAATGTTTTACGTTCGTTTGCCCCGGCCTTCCAATATGCGAGAGAATCCAGAATGGGAGTGGCAGGGGTTCCGTGCCCCATGGGGGGATTGGCGGGAGAGTCCAGGGTATCGGTATTGGCATACTGCGTCATGACATTCCTCGCTCTGTCAAAGGTTTTGAACGATCACACAAGGCGTAAAGTGAAGTGATCTGGCAGGATGCCGTAATCTCTTGCCAAATCGGAAAATCCATTCCTATAATTCGATCAGATAGTAAACGCCCATTTTTCAGGGAGTCAAGGTTTCTCATTGAAGGATGGCTTTTTCGTGATTTATTCAATGTTGTTGTGTCCCATTGCCGATCCGGTTATGCGGCGGAATGGCTGGAAAACGGAGGATTGATATGGAAATTAGGTTTCAGCCTGCCCTTCTTCAAGAAGTCATTGACTCATTTGCCGAAAAGACTGAGCGAGAGGGAGACCCCACCTACTATAATGAATTCCATGAGTTTGCCGATCCTATATACGAAAAATTCGCCCTAGATGATCGGGAGCCGGAATTTAAAAAACTTTATCAGCATTTATTCGCTAAGTGGGGATTTTCCGACATTCTCCGGGATGCATTTGAAGAATTTCCTTCCCTGAAAGAAAAAATCGGAATTGTGTTGGTACGGGGTGTCTTGAAGGAGGATCAAGAAGGTGTTGATATTCTTCGAAAGTGGGGGATGGTTGAAGAACGTTTAGCCAGACAGTTTGAAGAAAAAGGACAAAAGGGGGTCGGTATCAAGCTCATACCTCGACGGTTTTATGATCCTGCCATAACCCGATATTTGCGGCATGAATTAACTCATATTTCAGATATGCTGGACGAAACGTTCGGGTACGATCCTGATACCAAGGTAGGGTTGAATCCGGGGGAA
>JBDIVP010000161.1:0-8121 GCA_039794325.1 Candidatus Inrsubterrania sp.
CAACGTGGGGCATGACCCTGGGGTCGGCCGGTGGCCTTCTGGCCTATTGGGGCTGGGGTTGGTACACCGGGGCCTTGGCCGGCGCCACCATTTCCATGATCGCCGTGTTGATCGCCAGCAGAAATCGACAGGCAGCCTTTCAATGGAACCGGTTACATGAACCGCCAAAGGAGACCACAATCCAGTGACGCCCATGTTGCTCTTTCCGCAATGGTTCGTCGAATGGCTGATCATCGGGGCGTTGTGCGGCACAGCCGCCGGCGCCGTCACATTGGCAGCTCTCTTTATTTACGACTGGCGAAGAGGTGAATTATGGTAACACCCACATTTTCCCAAACCTCCACGACGTCGGATAATCTGAATCCTCTGGTTTCTGATGGTCTCAATCCGGACCCCCGCCGGCTGATTTCCAAAGAAGCCATCGACTTGAAAGTCCTCCGCCGCCTCGTGGGACAATCCATCCTCTCGGTGACGCAATTCGACAAATCTCTGGTGTTGGAAATTTGCAAATTTGCCGCATTGCTGGAAGCGACGGAAATTGCCTCCAGTCATCCCCTGGACGGCAAGATCATCATTACCGCCTTTTTCGAGCCCAGCACCCGCACCCGCCTTTCGTTTGAAAGCGCCACGCTTCGATTGGATGGCAAAGTCATCAGCATTCCGGACGGACGAACCTCAGGCGTCGAAAAAGGCGAATCCTTGACGGACACCGGAGAAATGCTGAACGCCTATGGAGATCTGGTCGTCATGCGGCACACGGAAACGTCCGCCTTATCGGAAATCGCCACCAATCTGCGGCTGCCGCTCATCAATGCCGGCAACGGGACCGGCGAACATCCGACACAGGCCCTGGCCGATTGGTATGCCATTCTCAAATGGTATCCCAAGCTGAAAACCGGATTGCCGGATGACCAGAAATTACACATCGGCATTTCCGGAACCCCCGGTACCATGCGGGCCGTCAAAAGTTTCCTCCTGATGTCCCTGCTGTTTCAGGATTCCATCCGACAGATCACGATTGTATCGGAGATTGCCGACCCTCTGGGGCCTGAACTCAGTAAAGCTCTGGATCAATCAGGAATCACCTACCAGATCGGACGGGATATCAACACCGTCTTATCCGACTTGGATGTGATTTACATGAACTCCCTGTGTTATTTGGGGGACAGCTATCACACGTTCGATCAGCGAAACAAACTGACCGAGCAATCCCCGCTCAAGCCCGGGGCGGTGGTTCTCCATCCCTTGGCCCGCCTGGACGAACTCAGTGAAAGTCTGGACAGGACCGAACATAATTTATATTTCACGCAAGCCCATGGAGCCGTATTCGTGCGGCAGGCACTTCTCATCGCCCTGCTGAACCGGTTCGACCGGCTACCCAAAAATATTCAGGTGAACCCATGAAGGTCAAAACCGGTGACATGAAGAAGGCCGGCTTCACGATCCATAAAGGACAATCGTTATGTGCGGAATAACGGGGTTCTGGTCGTCCCATCACCTGGAGCCGGGAGCCGAGGCCATCGTCCGCAGGATGACCAACATCCTGCACCATCGGGGGCCTGACGGATCGGGGATCTACTGTGACGATCAAGCCGGATTGGCTCTGGGCCACGCCCGCCTGTCCGTCATCGATTTGGAAACGGGCCGGCAACCCTTACAACTGAACGAAGGAGAAGTGGCGGCGGTCATCAATGGGGAGTTCTACGACTACAAACGGATTCGTGCGCAGCTCATTTGCGAAGGAGCCTCTTTCCGGACCAAATCCGACAGTGAAATTGCGCTCCATCTGTTCCAGCGTCACGGCTTGGAGTTTGTCCATCACCTTCGGGGAGAATTCGCCTTTGCCCTGTTCGACAAACCCAACCGCCGGCTAATTCTGGCTCGAGACCGATTCGGGATCCGCCCCCTGTATTACGCGATACTTCCCCACGGCATCGTCTTCGGATCGGAAATCAAGGCCCTCCTCAAACATCCCGATGTCCCACGGGCATTTGACGCCCAAGCGGTGCTACACCAACTCATGCACACCATGGTGCCGGGGACCAGTCTGTTCAAGGGCATTCAGGCGGTGCAACCCGGTCATATGGTGGTGTTCACCCGCCACGGAGAGCAATGGCATCTGCAATCCCAACAATATTGGGACATGGAATTTCCCGAAAACCGCGAATACGACCACGACACCGCACCCGCCCCTCATATCGATTCTTTGCGCCGATCCTTGATTGAAGCCGTGCATCTCCGCCTGGAAGCGGATGTCCCCGTCGGCTGTTATTTGTCCGGGGGCATCGACAGTTGCTCCATGCTGGGTTTGGCGGCGGCCGTGCAACAAGCCCCCATCAAAGCCTTTACCATCAGCTTCGATCATGAGGCCTATGACGAAGCACCGATCGCCACCCAAATGGCCCGGACGGTTCGCGCCGATCATGAAATTCTGAACCTGAAGGCGGAGGACCTGTACGGCGATAATTTTTCCACGACCCTCTGGCACGCGGAACGGGCCTTCTACAACACCTTAGGGGTGGCCAAATGGTCGATGAGCCGCCGGGTGCGGGAATGCGGGTACAAGGTGGTCATTACCGGAGAGGGGGCTGACGAATTATTCGGCGGGTATCCCGCTTTCAAACAGGATATGTTCCGGCACGGGCTCTCGGCCGACGCCACAAACAAGGGACAAGAGTACAGCCGGATCTTGCAGGAAACCAACGCCCAGTTCGTCGGAGCCATTCTGGCACAGGAAACCGTCTCCCATCCGGCACTGGACGCCCGATGCGGATTCACGCCATCCTGGATTCAACCATGGATGCTGACACTGGCCCAAGGCCGACCCTTGCTGCACCAGGACATCCTGGACACATTGAAAGGGTACGATCCCATCGAAGCCATTGCGGAATCAATCCATCCGGACAGAGTCCGCAACCGGCATCCTCTCGACATCGCCCAATATACCTGGATCAAAACCATGCTGGAATGTCAGATCCTGAACTGGGGAGGAGACCGGGTGGATATGGCCAACGGCATGGAATCGCGCCCGGCATTTCTGGATCACCGGGTCGCCGAAGCGGCACGGCTCATTCCTCCCCGTTATCGCATTCATGGGACCACGGAAAAATGGGTGCTTCGGGAGGCCATGCGGCATATCCTGCCTGACGTGCTCTACCATCGGCAGAAAATGGCTTTTATGGCGCCCCCCGCCCATACGCAATCCCACAAACGCCACGCCCTCCAGGCTCTGATCGACCGGTATATGAACCCGGAACAAGTCCGCACCGTCGGACTCTTCGACCCCGGCCGAATCTCCACTTTTTGGGAAGCCTATCGAACCAATACGGACCCCGCGGCCCTCGTCCAGCAGGATGCCTTGCTCAACCATGTGCTGGGACTGCATATTCTGCATCGAACGTTCATCCAAGAGGGCTAATCGAGCCATGGGAATGCCTTGGGCACCCTCCCCGTCAACTTGGGTTTTTCGTGCCGATCATGTATGCTTGCGTCCGAATTAACGCTCATGCCTCTTTCTCCATCAGACGTCCAACACCTCACCGCCGTCGCCGTGCAGGCCGCCAGAAAAGGCGGAGCCGTGCTCCTGGACTTTGCCAAAAAGGGATTCGAAATCCATCAAAAACGTCAATCCATCAACCTGGTCACCGAAGCGGACCTGCGTTCCGAAGAAACGGTCATCCAGGCCATCCGGCAAGCATTTCCCGACCATCAGATTTTGAGCGAAGAACAAGGCCTGCAGCAAACGCCCACTCATCCCGTCAAATGGATCGTCGATCCTCTGGACGGCACGACCAACTTTGCCCACGGTTTTCCCATGTACAACGTGTCCATCGGCGTGGAATACGAAGGCACCTGTGTGATCGGCGTGATCTACGACCCGACAAGGGACGAGTTGTTCCTAGGACAAAACGGCCGGGGCGCCACCCTCAATGATTCTCCGATCCGCGTCTCCGCGACCCCCAAGCTCAACGAAGCGTTACTGGTCACCGGCTTCGCCTATGACGTCCATACCGCCGACGACAACAATCTCAAGGAGTTTTGTGCCTTCATCAAACGGGCCCGGGGCATGCGACGAACCGGCACCGCGGCCATCGACCTGTGTTATATCGCCTGCGGGCGATTCGACGGATTCTGGGAACTGCACCTGAACCCCTGGGATACCGCCGCCGGAAAAGTCATCGTTGAGGAAGCCGGCGGACGTGTGACCAATTACGCCGGGGAACCCTACTCCATCTACGGCCACACCCTCATCGCCAGCAACGGCCTCATCCACCAGGAAATGCTGGAGTTGTTAAGGGAAACCCGGTCACCTCTGAAATCCCCGTGATAATCTAACCAAATCTCCAAATCAACCTTTCACTCAGTATGTTGAGTAAAATTACTCAATACATTGAGTAAATGGTCGAATAGGCCTAGTCCATTTCCTAACCAGTCCGAGGTTGAAAATCAACCATTTAATGGCAAATATTCAACCATGTACCGTCGCCATATTGTGCAGTTTTTAGAAACCGCCTTATCAGACACCCCGGTTGTACTGCTCAATTGGGCACGACAAACCGGCAAAAGCACCCTGGCCCTTCAATCGTGCTGGGAGAACTCCGGAAACAAGCCAGTTGGGCCGGCCATCCGGTTTCACTGTTCCACTACCGTACGACGACCGGACGGGAGGTCGATATCATCCTTGAAAATCAACAAGGACAGTTGGTTGGTCTGGAAATTAAAGCATCGCAAACCGTCAGCAAAAAAGATTTTGCCGGCCTCGAAACCCTTGCAGAAGATACGGGCAAGAATTTTATCCGGGGTATTCTCTTATACGGTGGGAAAGAAGTGGTGCCGTTTGGTGACGGTTTCTGGGCATGGCCGATCAGTACACTCTGGCAACTCCCCGCACCCTAACACGGCATAGAAAAAATCCGGGCAATGCTGTTAGCGATGATGAAAAACCGAATAGCCTGCGGGGGAGTTGAATGTATAGCTCAACTGGACAAATTGCCAAATCCTCCAACCTTCAAACCGGATTTCCCGATTCTCTGCCGCCTATTGGGATAAGCCCCCATGATAAACACTTGGATTAGTTTTATGGCCATTCAAAGAAAAAAAGGCCCTACAAAATAATATTATTGACAATATAAGCCCGCCAAATGAGCGAGAAACCACCCCAAGGATTTCTATTCTATTGAGAGCGATGTCCATGACGAAAATTTCCCCCGCTTCCCTTGCCATATGTTCATCGATACTGTACATTGGCACTTTAACTTTGTCATAGTTTCTTCCCAAATTCTACGCCAAAATCCGACTCCTTTGGAGAAACCGCGGAAGGCGTATCTCCCGGATTTTCTCTGTTCCATGTGACGGTCTCTGCCATGCCCGGAGCTTGGATGATCAACCCGATCGAATGCAGTCCTCCTCTGCGGTAGAGAGAACACAGGGAGGGATGGGACAAATTATTTTTCATTCATCACCCGATATCAGCTACCATTTACAAGGGGTCAACCCTATGCAATGCCAACTCTGCCAACATCCTGATTTTAAAGTCGTTTCCGATCGTGACGCCAAAGCGCGGACGCGACTGGTTGTTTCTCTTTGTTCCAATTGCGGATTAATTCAGCAGACCCCTATGCCATCGGAAGAAGCCTTGCGCCGGTTTTATACCCATGACTATCGCACCGAATACAAAGGCATCCGCACCCCGAAGCCCAAGCATATCTACCGGGCCGGGAAAATCGCTCTTGAACGTATCGCTTTCCTGCTTAATGCAACGGGAAAACCCGCCACATCGATCCTCGATATCGGAGCCGGAGGGGGTGAATTCGTGTATTTATGCGGGAAGGTGGGTTTTGGCGCTGCGGCCGGGCTTGAGCCCAATATCGGATACTGTCAACATGCCAAAAATGAATTGCTGGTCGATCTGAAATGCGCCGAGTTAAACGACGGGCAAGGCTCTTACGAGATCGTCACCTTCTTCCATATTCTTGAGCATCTGGGCGATCCATTGAAGGCCTTTGAAAAGTTATCATCTTTGGTTGAGGAGAACGGACGACTTTTTGTCGAGGTGCCGTGGATCGAATCTTTGGCCCAATCTCCGGCCAATATTTACTTTAAAGCCCATACGCTGTATTTCAGCACCACCACCCTGACCGCCTGCGCCAGCCGGTTTTTCACACCGGAGATCATCGACACGAGTACAGGAAACCTTCGAGTGCTTTTCCGAAAGCGGACATCCCCCGCACCCCTCCAACTCCCCACAGCCGAGTCCGTTTCACAGTTAAAGCAGCGCATTCAGGAGAAAGGATGGTGGAGCTATCTTCTGAAAGGCAAAGGGTTCATGCGCTTCTTTGAAAAAATCCCCCGGACTTTCGAGGAATACAAAGTCCAAACTTGGTCCGCCAAGAATATTCTCGACGGCTTCCTCGACCTGCAAATCAGTACTGGCAGGATACCCTTGACAACCATGTGCCCCACCGCCCCTCAAACTGATCCTTCTCTATAAGTCAACGGCGGACAACTGCCCTTGTGATTTCCCCATGGAAATCGTATTGAATAAAACACCACAGGAGCGGTCTTCGGACCTTTTCGATCAGCAACTCTTATACTTCCGGATTATCGGCACCGGCTGAGGCCCGGCTTTGCTCTTCATCAGGCAAATCCGTCACCATCACCTCGGACGTGAGCATAAGACCGGCAAGACCGGCGGCATGAGTCAAGGCACTCCGCATCACCCTGGTCGGATCGATGATCCCGGCTGCCAGCATGTCCGTATCGATCTCCGCGTCGGCATCGAATCCGATCATCCATTCCCGCTCACGAACCCGATTGAGCACCACCGATCCCGCATACCCGGCATTGGCGGCAATCTGACGAAGTGGCTCTTCCAACGCTTGCCGCACAACTTCCACCCCGATTTGCTGATCACCCTTGAGGCGCAACGCCTCAAGAGCCGATGCACACCGCAGAAATGCGACACCCCCGCCGGGCACAATCCCTTCTTCGACGGCGGCCCGGGTGGCGTGGAGCGCATCGTCCAAACGAGCACGTTTTTCTTTCAACTCCGTTTCGGTGGCTGCTCCAACCCGTATGACGGCCACCCGACCCCGAAGTGAGGCCGACCGTTCCTGCATGATCCGGCGTTCGGCATCAGGAACTTGCGCCTTCATGTGATTTTCAATATGCATGAGACGGGCATCTACCTGGTGCCGCTCCCCTCCTCCCTCAAAGATGGCGGTCTGCGACTGTGTGACTCTGATCCGTTTGGCCCGTCCCAGATCCGTGAATTTAACCGCCTGTATCGTCATGCCCCGTTCGGCACTCACCACCTGACCACCGGTAAACACCGCCACATCCTCCAGCAACGCCTTCCGACGTTCACCGTAGCCCGGAGTTTTGACGGCCGCGACCTGGAGACGCCCTCGCAACTTGTTCATGACCAACGCCGCCAAAGCTTCTCCCTCCACACTGTCGGCAATCACGAGGAGAGATTGTGCCTGTTGAGCCATCATTTCAAGCAAGGGAACCAGGGAATCCACAGATGTGAGTGTTTGATCGCATAGGAGAATAGCCGGATTCTCCAGCACCGCTTCCATTCGCTCCCTATCCGTCACAAAAGACGGCGAAAGGTACCCTTTGTCAAACCGCATACCTTCCAGCACTTCCACGGTTGTTTCAAGACCGGAACCATCCTCTACCGTGATCAACCCGTCCCGGCCGACCTGTTCCATGGCTTGGGCAATTATATGGCCCAGCACCGGATCCCCGTCGGCGGAAACGGTACCGACCCGGGCGATTTCCTGTTGACCCCGGCAGGGCTTGCTGAGAGCGGCCAGCTCCCTTTCTACCCTGACCACGGCCTGATCAAGACCTTTTTTGAGTTCCGTCGGAGACGCTCCGGCTACCACATGCTTCACCCCTTCCCGGAGAATGGCTTCCGCCAGAACTGTTGCGGTCGTCGTGCCGTCGCCCGCGATCTCACCGGTTCGATGCGCGACCTCGCGAACCAATTGCGCGCCCATATTTTCATAGGGATCAGGCAGGTCCAACTCCTGGGCAACCGCCACCCCGTCTTTGGTGATTAGGGGCACCCCCGGCTTCCTCTCCAACAGCACATGACGACCTTTGGGGCCCAGG
>JBDIVP010000162.1:0-8112 GCA_039794325.1 Candidatus Inrsubterrania sp.
ATCATGGGAATTGCTCCGAAAATGATAAAAATCCCCACCAATTTGGCCGCGATCCCCCAATTGAAAATTCTTTCTACAAATCCGTTCGACTTCATCGTCGTTCCTTTCTCCCGACAGTTGTTAAATCCGGTTTTTTCATAGGCTGGATCAAGCCGCTCCCGGTCCGCACGTGAGCATGATTTTCTCTCCCTGCCCCCTTCTGCTTGTCCAGTCGGCCTCAGGCCTCCGGAACTTCCTGTTTTTCGATTTCGTGAGGTAGTTCTTCGACGGTTTTGACTTCTTCCTCCGTCAACACCCGGTCGATATCCAATAATGTCACTAACCGCTCATTAGCATTGCTGATCCCGGCTACGAAATTAATATCCACGGCATTTCCTAATTCCGGTGGAGGTTGGATATTTTTGGCATTCAAATCCAGAACATCGGATACGGCATCGACCATGAATCCCATAATCCGGTTTCTGACGTTCACCACCACCACGACCGTAAATGACGTCGGCTCAGTCACCCCCATTCCGAACTTCATTCGAAGATCCATGATCGGAACGATGGTGCCCCGCAAATTCAGCACGCCTTTCAAATATTCCGGCGTATTGGGTATCCTCGTCACGGTGGTATACCCTTTGATCTCTTGGACCTTGAGAATATCCACACCGTAATATTCGTCAGCCAGATTAAAGGTCAGGTACTGCTGGTCCTCACTCGAATAGGTCGTCCGGACTTCACGGGGTTCCGTCGTTTCAACAGTCGCCATGGACATAATTGGTCTCCTTGTTGGTAGTCTGCCTCACGGGCATGATTTTTTCTTTGTCTTTACTCTTCGGGTATTTCGGTCAAAAGAAAGAAGGGAAAAGGAAAAAGAAGGAAAATAAAGGAATAGGACTATCGGATCTTTCAACCTTTTCCCTTTTCCCATCTTTCTTCTCCCTTCTCGTCATGCTGCTTCCACATGGCCGGCCCGCGCCAGCTTGGCCAATCCCGGCACGTCCAGAATTAAGGCGACATGCCCGTCTCCCAATATGGTTGCGCCGGAAATGGATTCCACCTTGCGAAAATTTTGCTCCAGGCTTTTGATGACGACCTGTTGCTGGCCGGTCAGTTCGTCCACCAACACCGCCACTCTCCGGCCTTCGGCTTCAAGAATCACCAAGAGGGCCTGGGCCGGATCCGTATAGTCAGGAGTGGTCCCGAAGACGTCATATAACCGGACCATCGGCACCCACTCTCCCCGGAGGTTCACTACTTCCCCTTTGCCGACGATACGTTGAAGATCCTGCGGCTTGGGACGAATGGATTCGGTCACCGTAATCAAAGGAATGATGTAATGATCTCCTCCCACCCTGACGGTCATACCGTCGATGATCGCCAAGGTCAGCGGAAGCTTCAAGGTGACACGGGATCCTTTGCCCAACGTACTCTGAATGGATACGGCTCCGCCAAGCCCTTCAATATTGCGTTTGACCACATCCATACCGACCCCACGCCCTGAGACATCGGTTATGGTTTCAGCCGTCGAAAAACCCGGACGGAAAATCAGTTGAAAGGCTTCCTCGTCAGAAAGATTGGCTCCATCGGCAATAATGCCCTTTTCCACGGCCTTTTTTATGATTTTTTCCCGATTCAACCCTCTTCCGTCATCTTCCACGGCGATACAGATATTTCCTCCATCATGGTAGGCATGCAATCGAATGGTCCCTCGTGAGGATTTGCACTGGGCCAATCGTTCTTCAGGCGGTTCCAAGCCATGATCGGCCGAATTGCGAACCAGGTGCGTAAGAGGATCCCCGATCGCCTCGATCAGGGTTTTATCCAATTCCGTTTCCTCCCCGGACATGACCAGTTGAATCTGTTTACCGCTTTTGGCGGCCAGGTCCCGGACCAACCTCGGAAAACGATGAAAAGCGCTGCCGATCGGCATCATGCGGATGGACATCACCCGTTCCTGCAGTTCCCGGGTGTTTCGTTCCAACTGTGTGATGCGTTCTTGTAAGATGGGAAGCTGATTGATGGTAAACTTTTCCCCCAGGTCGGTAATCATGGATTGGGTAATGACCAATTCTCCGACCAGATTAATTAACTTATCGATTTTTTCCGTGTCCACGCGAATCGAAGCGGCCTCGGCTTTTTTCAGTTGTTGTTGCTTTTGAAGGGCTTTATCGACCTGTTGCAGGGTGACCTTCTTTTCTTCAACAAGAATTTGCCCTATCTTTTTTTGCTTGCTTAAACTTTCTTCCACTTGTTCGGGAGTCACGGCCCCCTCTTCTATCAAAATATCCCCAACCCGTTTATAGGGTTCTTTTTCCGGTGGAGCACAATCAACGACCGCCAATTCGCTCCCGTCGCGGACAAATTCAAAAACCGCTTCCACCTTGGCAATTGGGACATCGGTATCCAATTCGATTCCCCAGCTAAAATAACACCGTTCCGGATCCAGGGTTTCCAAGGAGGGCAGGGCATCGGTCCGCACTTGGAGCATCTTGACCATTCCCAATTCGTGCAGTTCCCGAAAAATCTGCGCCGGGTCCAAGCCCCGTTGAAACAATTCAGGAAGTGGAATCCAATCAATGGTCACCTTCCTCCATTTCCGCACAGATTGGCTGGATGGTCCGGCGGAAATGGCCGGAGGGGCGGAAGGGCCCCCTTCCTCCTCAGCTTGACATGCCGCCAGTTCCTTCTGAAGTCCTTGTATCAGTGCTTGGTTGACTTCGCCGTGACCTTGAGCCACTTCCAAGAGCCCCTTCAAACCATCCAGGGCACGCAATAATATATCAATCACCCCCGGCGTCACCGGCATTTTTTCATTCCGGAGCATATCCAGCACATTTTCCATTTGGTGGGTGAGCCCACCGATGTCGGTAAAATGAAACATACCGGCATTGCCTTTGACCGAATGCGCGGCCCGAAAAATTCGATTGAGGAGATCCAAATCCGCTGGACGCTGCTCCAACTCCAATAGTCCGGTTTCCATGGTCTCCACATGCTCCGCCGATTCCGTGAAAAACGTTTCTTGAAAACGGGAAAAATCAACCGCCATAAGCCACCTCGTAAAAAGTAAAAAGTGAGGAGAGAGAAGAAAGAAGTAACAAATGATAAGGAAAAAGGGAGAAGAAGGGGATAAAATCCGATTTTTTTCTACCCATTGCTTGGGGAACCATTATTGTCCTATTTTCCTTTTTGTCGCCTAATGAGCCCACTGATCATTTTGTCAATACTTACCATCTCTTCATCCAACATTTTCCAAGTATCTGGAGAGCAAAATCCCAGGTCTTTTGCCAACTCCAGTTGCGTATCCAATTCACTGAGGGAGCCTTTTGAGACATAGAGGAATTGCATAAACTCTTTTTGAGAGTGCCGGCTAGCCCCTTCTGCGATATTGCTTGGAATACTTACCACCGCCCTCCTGATCTGACGGGTTAATCCATTGGCCTCTGAATCAGGAAACGCTTTAGTTTCCTTATACACCTTCACAACTAATTCCATTGCTTTTTTCCATGCCATTAAATCCTTATGAGGTTTATTCATGAAAAAGGGCACACCTTTCTCTTTTCCCTTTTCTCTTTTTCCTTCCTCATCCCGGCAACACTTTTTTGATGGTGGCCAGCATTTGATCCGGATTAAAGGGCTTCACGATCCAACCCGTCGCTCCGGCACCCTGACCTTCCTTCTTCTTATCCTCGGAAGATTCGGTCGTCAGCATCAAAATCGGAGTAAATTTGTGAGATCCCATGCCCCGAATCGCTTTGATCAAGGCAATGCCGTCCATGTTCGGCATGTTAAGATCCGTAATGACCAAACTGGGGCATGCTCCTCCGTTCAACTTATCCACGGCTTCCTTCCCATCTCCTGCTTCAACGACCTCGTATCCTGCACCGGTAAGGGTAAAATTCACCATTTGTCGCATCGAGACCGAATCGTCAACCACCAAGACCGTTTTGCCCATCAGATCACCTCATTTGTTTCTAAACTCCGTAAAAAGTGAGGCGTAAGGCGTGAAAAGTGAGAAAGAGGAAGAAGGTCATGAAGTTAGGAGTGGGAGAAGAGAAGAAAGAAATAAGAGAATCCTATCTTTCCCCTTACTTCTCACGCCTTACGCCTCCCCCCTCACGCCTTACGCCTTCCCCCTCACGCCTCTCCCCCCACGCCTCCCCCCTCACGCCTCACGCCTCCCCCTTCACTTCTTTTCCCTTCTCCCTTTTCCCTTCTTACTCATGTCTTTTCCCTGCTTTTAAAACAACGTCACGTTTTCTCCGCCGGCATTGCCCGTTCCCACCAACACCACATCCTGTCCGGATCTGGCCGCCTGGATTGTCTGACGTTCCGATTCCATCGTATAGGAATGGTCCAGATGGCGGAGTTCCTCGATGACTCCCGGTAGCATGTCCGTACCGCCTGCATCATCCATGACAGCCTTCAGAGGGGCATAGATATGCTCCAGAGGACGATACACATGCTCCAATTTTTGACGAGTAATATCTTGGAACTGCATAGACATCACGATTTGTCCGATATCCTGTCCCAATTCCCGGGCACGCCCAGAATTTTGGCCCACAGTCTCCTTTAACGTACGATTCTTTGCGGCCATGATTTCGGTCATATTCATGATTTTTTGTTGGGCTTTCAGCGTATCCCCCAGATCCAACGCAGCCAAACCCTGCAGCTCACTCATCGCCGATTCGGTTGTTTCCTTCACCGCCGTCGCCAATGCCCGAATCTGTTCGGCCGCCTGCCCTGAACGATTAGCCAGCTTCGTCACTTCATCCGCAACGACGGCAAATCCCCGCCCGTGTTCGCCGGCCCTGGCCGCTTCGATCGCGGCGTTTAAAGCCAACAGTCGGGTTTGGTCCGCAATGAATTCCACTTCTTCCACCACTTCGGAAATCTTTGCCGTCGTACCGACGGCCCTATCCATCACATTGACCGTTGCCACGGTCACCGATGCGGTTTTCGTCACCTGACTGCCGAACATATTCATGGTATCCTTGGTTTCGAGCAGGATCCGCTCGATGGAATATTCCCCCTGTTCGTCGCTTTCCTCGCTCATCTTCAACAGATTTTCCGTTTCGATGGCCTGCTCTCTGGCCTGTGCCGCAATCCGTTGAAACCGCTGGATCAAGCCTGCGGCCGCTTGTTCGGTTTCCTGGATGACCGACTTGATCTGAGCAACAAAAACCGGGAACGCAGGCGCCACACAATGACAAAATTCACGCCAATTTTTCATGGATTGTTGCTGGACTTCTCTGGCTTCCTGTATCTTTTTTTCCAAGCCGTCAATCGTTCCTCGCTTTTGCAACACCCCCAACCACCACCCTATTCCCAACCCGATTGCAAGCGCTGTTACCCCTATTAACCATTCCATGATTTCATATCCCTTTTTTGAGTTTCCACGTTCAAGTCAAGAGCCGATTCGAGGGAACCCGCCAGAGAGGCACCCCACATACTAATTCAAATTGAAAACCCGCTATCAAGTTTTCTCCACCTGCCTGGCCCCGCCGTACCACACAGATACCCTTCAATATTCCTCCGCGTCCCTCCCAATTTAACTTCGTGCAGCCGGCTCTTCTTGTGTTTCACTTTCCCACTTCCGGTTTGGAAGGAACTGTGCAAATCCAATGTGCTCAAATTTATCTCGAATGACTTGCGAATACCCGGTCACCCGCAAACGGCCGCCCCTGGTGGCCGCCACAATCAATTGAATGCAGGAGGAATCCAATCGCCCCACCTCAGACAAATTCAGTTCCAGAGGCCCCTCCCGCTTATTTAATTGCACGAGTTCTTCATGAAATTTCCCGGCCTCGAAAATCGTCAGATCCCCCTTCGGCTTTAAGACATTCTGGTCCGGTACTTTTTCCTGAATCATGGTGTCTTGCATAATTCTTCCTTCCGTTTAGTAAGTACCCGGCATAACTTTGTATTGTTCCGGTTCTCCCTGCTTTTCTCCCGTAACGAACGGGCTTTTGGGCCATAGGTAACGTTCCATTTTCCATTGCCTGTACCTGTCGGATTTCTCGAAACTTTTCTTAAGACAAGTGGATATTTTTTATCGGCATCCCGTTTTCTTTGTCTTGTTAGACAGTTCAATCCTTTGCCCGCTATCAATTCGTTCACAGACTTTTCCGGTTTCCTCCCGCAACCTGGCCACACAACGCACCGAATTCCCGATGCCGAGATATTCCATTTCTTCAAAGGCCAACGCTTTGGCCATGGCAATTCCCCGCCCATGGCTTTCCAGTAAACGATCCGGCCGAATCTCATCGTAATCTTGCCAGTCAAATCCCTGGCCTTGGTCCGTAATCGTTATCACCAGGGAATCGGTTTGCCGCTCAACCACGACTTCCACCATTTTTTGGGTATAGGGTGGAAGGGATAATCGTCGAAGGATTTCTCTTTCCCAGGTCTCATTGGCCTGCAAGAGGGTTTTTTCGTCAAAGCCGATTCCCAAATTGCCGTGTTCCACCGCATTGCTCAGTAATTCGTTCAGTCCGAAGGCGACCTTATCCGGATCGGAACAGGCCTGCGCCAGAAAAATGGCCAGCGAATATCCTTCTTCCATGGTATGAAAGAAAAAACGCCCGCTCCGTATCAGATCCATCGCCTTCGCCGGAGCCGCCAGGCTCTCCTGTATCCGCCTCCATTTCCGGCCTTCCTCAACGGCAGCCTGTATCATCCGGACCAGCACTGAGGCGGTAAAGGGTTTAACCAAATAATAAAACACACCTGCTTCCATCCCTTCACAAATTTCTTGCGGAGCGGCCGCACCGGTTGCCATGATGACGGGAATCCATTGCCATTGTTCATGGGCTTTGAGGCTAGCCATAACCTCCAGGCCGTCCATATCCGGCATCAGGCGATCCAAAACAATTGCGTCAAATCTCCCTGAATATTCACGCAGGACACGCAACGCTTGGGCTCCGTTGGACGCTTGGACCATGTGAAAGGGTTCCTCTTTCAACGCCTCCGCCAACACTTCACGGTTTAGGGCATCGTCGTCCACCAACAGGATGTGCGCGCGATTTGTCATCTGCCTCACTCTCCCAATCCGCCTTTGGTGGAATTTTCGCAAACCCCAAATCCCCTCATCTGAAACTCCAAACCCAGCAACGCCACGTCATCGCTGAATTCGTCTTTTTCCTGCCACTCCCGGCTCGCTTGAATCAGTCTTTCCAGACTTTCCTCGAGCGATACGGCTCGTAATCCTTCCAATGTTTGGCGAAGCCGGTCTCTGCCCCAGATTTCATCATGACGATTCATGACCTCGAAAATGCCATCGCTGAACACATATAGCCGGTCCCCGGCCTGAACCTTTACTTCATACGAGGAACAGGCTTCCTCGGGACAAAATCCGATAGGCCAGGTTTTTCCACCCAGGACATGCCCCCTTTCATCTTGACGAAGTAAAATGCCTCCCGGATGGCCAGCTGTGGCATAGCGGAGAGTTTGGGTAGACCATTGATACGTCCCAAGCCACATGGTGAAATATTCTCCCTGGTCCGTCAGCGGATATTCCCGATTCAATTTGGTCAGGATACGGCCAGGATCCAAACTGTGAAATGGAATCCGAATACGGGCGTCTCGAAAAACTTCCGAAAGCGCCACCGCTCGCATGGCGGCTCCAATTCCGTGCCCTGACATATCCAGCATCATAATTCCGACAAAATCCGAACCCCATTTATTGACCTGAAACAAATCACCGCCCAGTTTCAATGAGGGCAGGAACCGCCAATCCAAGATGACACCCGGCACCACCTCTCCGACAGCGGGTAACAGCGACCGGACATGATCGGCTCCGGATTGCAATTCCAAATCCAGTTCGGCCTGTTTGACGGACAACAACCGATTGGTTCTTTCCAAATCCAAAAACAGGCGCCTAGTCCGGAGTCCGGCCTTGACTCGGGCAATGATCTCCTGATCAGTCGCCGTCTTCGGCAAATAGTCGTCGGCCCCTCGACTTAACCCTTCCGCAATCTAATCGGGCTGATCGCATGCGGTCATTAAAATAAAGTGAATATTTCTCCAGAGTTCATCGCGCTTAACCATTTCGCATAGGCCGATTCCATCAATGCTGGGCATCATCCAATCGGAGAGGATTAGATCCACCCGGGTTTCGTTGATGAT
>JBDIVP010000163.1:0-8087 GCA_039794325.1 Candidatus Inrsubterrania sp.
ACACGCTTCGTCTGCCCTCGTTGAACTAACATTCCATTAAAAAAACTTTCCCATGGGCTAAAAAGCGGAAGGAGTAAGGCCACCCATAACCCGTTTCGAGCCAACCGGGCAAGTGCCGGATTCAACGCCGCTACCGATTCAAACCAAACCGTCGAAAGCGGGGTAAGCGCAATGATCAGCAGAATTCCAGTCGTACAACAGGCCAATCCGCCGGCGAAACGCCTGAGAGGGCGAATAAAATCCGGGCGTTGACCGAACGCAATGACCACTTCCTGCAACGCAAAACCGACACTACGAAACACGAAAGTCAGGCCGCCCAGGACCGGCCAGACGGCCAGGGATGGCAATGCCTGGGGCATTCTGCTGAGCGCACCGCTAATGATGGGCAACGTGGCAAGGGTAATCAGAGGGGTCGCAGCCAACGGGACATAAAAGGAGATTAACCGGCTGATGGAAAGCTCGGTATCCGGTGGCCCATTCCTTAGGGAACGGAGAGTCGGCTGAACAAAAACACGAATCACGCCGGCTTCAACCAAGACCCCACTGACCATGGCCATCGTCGCCACGGTAATCCCCGGCCAGCCGCTCCATAACAAACCTGAGACCAAAAGACATGCGCTGACACACATTCTGGCCAACGTACCGAAAACAATCAGGCGGGTGTGTCCGCTCCGGATCACAATCCCTTGCAAGAACCGCCTCGCGGCAATCGCCACTGTCCAAGGAGTCATAATTTGTAGACCGGCTTGAGCCGGTCCGACAATAGGTGCCGGAGCATGTAAGACCTCAATCACAATCAGCTCATACAACGGAGTGAAGGCGACCATGAAATGCACGGCGGTTAAAATCCCTCCAAGTATCCAAATAAAATTTCGAATGAGCCGATAGGCGGACCAATCCCGGCAAAGCGCGGTTGAAGCAGACAGAATCATGATGACCGGGGCTTCGATGATGAGGGCCAGAGGAAACACAATCCCTCCGAAAGCCGCCAATTGGATTTCCGGATGAGGAAACCGGGCCAGGATAAGGGAGACCAGGGGCAACTCAAGCCCCATCAACAACCAACTGCCGGCTAATGGCCACCAGACACGGATAATTTGGGAAAACGGGGACTCGCGTGGATTGTACACCGAAACCGTGCCCTAGGAACTCAAGGATGGCAGGCATGACAAGACCATGCCGGACTGTGACAGAATCACCCGGCGGTTTTCAACTGATTCGTCCCGGCGGTTATTAGGGAGAACAGAGGGCCTGGACGCCACGTTCACCGAGCCCCTTCGGCAGCATCAGACTCGGCGATCTTTCCTGACCAGGGGCCTAGATTAAGAAATTCCTGACGGAGGTTCCGTGTCGCTGGAGAACACATGCTCCACGATCGCGGCCTCCTGGGATAGAGAATCCAACGGAGGGTGACCGGCCATCGATTCGTTGGGGCCAACGGTTGAATGAAGGGGCGGAGAGCCACGCTCGGCCTCTTCTTCCTGATAGGTGAGCTTGTACGGAGTGGCTTCCAACTCACATTCTTCGTCAGGGAAGAACCGGTGAAGGTCCCATTGAGTGACCCAACTTTTCACATATCTGCGCATATTGATTCCGGGAATAATATGCGCCGGAGCATCCGTGGCTTGTTCCCACATATGCCATCCATGGCCTTTGACATGCAGGCTACGCACGGTGCGATGAATATCCTGAATGGTTTCAGTTGAAGGGCGACCAACCGGAATTCGTTGAGATCGCAAAAGTTGCATGCCCTTTTCGGCATTGTCCGCCAACCGTTGTCCATCCTCCGTCCCGGGAGCTCTGAGTTTCTGAAGCAATTTGCCGGCATCCCCCTTTTTCTCCAGAATCTCTTCCCGAAAGTCGTCGGTTAACGCCAGCACCGTCCCCAATCCCGGCAAACTGGCCCCTCCATCCATAGGCATCAACCGGGTAATTTCCGCATAGGACTTCGCACGTTGGTTCATGGCATATCGTCCGATTAATTCCACTTCATCAATAAAAAGAATCCATCCGGCATACCCGGCGGCCTGCATTAAGCGTGCAGCAAATTGAAACCGTTGCTGAGCCAATTCCGTTGCCGAAATTTTTCCAAAACGATACCGGTTGCCAAATCCCGCCTCCTGCAAATACTTCTTTAAATCGCCCACTCCGATAGGATCGCCCGTCCAAAAGCGTGCCATGCGGTGGCCCAGCTCCAGGTCAGAGCTCATCCGTTCATACAGGAACAAGGTGGCCGCGAATCGGGAATCAATACCGTTCTCCGGATTATTGAGCCACCCGACAAGGTCCTTATAACGAGGGGACCAGACATCGCATTCTCCTGCGATTTCCGCAAACACCTCTCCGCGTTTATTGGGGATCACCGTTGATTCGATAGCCGAATAAAAAAGACGGACCGGATGATAAAAAGGCGTCTCCTTGCTAATGACAATCCGGCTACAGATGAAGTTCGCTTCCAATGCCAGGCTCTGCAAATATTCCAGAACATGGGACTTTCCACTTCCAAATTCACCTTCAATGACCATCCCCTTGGGACACACCCCCGATGTCACGTTGTTCTGAGTGGCTTCCAACAAACGCCGGAATCGCCCCTCGACTTCAGGCTGCCCGCATCCAAGCGCACTCACCACATGGCGGTTGGGAACGCCTGCCCGTAGACCTTCAATGACCCTGCGGGCTTCCAAGTCCGGCAGGGCATCCTGAGACCTGACCCACAAGGTACCGGATCCTGATACGGAATCGGTGGGCAAATCCTCTCGCAGCCGGACCAGGCAGGTTAAGGGATTCTGACGGTGCTTGGGCCGCACCTCATCCCATATCCGCATTTTGAGTGGTTCATACCGATCGAGCCCACGCCGGGGATCGCTCAGGATGTCACCCGGAGCCAGGACAATCATGAGCAACCCCTCAATGTCATCGGTCGCATCCAGGAATTGCCGCAATAATTCATAAAGATCCATGGTTGCCGACGGCGAAAATGACAGGGTACCGTCCTGCCCCCCGCCACGCCCCATGAAATATTGGGAAATATCCACCGTCAATAGCAGCCCTCCCTTGCCGGTCAATCGTAACCATCGGGTCAAGGAGGACAGCATATGGCGGGCGTTATGGCGGGCCACCTTCTGATAAATCAACGCCTTTTTCACGCCCGACACCAGCCGGAGATCCCCACACAGCCATTCTTTGACCGCCGTTCCCAAAACCTTGTCCGTATCGCCGGCATCCAGTTGAGCCAAGCATAAGCGCATCATGGCCATCCGGAACTCGCGACACATTCCCGTATCGTCTTCAATGGCTTTTTCCAACCAGGTCTGCACATCGCGACGTAACATCGGCTCTTTTCGTTCATTGAGCGCGGCAATCTGATGGAGAGAAAATTCCTGGCGATTGGCAGGGATATGGTATCCATTATCTTCCAACAACCGAATCATGAACCGGTAAGCCAGGTCATCCCAATCCAATTGCTTGGCGATCTTATGGAAAATCTTTTCGACCATATGAACTTTGGAAAACCGGGAATCCACCCGGGCATGGACGTAGGACTCTTGATGGGCCAAGTCCTCCAGACGCTGTTGGCAGGATTTTAAAGCCTTTTCATCGGCCAATACGCCGAATTTGATCGCCGCACCGCCCTCCCGGATAAACTTTTTAAGATACTCGTACCGGAGGACTTCCGCCCAAAATGCCAGAGGCAGGGTAAAACCCTCTTTAGAAGTTGCTATCCCTGACGGCTTTGCCCCCCCTTTCTCCATCCGGGTGGTCTGAGTCTCACCGGGAGACTCCTTCCCTCCGGTTTTGTCTTCCAAAAGACCCATAGGTTGAGGGCACTCAAATTTTTGCATGTGCTGAATTCGATTTAACGCATGGATGAGTGTATTCATGTCAGATGTTCCGTTTGTGGTCTCAATGGTTCACCGCCAAACACCAGATCGTCCAACCGAATTCACGTGGGAAAGTGCAAACTTAGCTGGCATGCCTGTTTGTGTATTTGCATGACCCGCGCTTCGGCTTCCTCGTCGTCCGGGAGGTTCAACAGTATGCGTCCAATGTTCCGGAAGGGTACACCCAACTCCACCGCATCAAGGACCCGCAAGTAGAGCGGCCATTCGTCGCGGCATTTTCGCCGTTCCAATTTTCGACCGATTTGATGCGACTGCCATTCCATCAGGTCCGCCTTGACCTTATTGATTTGAGCCGGCAAGGGTCGCTTGAGATCAAACACCGCCGCCACCTTCCATTCAGGCAAACAAATGGAAAGTTCCTCCCCGCCTGTCATCCAGTCGCAACCCTGCCCGAAATAAATCCGCCCATAGTCACTGTCGAACGACAGCATCCAGGGCTTGGCAATGGCCGGATTGGGTAACCCGCTCAACTGATACTTCTCCAGTGAATTCGGCATCCGGGCCTTAAAGGCCGGATGGTCGGGAGGAAACACCGGCTTGTTATATTTGGTGGGATAATCAGGATTTCGAGCGCACGCCAGATCGTATTCATAGGTAAGGGGAAAGTATTTATTCCAATCCTCCCGATAATCCCATCGACGGCGAAGAAATTCCCACCGCCAGAAGGTATCGTTGATACTGTCCGGTCCAGGGTAGGTATCCGCTTTCATCCAATTGGGGGGACCAGGCACCTGCCCTCCCGAGCGGGAAGATTCAACGCGTTGAGGTTCTCCTGCACGCATCATAAAGACCATCTCCTTGACCAAGGGAAGCACAAAAAGGGCCCCACATCTCGGGGCGCAGGTCCAGACCGGTCCCCCCACCCTCTCGTGGGTTGTTTAACGTCAATGAGAATTGTCCGGGAACAGGTTCCAGGACTTCCCTGAAAATTCCCCTATATACAGTGAAAATCAGCGCAACGGCTTTGGCAGGAATATGAGCCGGGGACAAAACATTTCATTCGTGGTGGGGAAAAGTGGTTTTCCGTTCGGACCAGGAAACCCCGTAAACCCATCCCATCCAGGAGAGGATGGCCACGCAACAAGCCAGGAAGACCATACCAAGCACAAACAGGATTTTTCCTAACATCTTGGAAATCCTCGCTTAGGACTCCGGCTTCGACTCCTACCAATACTTGAAGTTATCGGTAAGCGGTGTAAGGGTCTTAATGACTTTTTACCGAGTCCCACTTTTATCACATGAACATACTTCATAATTATGTTAAGAAATCTCTCAATCTGATGCCATCCCGTAATTATCTTAGGTAGATTCGGCTAGATATCCTAGCCAAAACGTCAGAAATCCCATCGGGAAATGGCTTTTCTATCTATCCCTCATCACCCACATCGAGTACCATACAATCAGAACCACACCGTCCATGATACCTCGTTCTCCTTCGCTCAAACGGCCTCAACGCGGTGGCTCTTCCCCTGGTCGGACTGGAGACTTCATGCGCCCGCCTGCGGACTCAGTCCACCGCCTCATCCTTTTCCACAAGCCCAAGGGCCTCGTCGTTACCCGGAGCGATGAACGGAACCGGACAACCGTCTATGACCGGCTACCGCCATTTTTTAGAGAAGGAGGGTGGGTTCCCGTCGGACGCCTTGATAAAGAGTCGAGGGGACTCCTGTTATTTACCCGACACGGATACCTGGTGGACCGCCTGACACACCCGGGGTATTGTGAAAAAATTTACGAGGTAATCATTCGCGGAAGATTGTCCGACAAGAATTTCTCACGCGCGCTGAGGGGAGTTGAGACTCCCTGGGGGGTTTTGGGGGTTCATGCCTTGGAACTCATGCGGGTAATCGGACCCAAAACCTTCCTCCGGGTGACCCTCACGGAAGGGAAAAACCGGCATATCCGCCGGTTATTTCATTCGTTTGAGGATCCTGAAAAGCAGACCCCCTTGAAGGTCCTGGATTTGAAACGCGTACAAATCGGCTCATTAAAGCTGGATATTCCGTCCGGCCAATGGCGGTACGTCACACGCCAGGAAGAATCCAACCTGCTGGCCGCTCTCCCGCCTTCAGGTCCATTTCCCGGCAACAGCCGGGCCACACCTTAAGATTTGTCCAGTTTTGCCCAGGAATCCCGCAAAGATACCGTCCGGTTAAACACCAACCCCTTGTCGCTCGAATCCGGATCCAAGCAAAAATACCCGAGCCGCTCGAATTGATACCGGCTGCCGGGTTGGGCCTTGGAGAGGAAGGGCTCCACATGGCAATGGTCGAGTGTCGTCAACGACTGTGGATTGAGGTTCTCAAGGAACGCCTTTTCCTCTTCCACATGTTGCCCTTTCACAGAGGCACCCGTGGCTGGATCATCAGACGACTGCGGGCGCAGCAAGGGCTCATACAGGCGAACTTCAGCCGGGATGGTATGCGCCTTGGAAACCCAATGGATAGTGCCCTTCACTTTCCGTCCGGCCTGTGGCCCTCCGCTTTTGGTATCAGGATCATAGGTACATCGCACAGCCGTCACCATTCCGGTGGTCGGATCCTTGTCCATCCCCACACAACGGATGATATACGCATACCGGAGGCGCACTTCCTGCCCCGGGGACAGGCGATGAAATTTTTTGGGAGGATCTTCGCGAAAATCATCCTGTTCGATAAATAGTTCCCGTGTAAAGGGGACCAATCGCTTGCCCTGTTCGGGATCTTCCGGGTTGTTCACCGCTTCCAACTCCTCGACCGTACCCTCCGGATAATTTTCAATAATCACTTTGAGTGGATTCAACACGGCCATAACCCGCTGAGCGGTTTGATTCAAATCTTCACGAATGGCATGTTCCAGCAAGGCCATCTCAATGACACTGTCTCGTTTGGCTACACCGATCCGCTCACAAAACTTCCTGATGGCCACAGGCGTATATCCGCGGCGCCGCAACCCTTTCAGAGTCGGCAGGCGGGGATCATCCCATCCCTCCACATACCCCTCCTCCACCAATTGCAGCAATTTCCGTTTACTCATGACTGTAGAGGCTAGGTTCAATCGCGCAAATTCAATCTGCCGGGAATGACAGGGCGCCTCACACTCCCGCAACACCCAATCATACAACGGCCGATGATCCTCGAATTCCAATGTACATAAGGAGTGGGTGATCCCTTCCAGGGAATCCGACAGCGGATGGGCAAAATCATAGGTGGGATAGATACACCAGGTCGTTCCCGTCCGATAATGTGCCACCGTGCGAATTCGATACAGGGCCGGATCCCGCATATTGATATTCGGGGAAGCCATATCGATTTTTCCACGGAGAACATGAGCCCCGTCCCGAAACTCACCAGCCTTCATCCGCACGAACAAATCGAGGTTTTCCTCCACCGGCCGGTTGCGATAAGGACTGTCCCGGCCGGGTTCCGTCAACGTTCCCCGGAAGGCCCGGATTTGTTCGGCATCCAGACTATCCACATAGGCCTTTCCTTTCTTGATGAGGGAAACCGCAAATTCATAAAATTGCGGGAAATAATCTGAAGCAAAAAACAAACGGTCGCCCCAATCAAACCCTAACCAACGGATATCCTCCTGTATGGATTTCACATAATCCATATGCTCTTTCGTCGGATTGGTATCATCCAATCGAAGATTGCATTGCCCGCCGAATTCCCGGGCAATTCCAAAATTCAGATGGATTGATTTGGCATGCCCGATGTGCAAATGCCCGTTGGGTTCCGGCGGAAACCGGGTATGGACCCGTCCGCCGAATCTGCCGGCTTCCAGATCGGCCCGGATCTTTTCACGGATAAAATCAAGCTGAAAATGTTCGTCGGATCCCATACCGGTCACATCAATACAATATTGTCTCTCATCTCAAAGCGAGTGGCTCTGTCATGGAGGGAATACCCGCACAAAGCCCGGCACACAAGGACCCAAGGGTAATGTTGAAAAATTGAATTTTTCAAGAGCAAATTTGCCCAGGGCTTGGTTGATGAGCAAAAGCTTTGAGTCGGTTCAAAAAAGTCCGTCCAGCAAGGCCACAGCCATTTTTACGGGCGGAGCGTACGTTGAGTACGTGAGCACGGAAAAATGGCGAGAACGCCGCTGGCGGCTTTTTTCAACAGACCCCCAAGCATACAAGGGCCGTTACCGACTGGCAAGCATGCAGGTCATATGCGGAACCATGGCCGCACCGAAGTTCTG
>JBDIVP010000164.1:0-7978 GCA_039794325.1 Candidatus Inrsubterrania sp.
CTGCGACGGGATTAACCCTTGTATCCCCCTGCGGGAACCGCGCGAATTTTGGGGCATGGAAGGAACGGCCGAATGGCGAATCAACCGGCAATGGAATCTCGGCGGGGTCCTGACGTGGCAGGATGGCATTCGCCAAACTGAAACCGATGATACCCGGCGCATCTCCAGCAGCGACGTTCCTCCAATTTTAGTCACGGGTTATGTCGATTTCTCTCCGTTCGCTTGGTGGCGGAATCGGATTCAACTGAACTATCGCGGGTCCCGAAATCCCTTCGGTGCCAGCACCGAATTTGGAGAAGGAAGGGTTACGGATCTGATCTTGCTCAACCTTTCGGCAGGTTTTGACATAGGACCGGGCGTCCTGCAAATCGGCGTTCAAAACCTCCTTAATACCCAGTACACATCCATTCCGGCCGAAGCAGGCAACAGTGATTTCCTTTGGCTCCCCGAACAAGGCACACGGATTTCCACTTCTTATACTCTTTCATGGTAACAAATAGGGAACATTCTGAAGGGGGATATTTCCGAAAAAGGATGGAGAGAAACGATCAAATTCCCCCCAGAACCGGCTCAAAAAATATTTAAAACACCGATTGGGAAGAATGTCTGGCCTCCGTTACCACCTTGGTCCGGATTTCAGGTTTTCGAGCCTTGGAACGAAAAGGGGCAATAGGATTTGATAATTTTCCGGCAAACTGCAAATTTTTGGCAGGATCCGCCAAATCAATCATTTGTTGGTTATTCGCCAGTTGCAATCGGTTGAGACAGGACCGCGGAAATTCCAGGGCAAAAAGATCGTAGCGGTGAAATTTTTCCGATAATTCAGGATGACTGTCCTGGTAGTCACGCACGCACCCCGCGACAAGACTCCAGAAGCATGTTTCTGAGCAAAGTCCATTTTCCCACACGACTTCCGCCAGAAACCGAAGGAAGCCATCGAACACGTCGGTAAAGATAGACAGAATTTTCAGATCCTCGGGTACCGATACCGCCAAGCGTTGTGCCTTCTCGGGCACCCGACGATCAGGGTCCAGAATGGCCGATTCCTCCGCAATATCCTTGACAAGCACACGAACAGGAATATGGTCCCGTAAAACCAGAATGACATTTTCTCCATGGGGCATAAACACCAAATCATGACGATAAAAACAATGCAAAAGAGGAGCCAGATAACATCTGAAATATTGGCGAAGCCACTCTTCCGGCTCAATCCCCGCGGAATGAATCAGAGCCGGCAAGAGTGCGGCTCCCGCCCGATCTCGATGCAACAGCGCCGCCATCGTCATTAACCGTTCTCCCTCGAGTAACGGAGGAATCGGACTTTCCCGCCAAAGGGCCGCCAGCATTTTCTTGTAGGGACTATCGCCGGTGACAGCCGATTCAAAATGCGGTTGCCGGTATCCCACTGAAGCTACCTCCCGTAAAATGGAAAAACCATTCTCCCGAAGATAAGCATCGTCGTTGATTAAAGCATCCACCCATTCGTTGATCGCAGGGGTGTTTTCCATATATTTGGCGGAAAGTCCCCGCATAAACCCCATATTGAGAATCGAGAGAGCCGTTTTGACATAGTGCCGTTCGGGATGCGTGAGGTTGAAAAAAGTGCGTATACTTTGTTGGGCCCGATAGACATCCGGGCTCTGGCCCAGATACACCAAATTTCGCAAAGCAAGATCCGCCGAAAACAAACTGGCGAGTTTGTTGGCCCATTGCCAGGGGTGAACCGGCAGAAACAGATACCTCTCCGGCTCTAATCCAAGTGTGCGAAGAACCAAATGGAACATGGTTATTGCCGTTTCGGAAAGTTCCTCGCGGATGAAATCGTCATACTCCCATTCACCCACACTGGCAAAGGTTGCCCGGCTTTTATCAGCGGCGAGCCATCCCAATCGGACGTCTGATCCGACCTCTGGAGCATAATTCCGATAATCCGCAAGGTCGAAACCGATCCGACCGTTGTTCGCCACAAACGCAGGATGCCCTTCCATCATGCCGGACTCCACATCCTGAAATTCCGCAAAGGCCAGCTCCGCCGCACTGAGGCGGTGATAGGCCTGTTTATAGGCACGCCCGTACAACGTACTGGCGATTTCTTCCAAATAGGTCGGAAGCAGGTTGGGCTGAATGCCGAGAGTTTGTTGGAATTCCAGAATAAAACTCAAGGCATCGAGGGGAACCCGCTTTTTTGCCACAAACTTTTCGATCGAAGCCCCATCAATATGCCAATGATCCAGACTGAGCAGTTGCGCACGGAATCGATACCGAATATCCGCATGATCAGCTTGAAGGACATAATGGCCCCACTCCCCTTCCTGACCCTCAAGTCTGGGTTTTAGAATACACTCATGAGAAAATTCACTGATAGCTTTTCGCAGATGCAGCCTATTGACGGTTGACCAGATCCCAGGCGTCAAATGCGCCACGCCGCCCGCATCGTAAGATGCCGGGAAACGTTCCTGAGTCTGGCTGTCCCGTGTAAGGGCCGCTTGATATTGCCCTCGCGTACAGAATGCCAGATAGGCGGTTTTCTTTGGCAATTGGACCACCTCCTGATACACAAAACCCGCCCGCCTGTTGAGACGGTGGATTTTCTCATTCCGCACATCGGGCTCCACGACAATTCGCTCCACTGTTTCATCACGAAACATGAAATCCATCACAATGGTGAAGACCTGCCATGTGAAATTGGCAATCGGCCGGTCAGCCGGAGCAACCAGAATATGCATGCCCCGATCACCCGGCTGAACCTCATAATAGTCTTTAATGACATCATGCCTGGGATGATAGCATTCGAGAAGGAACGCCGCTTTGCTGTTATGGAATCCCAGACAAACACAGGAATCCGGAATGGCCAGTATTTCACGGTACGCCTCCTCCACCTCCTTTCGAGATTTATTCTGCATGCCCCAATAAGTGGCGTAATCACGATTCACCCACTCGTGGATCACCGCAATATCTTCGGGCACTCTCAGGTAAGAAAGCGCAAAATGCCCGACAGTCGGCACTTCTTTTTCGAAACAGACTCCATGCATGGTCATATTTTAACCCCGTCCTTCCGTTATATAGTGTATGGTTAGGAATGATGCGAATACCGGTTGACGACACCACCAATCCCATTTTTGCCGACCGCTTGCTCATCGGAAGTCGGCAACAATTGACGAAACGCGAAGACAGCAATCAAAAATCCGATTGCAGAAATCAGAAAAGGCATGCGAAGGCCATGCGAAGCCACCAGCCATCCAGCGGCAAATGAGGAAACCAGAACCCCGAGTTGTTGAAAAATATGGATTTTACTGAAATCCATGGCATAGGAAGCTGAAGCACTCCGCTGAAACAGTACCAAATCGAGACTAACCGCTCCCTGAAACATAGCCCATCCTAACAGGATGCGACCCATGATCACCCCGAGTTCATTCATGGAAAATTGGAGTAGGCATCCGAGCAACCCTGCACACAACGCCCCCGTCATGACGGGGGAACCAACATGTTCCCGGCGTCGTCTCTTGGCAAACCACAACCCTATCAACGCCACAATTCCCGGTATGGCAAAGACAAAGCCACTGATCACTTTATTCTCGCTTGCCGAGACGACTTCCCAGTGCTGGGTAAAAAAGGGGCGGCTCATAAATGCGCTCAAATAAAAGAAAAACATCACCACTCCCAATCGATAGATGAACGTGGCGGGGGAGCCTGCGGGGAGGTGATCTGCCGGCAAGGCTTCTGCCTGAGCAGGGTCCCGAGTCGCCTGTTCACCGGGGACGCTTTTGGAAACCTGCAGTACGTGCACACACATAAGAGCCTGAACCACATCACAGGCCGCCATCACAAGGAAAATGTCCCGAGGTTTAAAAATCTGGAACATCAGGCCGGAGAGTACAGCCCCAAAGATGCCGCCAAGATGCACCACCACCGCCAGCAATCCTATTGTGCCCACATGGTGTTCTTTGGATTCCAAGCTCATGACGTAGGGATAGACAAGCAGGTAACTGGCTTTGAACCCGAACATGAGAAGAGAAAGCACTAAAAAAGTCGGCAGGGACATCACCCAATAGCAGAGCACGCTGAGCAATCCAGCTCCCAATTGGGTATAAATCAACAACTGTAAGGGAGGGATGTTTTTCGCGACGACGGCCCAAAGCGGAAACACCGCCATCACCGTCAAGCAGGTGGCTCCGACATAATTTCCCACGTATTGGGCATGGTAGACACCGAAGACTTCCTCAAAATATTGTGGATAAAACGGGATCAGCATGGAATCGCTGACCACAGCAATCACCGTAACCAAAATAAGCAAACCCTTCGTATTCATCGTGACAACGCCGGAGACTGCATGATGAGGATGAACGTGTTCAGAGGGCACCGATATGGGTTTGAATAGCTCCCTGGGTTTCTTGCGGACTCATCTGTGGGACAACCGAGTCCGTGACCTCCTGTGAAGGATTCGAGGACCCGGCGGGGCATTCAAATGTCGTAAAGGCTGTCCGTTTGGGAAGCCGATAGACTTCTCGACCGAGAATGGTGTTGAGAATCGTGGCGTTGCGATACGGTGCTATTCCAAGATCCGGCGCAGCCACACCATGGCTGTGCAAATCCGCATGTGCCACGAAAACCTTTCCGCCGATTGGTTCCGATAACTCCAGCGAGTGATCAAAACGAATTTTGTAACGTCCCAACTCATCACGGCACAAAAGAGGTTGGATCGGCTGAAGAAATCGGGGGGTACGCTGGCGATAACCGGTGGCGGCCACCACAAGATCCGTCCGATGCTCGAATACTCTGTCGGTATCCTGATGCCGGCAACGGAGGAGAAGTTCCCCTGAAGAGTCCAGCATGGCAGATTCAACCGGAACCCCACACCGGAATTCGACCTTGGCCAACCCCTCCTTAAATTCCCGTTGATAGAGCAGATCATGAATTTGCTCCAACGTTTCGGTGGAAATGCCCTTGTAATGCCGCCACTGCTCAGCAACCAACCGATCTTTGACCGGTTGAGGCAAGGCATGAAAATATCGGACATACGCCGGCGTCGTCATCTCCAAAACCAGTTTCGTATAGTCAAGGGGTGCGAATGACCGTGTCCGGGTCAGCCAACCCACCGCCGCTCCTCCAGCAAGGTTTCGGCGGAGAAGATCCAGGATTACTTCCGCACCCGATTGGCCGGAACCGACCACCGTAATCTTTCGCGCCGTCTCTACCTGGTGGCGACGTTCCAGGTAGCTCCCGGTATGGAACAGCCTCTCATCGGGAAGACCCTTGAGAACGGCAGGCACCCAGGGTTCGGTCCCGATTCCAATGACCAGATTTTTGGCCCGCAGCCACAGATCCCGCCCATCATGACAGCACGCATGAATAACGAAACACTTGATGGCTTCGTCCCAATGGACGGTTTCCACCCGATGAGAGAATCGCACCGAGGGCAGGCGGGAGGCTGCCCATCGAAGGTAATCTTCATACTCCCGGCGCGTCGGATGGAATTGCTCACGAATATAAAAAGGATACATTCGATCGCGTTCGTGAAGATATGCCAAAAACGACAACGGATGCGTCGGGGCAATTAACGTCACCAGATCGGCCAAAAAACTCAGCTGAAGCCTGGCGTCATCAAACATGAGACCTGGATGCCACCGCATTTCGGGACGGGCCTCCAAGACCAAAAGACGGAGATGCGAAAGGGGCGACGCTAAGGCGGCCAGACCAAGATTGAATGGGCCGCATCCGATGGCTACGACGTCATAGCTCCCATGCTGGTCCAGTGGTGTTCGGTCATTGTCCAAAGGGGTAACGGTATTCATCGACCATCCTCCTCCGCCAACTGTTGCTCACACTCTCGTCCTACCTCCACGACGGTTTGAATCAGTTGATCGATATGAGAGGTACCCGTGGTGGGATTCAAAAGAGTGAGTTTCAAACAGACTCGTTCCGGTGAGTGAGGCCCTTGAATTCGAACTGCGGTTCGGCCGATTAAGGCCAGTCCACGCTCAACCAATCGACGTCGCAACATTCCATTAATCCCATCTTCTACTGAATCCCGATTCTTGGAATTGAAGGCCACGCATCGATATCGAAAGACCACGGTCGTCAGTTCCACAGGAGAAACCAGGTCAAGGGTTGGGGTATCCAAAATCCGTTCCTGGGCATAGGTGGCCAAGTCGTGACAAATATCCACCATTTCACCCAATCCTTGGCGCCCGTAGGCCAACAATGTTGCAACAATTTTAACCGCATCCGGACGCCGGGTGGTTTGCAAACTCCGGCCGAGCAGACCGTCATACCCGGCCGCCTTATCATCTTCAGGATTCAGATAGGCGACTTCCCGTTCCAGTGACGCAAAAGCCGTGGAATCAGATACGAGGAGGAGACTGGCGGCCGCGGGTTGCCAACCCAGTTTATGCAGATCGACGGTAATGGAATGAGCGCATTCCAGTCCGTCCAGCCGGCCCGCCAAACGCTCCGAAAACAACGCCCCAAACCCATAGGCCGCATCAACATGCAACCACGTGCTATAGGCCTCGGCATGCCTTGCAATCTCGATTAGAGGATCAATACTCCCGAAATCCGTCGTTCCGGCGGTTGCGACGATCGCCACAAGGGTCTGATCGGAACGGAGGCCCCTCAACTGTTCAGCCAACGCCCGGGGGCACATGCGCCGATGCTGATCAGCCGGCACGGCTTGGACGGACGACTCGCCCAATCCCAACGCCCCACAGGCCCGTTGGATGGAAAAGTGGGCTAATTCCGAACACAGGACCACGGGTTGGGAAACCACCCCCGCTCCACCGTATCGGGCATCCGCCCCCTTCCGTTTGGCGGCTGCATCCCGCGCCAACAACAACCCCATCAAGTTTGAGATGGATCCTCCAGGCGTCAACACACCGTCCGCCTTCGGGCCGAAGCCGGCAATCTTCGCAAGTGATCCGATCAACCAACGTTCTACGGCAATGGCCGACGGACCGGAATCATAGGTATCCAATGACGCATTACTGGCACTCGCCAGAGTATCCGCCGCGACAGCCACCAATAAGGGAGGAGGCTGCAAATGTGCAGCGGCACGAGGATGAGACAGGTCGATGCCAAACCCCACCAATACCTCAACCAACCGTTTCAACGCGGCATCGATCCCAATTCCTTCCCGGGGAAGTTCCTTCGGCCCCAAGGCATCAACCGCCGCACTCATTACTTCTAGCGTCGTTCCCCGAGGCAACGGCCCATTGGAATATGGACTATTCAGGACGCCGTCAATCGCTTTCAAAAGCGTGGAGGGAATACGGGCCAGCCCCTCACGGGAACCGGCCAATAGTGAGGACGACATGCGAAAGGGGCGACGAGCCGCCACGGCCTGCCCGCACCGTTGATCTGGTACGTCTCTAAGATGCAAATCGCCGGATGGCAAAATTGGGGTATCCAGTAACGTCAATGTTGCAGGATTCTGAGAAAGGCCTTCCATGGGTCGCATAACACTCCTTCGTTGATACTCGATAAGATGGATCAAGAGGCTCAGAATGGGGATATCGGCCACCCTGAACCCGACTTTCCCTTACAGAAACCACTCCACGACTATCGGATCCACTCGGGGATCGAGTCCCACTCCAGAAAGGCCATGTCTCCTTGCAACCGGTTCCTTCCGGCCGGAAGTGCCAGGCGGTTGAGACATGCCCCTCACCACCGATAAGTCAAACTGCCCACAAAATTTCGGCGTTGCCCGAATGGACAAAAGTTTGTGCCCCCTCGATCAAAACACGTAAATTGGTCATGATCGAAAATATTTGTCACATTCAAAGCCACTCGATAGCGATCCCAGGTATACGCAACCACCGCATCCCCAACCACAAACCCGGGCACCTTGAAGGTATTGGCGACGTCCGAATAGGTGGAGCCCGTGTACCGTGCACCTCCCCCCATCATCAGCCCTTTCAAGGTCCCTTGGGGCACAGTATAGTTAACCCACAGAGACCCAAACTGTGCCGGATTCTGCGTCAGG
>JBDIVP010000165.1:0-7924 GCA_039794325.1 Candidatus Inrsubterrania sp.
CGAGTCTTATTGGCTGATGATCACACGTTGGTGCTGGAAGGGCTGGCTCAACTGATTGGAATCGATTTTGATCTGGTCGGCAAAGTCGGAGATGGACGGGCCTTGCTCGAGGCGGCTCATCGCCTGGCCCCTGATGTGGTGGTCATGGATATTGCCATGCCGCACCTCAACGGGCTGGATGCGGCCCGTCAATTGATGAAAGTGCTCCCCTGTATTAAAGTGATCTTTCTGACGATGCATGCGGACCCTGAATATGCCAGGGAAGCTGTTCGTCTCGGTGCCTCCGGCTTTCTCCTGAAGCGGTCGGCGGCTACCGAATTGACACAAGCCATTCATGCCGCCCTGCGTGGCGAATTCTACCTGACTTCAGCCATTGCCAAAGACGTGTTGTCTTCCCTCAAAATGGGTGGAGGGGAGGCAGACTCTCCGAAGGTCCTGCCTCGGTCGTTAACGGCGAGGCAACGGGAGGTGTTGCAACTGATTGCTGAAGGCCATACCACCAAGGCCATGGCCTCAATCCTGCATGTGTCTCCCAAAACCATTGAATTTCATCGTACCCAGATCATGAAAGTCCTCGACCTTCACACTACGGCGGAATTGACGAGGTATGCGCTCAGCCATGGTCTGGCTTCTTGCGAATAACTACCCGCGATCGTGGCGTAGGATTACCTCTCAAATCCTGGATAAGAATTATTCGAAAACTAGGGAATCTCCTAGTTTGGGAAGTTCCGGGCGTGATATATAGTTCCGGCCTTCCTAATCGTAAAAGTCCATCCGCTCAGGTGTGGGAGAACACAGTCATGAAAAGGCCTCGAATCCTGTTGGCAGATGACCATCCGATGGTGTTGGAGGGTATTGCCAAGCTCGTTTCAGAATTCGGAGACGTTGTGGGAAAAGTGGAAGATGGCTTGGCATTGTTGGAGGAAGTCCGCCAGGTAAAGCCGGATGTGGTCATTCTGGATATTTCCATGCCGGGGTTGAATGGCCTGGATTTGGCCCGGCACCTGAAAATGCATCATCCCTGTTGCCGGATCCTCTTTCTGACGATGCATGCGGATCTCCAGTACGTGAACGAAGCCTTTAATTCGGGGGCTACCGGGTATTTATTGAAACGCTCCGCCGCGACCGAGTTGAAACAGGCCATGGAGTCGGTGATGAATGGTCATCATTATATTACCCCGTTGATCCGGAAGGATGAGTGGCGGGTAACGCAGTTGTCCCAAAACAGGAGTTCCACCTATTTCAAGTCCTTGACCCCTCGCCAACGTGAGGTTCTCCAACTCATTGCTGAAGGGCATTCCCTGAAAGAGATTGCATTTGTGCTCAAACTTTCCCCCAAGACGGTGGATTTTCATAAGTCCAAGCTCATGGAAACGCTGGGACTTCATTCCGTTGCCGATCTCACCAAATACGCTGTCACCCAGGGCCTGGTCGGGCAGGAACCGAACTGAAACCTCTTCTTTCCGCTAGGAAATTTCTTTCGAAAAACTAGGGCGTTCCCTAGTTCTTCTTTTTCTCGTCGATTGGCACCATAGCGGTCGTCATTCCCCCTGCAACGGTCTCAGTCCCTCTGGAAGGACCAGAGGAAAGGGAGGTCCATTCAATGGCACATCGGTCTTCATCGTTTCCAGGATCTGTGCTGTTCGCGAAGGATGTTATGAACCCGCATGCCGTCCCCTTGCTGCCCGGGACATTCGAACGGGATATGGTGTTGCAGTTTCTCTCCGGCCAATATGACGGATGGCCGGTCGTGGATGCCGAGCGAACCCTGATCGGAGTCGTGAGGGAGGACCGGCTGCTGGAGGTGATGTCGGATGAAGGAACGTGGGAGGGTTTGCACGTCGAGGAGGTGATGTCGGTTCCGCCTTGTTGTGTGGGTATCGAAGATCCGGTGGAAGGCGTGTTAAAGCAAATGGTCCACCATCATCTCCTGCGGGTGCCGGTGGTGGAGGGTTCTCGGGTGCTCGGGGTCATTTCCAGGCACCACCTGCTCCGGCAACGGCTGCTTTCCGGTGCGGAACCGGCCAGATTATTGTCGGCCTGTCTATGGTGCGAGCGTGTCGGGGAAACGGACCATTCCGGATGGAATGGGAATAGATGGCAGGAGGGGTCCGCCTGGGTGGCCAACGATCATTCGACCTTCCGCGATGCGGAACTTTCGCATGTCTATTGTGAACACTGCTACATGGCGCTTCAAGCGATTACGCGACAATCGATTCACTCCCCATCGGGAAAGAGCACGCGTACGGATCGCCCTGCCTCGATTCTGGTGGTTGACGATGATACCACTGTTCTAGGAATGGTGGGGGAAGCCCTGAAGGAATGGGGCTATGAGGTGCGCCTGGCTGGAAACGGCCGTGAGGGGTTAACGGCCATCGGGTCTAATCCGCCGGACGGCATTCTTCTGGATCTGGATATGCCGGTCATGAACGGAAGAACCATGTTAGATGAATTGCGATGGTTGGGATACCGGATGCCGGTTGTGATGATTTCCGGAGGGGGGGATTATAAAGATCTCCGGCAATTCCTGAAGGAAGGGGCCCAGGGACTTTTGTTGAAACCTTTTCCTCTGTCAAAACTCAAACAAGTGTGTGAGCGATTTTTTAAGACGGATGTCAAAGAAATTTCTTATCCCCTTTCCGGCACAAAAAGCGGAGCCAGGGAGAACATGATGAGGAGCATGAAAGAACGCCCTTCAAGAATGCCAACCGATCATGGAACTCCTGGCAATAATATGATGAATAGGAATCCGGGAGGATGAAGAAAAAACCTGGCAATCAGGAGAAGGCGGTTGCCGCAAACCAAAAACAGGCCTGCACTCACCAGCGGATCGTCGATTTCCATGTTGATGCCAGTGGCAGGCGTACGGGAAACGTGGTGTGCCGGGAATGCCGGGCCGTGATTCCGGATCCGTTGAAACACTCTTCTCAAGAGAAGTGGTTCTCCTCTGTAGCCGGGCGGGGAACCAAAATGAGTTCCACAAAATCAGATGCTGTTTGTTTTCATCAACGCGTGGTGAGCGAGGTCCGTGATTCCCAGGGACAGCGAACGGGCTTGTTGGTCTGCCGGGAATGTCGGGCGGTGTTTCCGAGTCCCTTTCAATCACCGGAATGAAAGAATGGTGTCGGGAATGGCTCTTGCCCTGTCAACTATCTTGTGTGTACTTCGGGTCCCCTAGGAGTCTTTCCCCCTTTTCCTAGGGAAATTCCCAGTTTCATTTAATTGATCGGTTTTTTATAAAACGAGACTCGGCCGGCCGGGGTTCGGGTTGGAAGATATGTCGGGGATCTTTGTATGGCCTCATGCTTGCTTCTTAACCAAGAAGGAGAATTTGATCATGTCCAAATTCAACATTGATCATCTATGGTCTATTATCCTGGCTGGAGGAGAAGGGGAGCGAACCCGCCCGTTTATCGAGCAATGGTTGGGGTTCCACCGTCCCAAACAGTATTGTACGTTTGTGGGGAACCGTTCCATGATCCGGCATACCCTGGATCGCGCCGATCGTTTGGGAGCACCTCATCAAAAGATTACGGTGGTGTCCCGGCGTCACGAAGCATTTCTCGATGAGGCGATTGCCCCGGGTCAAAGCGGTCGTGTGATTTGGCAACCCGACAATCGTGATACCGCGGCGGGGGTGTTTTTGCCCCTCACCTATGTTCGTGCGTGTAATCCCCAGGCGACTGTGGCGATTTTCCCCTCGGATCATTTTGTGTTCCCCGAAGACCGGTTTGTAGAAACCGTCAAACGTGCCGTGCGGGCCTGTGATATTTGGCCTAATCGACTTTTCCTTCTCGGTGTGCGCCCCTCTCATCTGGAATTGGAATACGGATGGATCAATGTGGGTGGAGCATTAGGTTGGAGTGGAGGGTCCCGGGTGTATCAGGCCGACTCATTTCTTGAAAAGCCGAATACCTTTCAGGGGTTACAGGCCTTAGCCAAGGGAGCTTTGTGGAATACCATGGTCATGATCGCCAAGGTGGAGACCTTATGGAAATTGGGCCAACAATTTCTCCCTTCGGTCCTGCAACATTTTGACGAATTGGCTTCGACTATCGGGACGAGGCGGGAAGGGCCTACCCTCAGTGGTGTGTATCAACAAATGCCCAAACTGAATTTTTCCCGGGATTTGCTTCAACAGGCCGCCCGGCATATCGGAGTCATTGAATTGGAAGAAGTGCTGTGGAGTGATTGGGGTTGCCCCGAGCGAATTGTAAAAACTCTTGACTTATTGGGGAAAGAGCCGGTTTTCCCGGCCGAAATTCTGGAACGTCATCGGTCTGCATCCCGGCTGCTTTCCCGGAAAACGGAGGTATCTTAATGGCAAGACAATCTGCATCGCCAAAACCACCGAAAGAGCCCAAAGAGTCGAAGACTTCGGCTCAGCGTGTGAGTAAATCGAAGGAAGAAGGCAGCAAAAAGGCTGCCGGGAGTAAGAAGGTGTCGACGGCAGGCAAGGAGCCCAAAGCGATGCCGTTGAACCCTTCTCCTCAACCCCTGCAGTTGGCTGATACGAATGGGGACAGGCAGGCCCGGATTGCGGAACGTGCCTATGCCTTGTATCAACGGCGGGGAGGCCATCACGGTCAGGATCTGGACGATTGGTTGGCTGCGGAGCGAGAGGTTTCAGCGGAAACTTCATGAATGGCAATCAGTTTAAAGCCCCTTTGATGATCCTTGCCACTATCTATGACCCTGTTGACTGATGGGGTGGTGGAAATGGTTATATGGAATAGGGGGTATCATTCTTGGTCTTCCATTCCTGAATTTTATTCTTGGCATTCATCCTCCCAGGTTCTCCACAGCGGCCGATCCCACGCGATACGGGTTGGATTTTGAACATGTCGCCTTTCCGACGTCCGATGGACTGACCTTACGCGGATGGTTTATTCCCGCGGCATCCGCTTCTCCCGGATGGGAGGAGGACAAGCCGGCAGCCGGGACTACATGCGGTACCATTCTGGTCGGTCATGGCTATCCCTTTGACAAGGCCAATATTTTGGGCCATGCAATTTTTTTGCATTCACGGTTCAATCTGCTTCTGTTTGACTTTCGTTACTTTGGTGAAAGTGACGGGTGGTATACGACGGCCGGTTTGTTGGAAGTGAAGGATGTCCATGCGGCGGTTGACTATATTAAAAGCCGTCCCGGTATGGATCCGGAGCGCATTGGCGCCATGGGGTTTTCCATGAGTGCTTCGGCCTTTCTTCTGGCACGGAATCCGGATGTGAAGGCCATTGTGGCGGATAGCCCCTATTCCAGCCTGGAAGCGGTTATTGCACGCCAATTTTTCTTGTTTCCCGGGCCGGTGAAATGGCCCTTTGTGGCTTTGACCAAACTCTACGCACGATTATTGCTTGGTGTGCGGGTAGGAGATGCCGCCCCGGTTGAGGCGGTGCGTGAGATCACCAGTCCGGTTTTTCTCATCCATGGCTCGGCCGATTCACAAATACCGGCAGGTCATTCACAGGCGATTGCGGCCAATGCACCGCCGGGTACCACGGAGCTGTGGATTGTTCCTGGAGCCGACCATGGGTTTGCCCGTGCGCGGGAGGGCTATCGTTACGAGATTCGGGTCAGGAAATTTTTTGAACGGCACCTCTGCCCGGCGGATTCGTGAAGACCGGCAACCGTGACCATATGGGATTAGATGCATTTCAAAAATTGACACAGGAGGGAGCAAGGCATCATGGAGCTGCAAATTGAAAGTCGCAATGTCGGAATGACGCCGCGGTGGAAGCAGGAAATTGAAGAACGTATGGCCGATCTGCAACGGGGACATGACGATATCCTTCATGGCCGGGTTACCTTGACGAAAAATCCACATCACAAAAAAGCCAAGAATGTGGCCGAAGCCCTGGTGGTCGTGTCCCTCCCGGGGAGACATACCTTCACGGCAAGGAAAGAAGAGAAAACCTTTGAGGAAGCCATCAGGGCTGCGTTTTTCTCAATGGATATCGAGTTGAAAAAATATCGCGAAAAGCGGGCTTCCACCGAAATTCGGATTCCGCCTGTTCCCCGGCGGGGAGTCGTCTACAAGCTGTTTCCTCAGGAAGGCTATGGATTCATTCTTCAGGAGGGGGGCGGGGAGGTCTATTTTCATCGGAACGCCCTTCACGATATGACATTCGAGGATCTTCAAGACGGCATGGAAGTGGCCTTTAACGTCGAAGAGGGGGAAAAAGGCCCACAAGCCACTACGGTCAATCCTGTTCCGGCGATTCCTTAAGGGAACAGGGAGTTGTCCGATCGAAACGGCATGGAAAAAGGATGCCGTTCCGTTTACCGTTCCAGGCGACTACGTCTCGTCAAGAGAGAGGGAATGCGGGAAAAGGGTGCGATGGCCTCGAGACATGCATGGGGGCCTGAAGGAGCCAGTACAGCATAGGAAAAACGGCAATTGAATGCGAAGTTTTTATGATTATTTTGTTAATAGGAAGGGTAGAAAGATTGGAGATTCGCCCCCGCGGGGCCGAAGCAGCCGGTGGGCTGCAGATGGGGTGCCGGGAAGCACTCGCCCGGCACTCCATGGTTTTGTAGCTTTTCAGGACGAGACGCACCGAATCATGTAGCGATTGGCCTCATCCCATGGTTATGTTCCTGGTGAATGCCGGGACTATACTTCTTTTATCCGTGTTTTTTCTCATTATTTCCTTTCCTGTGTAAAAAAATGGTCATGCTCTCCCTGGCATAACCCTCGCTTATTGTTGTTCCATGTCACAATGTCACAGTTTCAGCCCCATGGTTAAAATGGGGAAGTGAGGGCCGTATGTACCGGGTATTGGATGAAAGCGAAGAGGCCAGTATCGGGATTAAGGTGGAAAGTCCATTGACGGAACAGGACTATGACGTACTGCTTCCGTATTTGAAACAACACGTTGAAGCAGGTGGAAGTGTCAATCTGCTGTTTGACTTGACGCCCCTGCAAGACGAGCAGACCATGAGTGAGGGTTGGGATGCTGTGTTCTCAAGGCTGCGGATGCTCGGTAATATTCCCCGTGTGGCGGTTGTCAGCCGGAGGGGGACTTTGGGTCCCATCGTTGAAGCGGGTAAGTCGCCATCATCCACCAGTGTCCATTGGTTTTCCCCCGATCAAATGCAAGAGGCCTGGACATGGTTGAAAAACCGAGCATAAGGGAACCGATGAAACAACCTTTGGACCTGGATGATTCCGAAGCCGTAGCGCTGAATGAATTTGTGCGGATAGAGCGTAAAAAAGGTGTCAGGACCCTTTTTCTTGCTTGTCAGGCATCGAATTGATAATATCCGCTCATGGGACGGCCTCGGCGAGCGGCAGCGGGTGGCATCATCTATCATGTGTGGAACCGCGCGAACGGGCGGCAGGGCATGTTTGAGAAAACCGCCGACTATGAGGCGTTTGAGCAAGTGCTGATCGAGGCGCAGGCGCAGGTAGCGATGCGAATGCTGGCTTATTGTGTGATGCCGAATCACTGGCATTTGGTTCTATGGCCTCGGCGAGATGGTGAACTGTCCCAATTTATGGCCTGGCTGACGCTGACCCATACCCAACGGTGGCATGCCCATTACCAGTCTGCCGGGACGGGGCATCTGTATCAGGGCCGGTTTAAATCCTTTCCGGTGCAAAGCGATGAACACTTTCTGACGGTGTGTCGCTATGTGGAACGGAATGCCTTACGAGCGGGTTTGGTGGGCCGAGCCGAGGAATGGCGGTGGTCCAGTCTGTGGCGCAGGTATCGCGGGAGCCGCCAGGCTCGCGAATGGTTAACCGACTGGCCCATCCCGCGACCGCGCCAGTGGGTAGAGTGGACGAATGAGCCCCAGACGGCGGCGGAGCTGGAAACCTTACGAAAGTGTGTGGCCAGAGGGCAGCCTTATGGCACCGCGGCGTGGGTACAGCGGATGAGTCGTCGGTTGAATTTGGAAAGCACGCTCCGGCCCCGGG
>JBDIVP010000166.1:0-7848 GCA_039794325.1 Candidatus Inrsubterrania sp.
GATCGGGAAAAACGCTGGCGGCGTTTTTAACCTGTATCGACGGGCTGTTCCGGCAAATGGTGGCAGGTGACTTGCGGGACGGCATTCAGATTGTCTACGTCTCCCCCCTTCGGGCGCTGAGTCACGATATCCATAAAAATTTGGAACGGCCTTTGGCGGAAATCAGCCAGATGGCCCTTTCGGCAGGAATCCTAGGGCCGCCGATACGAGTCGAAGTGCGCACGGGGGATACGCCGTCGTCACAGCGTCAACGCCTGATCCAACACCCCCCTCATATTCTGGTGACGACTCCTGAATCGCTCTTTCTGTTATTGACCGCCCAACGCAGTCGTGCGGCGTTGACGGGGGTCCATACCGTGATCATTGATGAAATTCATGCTCTGGCCCCGTATAAACGAGGGGCGCATCTGGCCTTATCATTGGAACGCTTGGAAGCCCTGACGGCGGGACCGCTTGTGCGAATCGGCTTGTCGGCTACCCAACGGCCGCTGGAGCGCATGGCAGAGTTTCTGGTCGGCCGGGCCGACCACCGGAACCATGGCCGGCCCGCCTCCCTTTTTGAATCCTCCACTTGTCACATTGTGGATGCCGGCCATCGTCGAGAATTGGATATTCGTGTGGAAGTTCCCAAGGATGAATTAGGCCCCATCGCCACCAATGCCGTCTGGTCGGAGATCTACGATCGTATCGCGGAGATGGCGGACCGGCACCGGTCGACCCTGGTGTTTGTCAATACACGGCGTCTGGCCGAACGGGTGGCGCATCATCTGGGGGAACGGCTTGGTGAGGCGCAGGTGGCTTCCCATCATGGCAGTCTGTCCCGCAAATTGCGTTTGGCCGCTGAAGAACGATTGAGAACGGGTCAGATCAAGGTCATGGTCGCCACCGCCTCGCTGGAATTAGGCATCGATATCGGGTTTGTGGATGTGGTCTGCCAGATCGGCTCACCTCGTGCCATCAGCACCTGCCTGCAACGGGTCGGGCGTGCCGGGCATACGGTGGGAGCCGTGCCCAAAGGCCGGTTGTTTTGCGCCACACGGGATGAACTGGTTGAATGCGCTGCGGTCGTCCAGGCCATACGGGCGGGGAAGTTGGAATCTTTGGAGATCCCTCCCGCGCCGCTCGATATTCTGATGCAACATGTCATTGCGGAAGTCGCCGCGAAAGAATGGCAGATCGGCGATCTGTTCCAGGTTTGCTGTTCAGCCTTTCCCTATGCCGCCCTCACCCTGGAACAATTTGAACAGGTGGTGCAACTGGTCGCGGAGGGGTTTGTTCCGGGGCGCCACCGCATGCATGCCCTGATCGGGTATGACCGTCAGGAAGGGCGCCTCCGGCCGAAACGGGGTGCCAGGTTGGCGGCCCTGACATCCGGTGGAGCCATTCCGGATACCGCCACCTACCAGGTGGTGGCGGAACCGGACGGCACGGTCGTGGGGACGGTCGACGAAGATTTTGCGGTGGAGAGTCTGGCCGGCGACATCCTGTTGCTGGGCACCACCTCCTGGCGCATTCGCGGGATTGAAACCGGCAAGGTTCGTGTGGAAGACGCCCATGGGGCCCCGCCCAACATTCCCTTTTGGCGGGGGGAAGCCCCCTCCCGCTCGTTTGAGCTGTCCGAGGCGGTGGCGGAAGTACGGCGGATGGTCCATCAGTTGCTGGAGAAAGGGGCCGAGCCGGGGAGTGAGTCCGCCCGCCGGCACCTGGATGAGCATTGTGGTGTCGACGCGGCAGGAGCCGATCAACTCTTGGCGTATATCCGTGACGGCGTGAAAATTCTGGGGGCCGTGCCGACGCCCGACTGCATCATTGCTGAACGATTTTTTGATGAGGCAGGCGGAATGCAGGTGGTGCTGCACGCGCCCTTCGGAGGACGGGTGAACCGGGCCTGGGGATTGGCACTCCGCAAACGGTTTTGTGTGAACTTTGATTTTGAATTACAGGCCGCCGCCACCGATGACGGGGTGGTCCTGTCGCTGGGTGAACAGCATAGTTTTCCGCTGGAGACCCTTTTTCAATTTGTGCCGGCCAAGACGCTTCGTCAGGTTCTGACGCAAGCGACGCTGGCCACGCCGATGTTTGTGACGCGGTGGCGATGGAATGTGACGCGGTCTTTGGCCCTTCTTCGATTTCACGGGGGCAAACGGGTGCCGATCCATCTGCAGCGTATGCGGGCGGAAGACCTGCTGGCGGCGGCGTTTCCCATGGCCACGGCCTGTCAGGATAATCATGTCGGTGATATCCCGCTTCCGGATCATCTGTTGGTCCAGGAAACCTTACGTGATTGTCTCACCGAAGCCATGGATGTGGAGGGGTTGCAGAAAGTGTTGGAGCGCATCGAACTGGGGAATATTGCGATTCGTACGGTCGAATCCCCCGGGCCCTCGTTGTTCGCCCATGAACTGTTGAATGCCAATCCCTACGCGTTTCTGGACGATGCGCCTTTGGAAGAGCGCCGGGCCCGTGCGGTGAATCTCCGGCGGACGCTGCCTGCCGAATTTGACGGATCAGTCGGGACGTTGGATGCCATGGCCATTGAAGCGGTGATGGAGGAAATCCGGCCTGACATTCGCCATCCGGATGACTTATATGATTTCCTGCAGCAGGTGGGGTGGCTGCCCTCGGGGCTTTATTCCTCCTGGCAGGAGCAGGCCGCCGTGCTCATCAAAAAAGGTCGAGTGGTTCAGATCCGAGTCTCGACCGGCCGCGGACCTGAGGCCGTCCGGATGGAAGGCTGGACCACACGCGATCACCTGTCAAGCCTGCATGGAGCTTTTCCACATATTGAAATCCTTGACGGCTTGAAGATGCCGTCTTCTGAATGGTTCAGTGAAGATATCCCCGATATGGAATCGGCAGGCCTGTCCATGGTGCAAGGATGGATGCCGTATGTGGGGCCCATCACAGTTTCGGAGTTGGCCTCGATGTTGGGCCTGCCGGAAGATCTTATTCGGCAGGCCTTAGGGCGATTGGAGACTCAAGGCCAGGTTTTGCGGGGGCGGTATCGGCCACGGTCCGATGCATCGCCGGCCGTCAAGGCGAAAGAGGAGGGCGTGCACAACCGCCCAACGGTTGCCGAACAAGAGGAATGGTGCGACCGCAGCCTCTTGGCGAGAATTCATCGCCGGACCGTCACAGCCTTGCGCCGGGAAATCGAGCCGGTGGCGGCTTCGGATTTCATGCGGTTTCTCTTTCGGTGGCAACATTGTGCCGACGGTACCCGGTTGCACGGAGAGGCCGGTTTGCGTGAAATCCTGACACAACTGACGGGGTATGAAGCTCCGGCTTCTGCCTGGGAGTCGTCTATTCTTAGGAGTCGGGTGGCTGATTACCGGCCCGAATGGCTGGATCATCTGTGCCTCCGTGGAGAAGTGGCATGGGGACGTTTGACGCCTCCCGAACCCAAACCCATGGTGGCGCCCGCTGTCAGGCCGGCGATGGCGGGTGACCTGTTTGCGGTGGAAATAATGCCGGCGGTTTCCGGCTTCCGGCCCATGATCCCGACGAGACTGGCTCCCATCGGCTTTTGCCGGCGCCGGGATTTGGCCTGGCTGTTCCCAATCGCTCGGCCCGGTGCCACACCGGGAGTGTTGGGAGTGGGCATGGCGTTGAGCAGTGTGGCCCATGCCGTCTTCCAGGCGCTCCATGAACGAGGCGCCTGTTTCTTTGCCGATCTGACACGGCGAACCGGTCATCTGGCTGCGGAAGTGGAGCAGGCCTTATGGGAATTGGTGGCGGCCGGCTTGGTGACGGCGGATGGCTTCGACCCCTTGCGGGCCTTAGTGGATCCTCGGCGTCGTCGTGCGGAAGGAAAAGACCGGGCTCGTCGTCCCCGGCATAGCGCCGGCCGATGGGCGTTATGGGAAGCTCATCCCGACGAAAACGAGCCGGATGACGATCAGGATCGGACTCAGGTGCCACGCCCCATTGAACAATGGGCCAGGCAGTTGGCCAGGCGCTATGGAGTGGTTTTTCGAGATCTGCTGAAACGGGAAGCGTTACCCGTGACGTGGCGGGAATTAGTCAGCCAGTACCGGAAAATGGAATGGCGAGGGGAAATGCGCGGGGGGAGATTCGTGAGCGGGTGCAGCGGAGAGCAGTTTGCGCTGCCCGAGGCGGTGGAGACGTTGCGGGCCGTCCGCCGGGAGGCCCAAACCGGAGAAGCGGAGCTTCGCCTGTCTGCCGCCGATCCCTTGAACCTGGCCGGCATCATCCTGCCGGGCGACCGTATTGCCTCGCACATTTCCAACCCGGTGATCTTCCGCAACGGAAAACTTGTGCCGGATGAAGCCGAAGCTACGCATTTCGCCTGATCAAAAAAAACCAGAACGTCATTCTCTATTCATGGTTTTCATAAGCTCTTTACTTAGTCTCGTCTTGCAGGAGCTAATCCAAGAGTTCGTAGGGCGGTGCCCACCCTAAGAGAACTCATGCGGAGCCAAATTCTTTTTGGTAGGGCGGGCACTGCCCGCCATCCGCATAATTATAAACGTGGCCGGTCAACGTAAGATCGAAGGACCCTTATCCCCCTCCGGCCCGGATTCTCTTTTGGGGTGTGGAAGTAAGGTAGGCGGGGCCCGCTCGACGCCGAGAAGGATTGCGCGGAACCGGATGTCCTGGTTTCAGGTGGGTTGACCTGGGCACAGGTCCTTCGCCTGCGGCTCAGGACGACATGGTCCTTTTGTAGGGCGGGCATGGCCCGCCACTCCCTGTGACGGTTTTGGCTGCCTCGGACACATGACGTTAGAGTAAGTGAAGGGGGACCCATTGAGCCAGATGGACAAAGTCTTTGTCGGTGGTTAAGAGATGACAATGGTGATTGATGGCGGCTGCGGCGATTTGACAGTCCGGGGTTGAGAGGGTCAGCCCTTTTGATTCGGCTTGCCGGCGAAGGGTTGCTGCGGCGATGAAGTCATTCCGGGTTAAGGAGAGTAACGGGAAAGCATCCAGATAGGTGGTGACCTGCCGAAATGTCTGCTCGTGTTTAAACCCTTGAAGAATTTCCTGCAGGATGAGCCCGATGAGAACAAGGCTTTGTCCATCGAGGAGAAGTCTTTGTAATGTCTTGACTGCTGAATGATCGGCTGGACCATCTTTCCGGAGAGACAGTGACCAGACGGATGTATCAACTAAGACGGTCATTTCCGTTTTCGGGCGGCTTTGTAGTCATATTTGGGATCCCAGGCAAGGGTTCCAAATATTTCAAGGATTTTTTTCTGCTTACGGCGTGCGACATATTCCTGAAGGGCGTCATTGACGGCGGCCCGTTTGGTGGAATGACCTCCCAGACGCTTGGCTTCTTCAACGAGTTTGTCGTCCAGCGCTAAATTTGTTGGCATGGGAATGCTCCTTTTACACAGATTATTACACAAAAATATACACATAAAACCATTTTTCGACAACTCTTTGCGGAATTGGTAATTCTTACCGGGATAGGTAGGATTGAAAAGACTGCTTTGAGCGCGGCCCTTGAGGGCAGCGATGGAATTGTGGGGGGAGATTCTTCGGGGGGCTGTTGAAAACAACCGCCATCGGCGTTCTCCGAAGCAGTGAAAAGCGAGAAGTCCAAAGGATCATATTTGCGAAGCCGGGCCTCTTTTCCCCTACCTTTTCACTTTTTCCTTTTCTCTTCTTCCGTTCATAGCTGTGGCCTTTCCTTCGGCCCCGCTCAGGACAGGGCTGGACGGACCCTTCGGAAAGACACAGGGCATGCTTTTTTGAACCGACCCAAAGCCATGATCGGCAACGCGGCCATGAGCAAATTTGTCCTTGAAAATTTCAATTATTCAACACTCTCCGCAAAGAAGGGATGCGCGGAACCGGATGTCCTGGTTTCAGGTGCGTCGACCTGGGCACAGGTCCTTCGCTTGGGGCTCAGGACGACATGGTCCTTTCGTAGTGTGGGCACTGCCCGCCTATCCCATGTTCGGTAGGTTTCGGGAAGATGGTGGGGGGCCATCCTACGGGGAAAAGAAAGATTCTTGACCGCTCCCGTCCCCTTGGATAAGATCAACTCATGCCGAAGATGCCGATGTCACCATTTCCCGGGTCTCCGGGGCCACCTCCGGGCATGAGGGCCAGACGGGCTCCTGTCCCGCAAGAAGATCCTCGCCAATTTGAATCGTTACGGGCCTCCTTGCTTTTTTGCCCCAAATGCCAGACCGCGACTCCTGCACGAGAGCGGCTGTTGCTCGTGCTTCCCACCGGGAATCTCTACGAATACCTCTGTGCCCACTGTGGCACCTCCACGGGATCCAAAACGGATCAGGCGCAGGGCGAAGTTCGATTGTTTGCCCCGTAAGTTGTTTGTTCCCTTGTCCGCCGTCTTTCTTACTTATCCTACTCTTAATCCTACGCTTCCGGTTTTTGGTCTATCTCCGGTACCGGCAATCCTTCCTGGGCCATGATGCGCAGGGCGTTGGTGGTCGGACAGGGGCCAGGTCGGAGGCGATAATCAAAGTGCAGCGCCCCTTCCTTGATGGTTTCCTGAAAATGGGCGTTCCGGATATGACCATTGGCGTCGGCCAAGCGGGTCAATTCCAGGTCATGGGTGGAGAGGAGGCCGAAGCCCCGACTGCGCTGAAGTGCTTTCACATAAGCCTCGCTACCTGCCAGCCGTTCCCGATTGTTGGTTCCCCGGTAAATTTCGTCGATTAAAAACAGCACCGGAATCGGGTCTGTGTCCTGTACGGCATCCAGGATGACTTTCAACCGTTTGACTTCGGCGTAAAAATACGAGAGGCCTTCGTCCAGGGCATCCGTCACGCGAATGCAGCAGTAGAGGCGAAGCCAGGTCCAGGTAAAGGCTTGCGCACAAACCGGGCCGCCGGCTTGCGCCAAACAGAGATTGATGCCGAGAGTGCGCAGAAAGGTACTTTTCCCGGACATGTTCGAGCCGGTGATCAGAATCACCCGCCCGGGGCCTTTCAGGTCCAGATCATTGGTCACGCGGCGGTCGTGAGGAATGAGCGGATGGCCTAGTGCGAACCCTGAAAGAAGCGGTTCGGACGGTGAGGAACCGGGTGTTTCCAGGACCGGCCAGACATAGTCCGGATTCAGATAGGCAAATCCGGCAATGGCGCTCGCCGCATCGAATAGCCCCAGGCCATCGAGCCATTCCGGCAATCGATGCCGAACCCGATTGAGCGTTCGATCCATTTTTCTGGTAAACCACAGATCCCAGGGGAGCATCACATTCAGGATCAGATGGACCAGGGGATGGGCTTTGACGCTCAATCCCTGGCAGATGCGGCCGATCTGTTTGAGCGTCCGGCTGGGACGATCTTTGTCTGAAAGAAAAGGGGCGCAGATTCGGCGGACCGTCGGGCAACCGGGAAACCGGTGCCGTTCGACAACGGCCAGCACCTGTACCAGTTTTTCCAGTTCGACATGGAGACTGAGGACACGGCCAAACAGGGCATGAATGGTTCCGGCATGGAAAAAGTACAGTCCCACATACAATGTCAGGGGCAACAACCAAAAATTGGGAGCTCCGGTCAGCAATGTCCAGAGTCCCAATGTCCACGTGGCTCCGGTCAGGAGAAACGCCAAGGGGACGATCTTCGGTAAGGAGGGAATGCCGACGGAACGTTCCAGCAAGGACGCAATGCGGGTTCCGTTGATCGGCTCAGGGCTGATAAGGCGGGAAGCCAACACACAGCGATCCCGAATCAGCGATAAAGGGCGGAGTTCCTTGATGAGCGCTTGCCGTTGGGGCCAATCCCACGCATCGGTCTGGGGATCTTGGGGGTAGAGGATCCACGTGCGCAACCGGTCGCGGCCGTTTGACGAGAATGTCGTGTCGATCAGTGCCAACAGGGAATGTGGTCCGGTCAAATCAAGGTCCGA
>JBDIVP010000167.1:0-7747 GCA_039794325.1 Candidatus Inrsubterrania sp.
TTCCCTCCTTACCCCCTTACCATTTCCTGTAAGATACGATAAGCAAATCCAGATCTGTGTCAAAGGGGCAATGGCGGGGGGTAGCGCTGGTCAATGCGTACAGCAGAACGCTTGTTGGGGCGGAGGCTTAATTAAAGAACCATTGTAGTTGAATGCGGAACACGTTGGCTTTGGCTGCGAATTGTTCCCCAGGCACACAACCCACATTGGTCGTGGGAGGGGTAATGCCGTCCGGCAGATTAAAGGTGGCATCACAAGGAAGGGCGCTGGTGAAGGTGGCCAGATCCCTGGTTCGTTCGAAGTTCATTCGCTGGGCGAAGGAATACGAGAAGGTTAATCTCCATTGCGGATCAGGCAGCCAAGCCACTCCGAATTCCCATTCCCGACTGCTCACGTCCGGGGCACCCGGCGCAAATTTCAGACCTCCGTCGTAAGTTTGCCAACGCGCGAAAAAATCGGCCGTGGCCGTGTCGGTATATTTCCATTGGTATTGCAACTGAACATACCCTCCGGAAAAGCGGCTGCTTTCAACGATACCGCCGGGATTTCGCTTCGGACTCATTCCGAAAACATATTCCGCCAGTAACCCGAAAGGTTGAGGGGGGTAATACATGTAAAAATTCACTCGTTTGTCGTCATAATCCCTCCGCTCGAACGTTTTGTCCTGGGTCAGGGAAAACAGGCGAAGGCTCGTGTTGGAGGGAAGGCCATGGTCCACGCTGTAACGGCCGGTCATGGCATTGAGCCCCAGCTCCAACAACCTCCCCCCCCACAGTTCGAACGGATAGGCCAGTCGCAGCGAAAGGTGTTTGTTGGCGTTTCGTTCGGCCAAACCCGACCCTTGGCCGTTGGAAACGGTCAGGTTGATCATGCCGTGATCACCGGCTCCGTGCAGGTAATCCACCATTTGTTTCCAGCGATACTGAGCGATTTGGGGGGTATAGAGCAATGAAATGCCCAGGTCGCGCTGATTGGGCATGCAGGTATTGGTGGCGTCTGCCCGATCGATGGCCACCCGGATGTTACTGGACTGCCAGGAATCAAACGAGCACGGCATTTTTTGTATACCGGCCCGGATTCGCCATTCCTTCCGGGCATCCAAGGCATATTGTGCCCAGGCATCCCGCAGGACGACCGCATTGGTTTGCCCGTCAAGGCCGGCAGCCATTTCAGGTTGCAAATACATGGAGACACGGTCGGATACCTGTCCGGCGACCACCAGTCGAACCCGGCGGAAGAAAAAGCCACCGGGTTCGGCCGGGTCGAAGGGTTCCTTATCGCCCAAACGTTTCCCGACCGAATGGTCGTCCCATGAAATGTAGTCCCCGTTGGGTTGTCCCAGGCGATTGAATCGCATTTCCCCAAAGCCGTACAGCCGAAGGCGGTGATACCATCGTGGACTCCCCCCAAATTCAATGGCATCCGGTTGTTGAGCCAGCTGTTGTTCCTCGGCCGCCTTTATTCGAACCCAATGTTCGCGAGACAAAACACCCTCCTCAAGCAGAATATCTTCCAAAGGGGAGGGTTTCAGGGGGGCGGGTTGTGGTCTTCCGGGTGACGGATCGCCCGTGAAAAATTCGGGTCCCAATCTGGTATCGGGAGGATCCGGCATCGCTCGTGACGGCGGTCTGGGTGAGGACATCCGGTCATAATGCGGGGCTTGATCAAACGGAAAAGACGGTGCACTGTTTCGTTGACTGCTTCCTGATGACCGAACGGATTCGGCAAACGACAATCCGTTTCCCGAAAGCAGGAGGGGCAGGAGCAGTGTAACTATGCCGATGCAACTCCGGAGAAAAGCGGACGGCTTGCTTCCGGCACATGTGAAAAGACCCCTTGCCGGCTTTTTCGAAGGATTTGGCCGGTGATCAACGAACGATTGTGGTGAAAGAGCACAGGCAAATTTTTTCATGGTCCCGATTAATACGGAATCCCTGTAACGATGAAATGACTCGGAGGTTAATAATGTGTAAATTGCGCGGTCTGGAATCCGGGAGCTCTTATGTTTGTGGGCTGCTTGAGGTACAAATAGGAGCGTTGTGCAATGTGACGCATGGCATATTGTGATGATCATGACGGGGTAAGTTTGTTGGAGAATCGGAGCATGGGTTTTCTAATCGGGTTCGGATCAGTGTATCGGCGGTTTTTTCATCTAGTGTGTTGTCTATTGATGGGCATTCCAATTTTCCATGGAACTCCCTCTCATGCGGAAACGACCACTCCTTCTTCAGGGCAAGTGCCTGGTCTATCCAAAGGATCATCCGATAGGGGTAGCCTGAGCAGGCCCACTCCGCTTGCTTCCAGGACGTCCCATCAACCGCCTGGAATCGGTTCTCGAAAGGAAGAGAGCCGAGCCATGTTGTCCAGAGCCATTAGGACCTTCCGTCGGGGACGGCAATTGACGGAAGCCGGGAATGCGAAGGATGGGCTGCCGTTTTTGCGAACCGCACTGTCCAGTGCTGAACGAATCCTGGGGCCCTATCATTCCCTGGTCACGGATATTCTGATCTATGTCGGACGGGCGGAGAGTGTGAATGGACAGGTGGATGAGGCGCAACGCACGTATGAACGTGTCCTGGAAATCAAAACGCGTTTACAGGGGACACGTCATCCGGCCGTGTCCCGCCTTCGCTTGGAATTGGCCGATCTCCTGGAGCAGCGGGGCGACTATGCAGGGTCGGAGCATTGGATTGAGTTGGAGTTGGCTGCGGTCAAAGAACTTCATGGGGATCAGGATAGGGGAGTCGCTCAATTGCTGTCGCACCTGGCTCATGTACGGAGGGCTCAGGACCGTACGGATGGTGTTGAAACATTCTTGACGGACGCTCTTCGGATTTTGGACGGACGACCGGACACGGAAGGAAGGAGCGCCCACCTAAACGTGCTTTTGGACCTGGGGGATTTTCACCGGGAAACGGGAGACTGCGAAAAGGCTTTCCAGTGGTATAACCAAGCCCGCAGTATTCAGCGGGAGAAGTTTCAAGACCTCCACCCCACGCTCCCGCAGACCTTGCTTGGTTTGGGGGAATGCTACGAACGATTCGGGAGGACCGCGGAGGCTACGAAATCCTATCGTGCGGCGAGGGATTATTATCACACAACGGGCCGGGCCTCCCACCCGACCCTGGCGACGGTGTTGTCAAAATTGGGGAGGTTGGCCAAGAGGGACGGTGAACGGCAGCAGGCTGAAGAACACATCCGGCGGTCGGTTGAACTGCAGGAGCAATTAGCGGTCCATGAGGATCCCGAAATCTGGCATAACCGAAGGTGGCTGGGGGATTTGGCGCTGGAGGCAGGACGGCTGGATGAAGCGGAGGTCCATTATCGACAGGGCCTTGAATTGGCTCAACAGGTTCAAGGGGCCGATCATCCGGCTTTACTTCCTTTGCTTGGTGGACTGGCCCGCCTCGAACAGCAAAGGCATCGGTCGCTTGAGGCGGAAGCGCTGTACGGTCGGATTGCGGATCGGATCCCAAATGTGCCAGCCGAAGATTGGCCCGATACGATTCCTTTTTTTGAGGATTTTGGGCGGCTGCTGGAAGGTGAGGGGCGGTTTGAGGAAGCTCGGCGACTCTATGAAACCCTGATTTTGAAAACGGAAGGGATCTCCGGGGCGACCCATGGCTTAGTCGGGAAATTGTTAGCGAAATTAGGTCAAATTTATCTGTCTCAGGATGATGCCCGGACAGCGGAATCACTCTTGAAGCGTTCGCTTCGTCTTACCCAGCATGACTATGGAAATTTCCACGATCTGATCAGGGAGTCCTCGTTGGCTTTAGCCGATTCCCTGTTCCGCCAGGACAAGGTGGAGGATGCCGAGCGACTCCTGAAGAAGGTCATGGTCAACGAGGAGTTGTTGGAAGGTCCCGCGGCCGTCGCCCTGTCCCAACCGTTGGAGAGATTGGAGAGGGTTTATCTGAGGGAGGGCTCTTCCGTAGAAGCCCGCCAAGCGGCGGAACGGCGGGAAGTCATTGAGGAATTGTCCCGGGGCTCCGATGATGAAGGTCCTGATGGCCGGGATAAACTTTTTGGACTTCTCACGCTGGTTTCGGTCATGGAGCGGGATCATCGGTGGGCAGAAGCCGAGTCGCTTCTTCGTCAAGCTTTGATTTTGCAAGTTGATTCCTATGGAGACAAGGATTTCCGTTTGGCCGAAACCCATGAGCGTTTGGGGTTTCTGCTCTGGGCGCAGGATAACCTGGTTGGCGCCGAATCGGAATTTGTGCAGGCGTTGAAACTGCAAGCTCAAGAGTTCTCTACCAATGCCGTCTCGATTGGATGGCAGTTAATGCGGTTGGCGGTTCTGGCCGAAAAACAGGAAAAATGGGACGTTGCTGAATCCCGCTATCTGACATCCCTGAAGTATCTGCCTCATGAATCGGACGTCCGGCAGCCAACGATACGAGAGGGATTGTTTCGACTAGGCTTACTACATGAATCCCGGCAACGCTTCTCCAAAGCTCGAGAGGCTTTTGAGCGTGCCTTGACGTTTTCCCGCCAGGTCTCCGGTGATCAAACTCTTGAACTCGGTGAGCTCTCCGCTGCGCTTGGTCGGGTGCACCAGTTTTTGGGAGACCACCAAACAGCAAAAACCCTGCTTGAGCAAGGCTTGGATCTGCAAGAGCGGTATCTTGGCCGGGAGCACCTGCATGTTGCCGAAACCTTATTTGCCTTGGCCAACGTGTCCATAGGAAGCGGGGATCTGGCCAAGGCCGAACGGTTGTTAAGACGTGCCGCCATCATCCACCGGAGGACTGCCGGAGATGATGATCCCCGCCTGATTCCGGTGTTACGAAAACTCCAACAGGTGTATTATCTTCGTGGGAATCCGGCTGCGGCTGAAACCTTGGCCGCGCAGATTCCCTCCAGTTCTTCGGCAACCGAATCCCCTGTCTACACTGCAGCCCCTCGCGGGCTTACCTCGGAGTTGGCGTCTCTGGGATTTGTCATCCGAGAGGTCGCCCGTTCTCCGATAAATTAACCTTCCGGTAATTTTGACGTAACGTTCTTGAAATCACGATCCTCTAGTCTCATCCCTGTCGACAGGAGGTTGGGTGGCGAGGTCGGTGGGTATAACATTAAGACCTCTGCTAAAGGAACTCTACACATTATGGTATCGATCCGTATGAAGATAATTGGACCCGGAGAGTCGCGCACGCGCTTCATTCGGTTTTCTCAGTCGATCAGAAGTTTGTGCCTGGTCGGTATTTTTCTGGCCGGACTCCCTGTCACGGTGACGGCTGAGTGGTATGTGGCGGGTTTTGGCGGTGCGACCTCACGGTCGAAGTTGACTGATGTGGAAATGCCCGCTCTGGGTTCCAGTTTGGCAAGTGCCACCACCAATCCGGATCTTATCAACCAAACCCTTAATCCGTTATTTCAACTCACGCAAAATTTACAGACCGAAGATGTTCAGCTGAAGGATTCATTTGTGGCCGGCGGCAAAGTGGGATATTTTTTTTCCCAGGCGGGGTTGCCATGGTTAGGTGTGGAACTGGAAGGGTATCTGACCAATCCTAAAATTCGATCCCAAACGATATCGGGCACGCAGTTTGTGACCCGGTTTGATCCGACCCCGGCGCCCGATGGCCCTTCCGACAATCCCAGTAATAACCCCGATACCCTCCCTCGAAATTTTACTATTCCTCGTACCATTACTTTAGAGGAAAGCGATTTGAGGGTGACGACTGTGGCGTTGAATGGGGTGCTCCGCTATCCGGGGGATCTTTTGCAACCTTATGTCGGGGCGGGAATCGGGGCCTTCTGGTTTAAGGGATCCAATCAATTCGATCGCTCCAAGATTGTGCCGGGGCTTAATTTGTTCGGTGGGCTGAAGGTCAAGGCGACGGAGGCATGGGGAGTGTTTTTTGAAGCCAAATACAATCATGCCACGTTAAAAGGATTTGGCGAGGGCATCGGCTTGCAGGGCAATTATTCCATTCTGCAATGGCTTGGGGGAGTCGCCTTTCATTTCTGAAGTTGTGAGAAACGGGAATCACATGGAACTACCGTCAGCCTCACCTGTCCGGTACCGGGCGATCGGATTAATTGTCCTGCCCGTTTTATGGTTAAGTTTGGGCATGTTGACGTCAGCATTGGGAATGGTTTCAGACATGACGGAGGCATGGGAGAAAACGGAGGGGCTGGAAGGGGCTTACCCGTCCTCGATGGAAATTATCGATCAATCCCCCGTCACTTTTGTCAAGGATACCAAGCCCCCGTTCTATTTTCTGTCCAATCTTCAAGGCGTGAATTTCGGAGGTGGCAATTTCGATCATGCTAATTTTACCGGGGCCAATCTTCAACAAACTCTTTTTCAAAAGGCCACGTTTCGTGGCGCCAATTTATTTTTAGCCAACCTCCAGGAATCCAATTTGAATGAAGCCAACATGGAGGGGGCGAATTTGACCGGGGCCAACCTTCAGCAGGCCAGTCTGTTTAAAGCGAATCTGGAAAATGTGACATTGCTTCATGGGAATCTGCGGGACGCCAATCTCCTGCTGGCAAATCTTCAGGGGGCCTATGTGGCCAATGCCAATTTTTTGCATGCCGACCTCAGGGGCGCCAATCTGGCCACCGTCGTGGGACTCACTCAAGAACAACTCAACCAGGCGTGTGTGGATGAGGCCACGCTCCTTCCGCCGTCGCTCGTCAGACCGGCACCCTGCGTTCAGCCTTAGTGTGAAACCTAAAGTTTTTGATATGAGTACCACTGGCATTCTGCATGTCGTCGGGGCGCGGCCGAATTTTATGAAAGCGGCCTCCGTGATTCGTGCTGCGAGAGAACAGCTTCCCAACGCCAATATTGTGGTGCATACCGGTCAGCATTATGACGCAGGGTTATCCGGGGTGTTTTTCGACGAATTGGGTTTGCCGGATCCGACTTATCATTTAGCAGTGGGATCCGGAACTCATGCGGAACAGACTGGAACCATCATGATGCGGTTTGAAGGGGTTGTCAGGGAGTGCGATCCGGCCTTGGTGGTGGTCTATGGAGACGTCAATTCCACCATGGCGTGTGCGCTGGTATGTGCCAAGCTGGGTATTCGGGTGGCTCATGTAGAAGCCGGCTTACGAAGTTTTGATCGCCGAATGCCTGAAGAAATCAATCGGGTCGTGACCGATCACCTGTCCGACTTCCTTTTTATTACAGAAGAAAGCGGACGGAAAAATCTCATGGCGGAAGGGATCCCCACGTCAAAGATTTTTTTTGTGGGGAATACCATGGTCGATACTCTCTTGCATTTTCGTGAGCAGGCTATGCAATCGACCATTCTCAAGCAATGCGGTCTTCAAGCCGGCAATTACGGGGTATTGACCCTGCACCGACCGGGGAATGTGGATGCGAAGGAATCCTTGGAAGAGATTCTTGCCGCCGTGGAGAAACTCTCCCGGAAAATTCCCCTGGTTTTTCCCTGCCACCCAAGAACAAGGGCACAATTGCGTGCCTTCCACCTGCCTCTCGGAACGATCCAAGTTCTAGATCCGCTGGGATATCTGGATTTTCTTTCTCTTATGGCGCAGGCCACGCTGGTCTTGACCGACTCGGGAGGCATACAGGAGGAAACCACCGTCTTGGGCGTACCCTGTTTAACGATTCGCGAAAATACCGAACGTCCCATCACCACCTCATGTGGAAGCAATATCTTGACCGGTATCTCCAGAATCCGGATTCAGGAGGAAGCGGAAAAGATTTTAGGGGGAACCGTACGTCGGGGAACTATCCCGCCATGTTGGGACGGCCGGG
>JBDIVP010000168.1:0-7735 GCA_039794325.1 Candidatus Inrsubterrania sp.
AGGATGCGCCTTAAGGTGCCCGAGCCGAAGGATTCCAGGTCCATGACCGCCTTGTCGGTTTCGATTTCTGCCAGCACGTCTCCCGCGACGACGGCCTCACCTTCTTGTTTTTTCCATTCGACCAACACGCCTTGTTCCATGGTGTCGGTGAGTTTGGGCATGACGACTCGTGTAATCATGGCGTATTCCTTCTTAAATCTAGCAGGGTGTTGAAAAAGTCCGCCAGCGGCGTTCTCGGTTCTTTGTCGTGCTCACGTACTCCCTCGTACGCTCCGCCCGCCAAAGTACCTCCGGCCTTGCTGGACGGGCCTTTTTGAACACCCTGTCCATCCAATGAAAGTCTGTCATCTGTTGGATCAAGGGACCCCTTTTGAAGATCTTCGAGTGTTTCAACAGTCTGCTAAAGAACCTGTTTGACGGCTTGAATGATACGCGCCCGATCGGGAATGGCCAAATCCTCGAGGGGGCGGGAATAGGGCATGGGCACATCCTCACCCGTGACCCGGACGATGGGGCCGTCCAGGGCATCAAAGGCGGTGGAATAGACGCTTTCGGCAATTTGAGCTCCCAGACCGGCAAATCGCCAGCCTTCTTCGACGATGACCAAACGCCCTGTTTTTTGGACCGATTGTACGAGCGTGTCGACATCCAACGGTTTGAGCGTCCGGAGATCCACGACTTCTGCGTCGATCCCGTCCCGTTCAAGGTCGGCGGCGGCCTCCAGCGTCAGCCGCAGCATTTTCGAGTACGCCGCGATGGTGACGTGCTTGCCTTCCCGTTTGATTTCCGCCTGTCCGATCGGGATCGTAAATTCGCCTTCCTGCACGTCGCCTTTTGTTCCATAGAGCAATTGGGCTTCGATGAAGATGACCGTGTTGTCGTCGCGAACGGCCGCTTTGAGGAGGCCTTTGGCATCCTGCGGAGTAGCCGGGGCGATGACTTTCAGGCCGGGCACATGGCAGAACCAGGCTTCCAGGCTTTGGGAATGTTGGGCGGCCAATTGGTGGGCCGCGCTGCCGGGGCCGCGAATGACCATGGGTATCGACAATTGCCCGCCGGACATGTAGCGGATTTTGGCGGCGTTGTTGACGATTTGATCCAATGCCAGTATGCCGAAGTTAAAGGTCATCAATTCGACGATCGGCCGCAGACCGGCCATAGCGGCGCCGACCGCCAGCCCGGTAAATCCTGCTTCGGTGATCGGGGTATCCAGGACCCGCTCCGCTCCGAATTCCTCTACAAACCCTTTGCTGACCTTGAAGGCGCCTTGGTAGTACCCGACTTCTTCGCCGATCAGAAACACGCGGGGGTCGCGTTGCATTTCCTCGCGCATGGCTTGGTTTAAGGCTTCTCGGTATGAAAGGTTCATGCATCAGGCTCCATTCACATTGGCGACAGTCGGATGGTGATCGATCCGTCAGGATTACTGTTCGGAGGTTTCGGTATAGACATCTTCATGCAGGGCGGACGGGTCGGGATAGGGACTTTCCTCCGCGAAGGCCACCGCTTCTTTGATGATGGCTTCCACGTCTTGTTCTATCTGTTTGAAATCGGCTTCCTTCCCGGTGCCCTCTTTCAACATGGTCCCTTTTAACTGGACCAGCGGATCCTGTTTGCGTGCTTCACGGACTTCTTCCTGTGTGCGGTAATGTCCATGAGCCGGATCGGACATGGAATGGCCCATGTATCGATAGGTGAGGGCTTCCATGAAATAGGGTTTGGGTTCTTCCCGGATCATCTGCACGATGCGTTCCGTGGCGGCCCGCACGGCCAGGACATCCATGCCGTTGACCTGTTCGGCCTCGATGCCGTGGGCTTTGGCGCGTTCCACCAGGTCCCGATAGAGCACCATGCCGCGTCCGACCGGGGTGCCCATCCCATAGCGGTTGTTTTCGCAGACGAAGAGGACGGGCAGGTTCCAGAGGGCGGCCAGATTGAAAGCTTCATGGGTTTGTCCGCTAGGGAGGGCGCCGTCTCCGAAAAAACAAATCACAACCTGGGGACGTTTTTCATAGCGCAAGGCAAAGGCCAGCCCGGCTGCCAACGGAAGGTGCCCGCCGACAATGGCATAGCCGCCCATAAAATTCCGCTCGGCGTCGATGAAGTGCATGGAGCCGCCCTTGCCTTTACAGAGGCCGGTGGCTTTGCCGAAGAGTTCCGCCATGGCCGCTTTGGGATCTGACCCTCTGGCCAGGCAATGGCCATGGTCCCGGTAGGCGGAGATGACGTAATCCTCCGGTTGCAGGGCGGAAAGGCAGCCGACGGCGACCGCTTCCTGGCCGATATACAAATGCAAAAATCCCGCAATTTTGGCGAGGGCGTACATTTCGGCCGATTTTTCTTCGAAGCGGCGGATCAGCAGCATGTCCCGATACATTTGCAGGAGTTCTTCCCGCCCCAAAGTTGATTGTGAAGATGATGAAGTGTGTTTGGTCATCTAACGAGTCCTTTTCTCTCTTCTGTCATCCAATTGGGGTTCTCACCCAGCCATAGGCATGGTGGCTGGGAATCGGCCCTTCCTCCAGATAGGCCATTTTGATCCGGCTGAGATAATCGTTCGGGAGGTTCCGGGGCATCGCGTTCACGTCCACGTTGAATCGTTTGGCGGCATTCAACCCGAAGATCTTGGCCTTGCGTGTGGCGGTCAATGGAGGATAGCCATGTTTTTCTTGAAGCTCTTCGGGAATCTGAAAGCGGCGAAAGGCTTCAATCTGCCATTGAGGGGTGCCGTACCAGATGGAATCGGTCCCCCAGATGACATGCTCCTCACCGAAGGCCGACAGGATTTGCCCGAGCAGATGCGCGCAGACCACCGGTTCGGTGATGACCAATTGTCCGAATGTCGATCCCAATTCCATGGAGATATTGGTGACCTTCGGGTGCTGGTGTTTCATCCGGCAGAATTCGCTGGTCCAGGGAATCTCGCCGCGTTTGGCCTTGTCCGGATCGATCCGGTGCGTGCCCAAGAACCCCGCGTGGTAGACGAAGAAATGCAGGTCGGGAAAATCGGAAGCGGCCTGGAAAAGATCCCGTGGATGGTTGTAGTCGGGCACCGGACCCAAGGGCAGGCCTTTATGGGCGCAGATGTTGTGGATGCCCAGGGCTTTGGCTTTCTCCAGCATGGGGTATGCGATGGTTTCATCGCTCAACCACCAGCCGTGTTCGAAGCCTTTCGGCGGGGAACCCGTATAACATTTCCACGCATCGATCCGGAAGGTTTCCGCCTGTTGATCCATGTACTCCAAGTCCACGTTGCCTAATTGCGGCATGACCAGGCCGTGTGCCAGCATCCGTTGCGAATCGGTCAGCCGGTTGATCTCATCGCGGATATGGGTCATTTCCTTTGGAGGGACGACGGCTTCCCAGGGATAGGGGCCGGGCGGTGTACTGATGAGCGCGATGGAGGTGTCGCTGTCCAGAAACACCTCTTTGATGAAGTTTTCCCAGCTTAAGTCGGCGATGGTCCCGCTGTCGCCGGCCAACTTGGGGTTGACCCCCATGTCCCTTGCCCGTTTGCGTAAGGCCAGCAATCCTTCCTTCCACCCCGGTTCATTGAAGGTGGAACTGACATAATGGGTTTGGACGTCGAAGATGAAGGGGGACGGGCCTTTGCGTTCCTGGAACGCTTCCGGTTCGGCCGCTTCCACATCGAGCACGTCGAAAAACGGGCCGAAGACGCGGTTCATGGCCAGAAAGGCCAGTGCCATACCGCCGGCTGTTTTCAAAAACTCTCGGCGGTTGATCCCGAGGCGGCGGCTCAAACGTTCGCTGGTCCGGTGGATCAGCCATTCGACCTGTGCTTGTGTATGGGTTTGTTCGGGAGGATAAAATTCTTCGTTCGAGACGACTTGCGTGGGGAGCGGGGCGTCCGAGGTGTATCCCTGTTGCAGAACCGTGGGTGGGTGGTGACGGCCCATGTTCCATTGTGCCTTTTCGAGCCATCGATGGCAAGACACGCCGGATCCTGAGAGTTTTTTGCGATTATTTTGTGCCGAATTCAAAGAGCTTGATCAATGGTTTTTCATCCCGTTCGATTATATCGTAATCTGAAGGTTGGCCGGATCGGTGGCGTGGAAAAAGTTCAAGCGTTTTATTGGACGAAGGCGATTTGGATCGTGGCGCATTCGGCGTCCGCCAGCCGGGCTCGGGCGGGGGCGGTAAGCGCCAATCCCGTTCCGGTTTTGCCGGCGCCCGCCATTCCTGCGACTCAAGGATCGACTCTGAAAACGGAGAGCGGTAGCTCTCCGGTTCGGGTAAGGCATTTTCCAAGGAGGACGTGTCCATCAGACCCGCGGCCAGCAGGGCCGGCAGCAATATCAACAATCCCATGCTGCGCCATGTGTGGCTCATGTCTCTCAACTCCGGAAGCGGTTCCGTGGCTGTCATGGCGTGATGACCACTGCCTTTCTCCATTCAATGCCTTCGAACCAGTATTTGTGTACGGACCTCAACCACGTATCCGCCTTGTGGGCAATGATCCAGGCGTTTAAAAAATTGATAAAGTCTGGATCCCCTTTATTGACGGCAAAGCCGGCTTTGGTTTCCAGCAGGGGTTGGGACAGGGGTTTATCCACAAGGTCGGGATTGTCCAGGACGGTAAAGGTTGTGATAGGTTCATGCTCCACATAGCCATGGACTTTTCCCGACGTGATGGCCTGAATGGCGCCTTCGCTGGTCGGAAAGGTTTTGATCGTAGCCTTGGAAAACACCCTGCGGGCGATCTCCTCCGAGATGGTGCCGGTGACGGCGGTGATGGTGACCTCCGGTCGATTCAGGTCTTCCGGGCCCTTAAAGGTTTTGGTCAGAGCGATATTGGTGATGAGGCCGATTCCAGAAGAGTCGTACGGTTGACTGAAATTCATTTTTAAGGCTCGCCCCGGAGTGATTACGATGCCGGCGACGATGATGTCGATGTCCCGATTTAAAAGAGCAGGCACGATGTGTTCCCAATCCAAGACGTGAAATTCCGCCTGCACCCCCAGATCCTTGGCCAGTCGATTGGCGACGTCGATTTCAAAGCCCACCAGTTGGCCGTCCGGTTGCTTGATGGTCCACGGGGTAAAGAGAGAGACGCCCACCCGAAGGACCTTGTTGTGGAGGATGCTTTCGAGTGTGCCCGGTTGTATCGAGGGTGTTTCGGCCATGGCGGTGGCGATTGGAGGCACGGACCACAGCACCATCAAAAACACTATGAGAACTTTACGGAATCGTTTCATCGTGTTCATCAATCATCCATCTTTCTTGCATTTGTTAAGTGAGTGTAAAAAGGGTAGACGTTGCGGCGTTTTTTGAATGTACCATACCCATGAGATACTCGAAAGGGAAATACCGGTGAAATTCTGCCATGGAATGAGGAGAAACGCATGAAGGCCAAGGCGATTGCCGTGTTGGGGACGGGTTCCGATGTGGGAAAAAGTTTGATCGCTTGCGCCCTGTGCCGGCTGTTCTCCCGGACCGGTATCCGGGTGGCACCGTTTAAAGGTCAAAATATGTCGCTCAATTCCTATGTGACTCCCGACGGCGGGGAGATGGGACGGGCGCAGGTGTTGCAAGCCCAGGCCTGCCGCCTGCCTCCGCACGTGGATATGAATCCGATTTTGTTGAAACCGGAAGCCGATGCCACATGCCAAGTGATTGTGCATGGCAATGTTTGGCGAAGTCAGCAGGCCCGTGATTACTTCAAGGGCCAATCCGACCTGTTCGAGGCCGTGAAGTCCAGCTATGGGCGGCTGGCCGGTCACTATGAGGCGGTGGTGATTGAAGGGGCCGGAAGCGCCGCGGAGATGAATCTTCGGGACCGGGATATCGTCAACTGGCCGGTGGTGGAGCTGGCCGATGCGGCGGTGGTGCTGGTGGCGGATATCGATCGGGGAGGGGTGTTTGCGCAGGTAATCGGCACGATGGATTTGTTGTCTCCTCAGGAACGAGGACGGGTGATCGGGGTCATCGTGAATAAATTCCGTGGAGACCGTGCGTTGTTTCAAGACGGGGTGGCCATATTGGAAGCGAGGACCGGCGTGCCGGTGCTCGGGGTGGTGCCGTATCTCCGCCATCTTGAATTGGATCAAGAAGATAGTGTCGAGGTGGAGCGGTATCGCCAGACGGTGTTTGAGGATCGAGCGGTCAATATTGCCGTGGTTCTATTGCCGCATATGAGCAATTTCACCGATTTCAATCAACTGGCGGCTGAGCCCGATGTGGCGCTTCGTTATGTGGCACAGGCCAAGGATTGTCAGGGGGCCGATGTGATCATTCTGCCGGGGAGTAAAACGACGATTGCCGATTTGGAAGACCTGCGTGGACGGGGTTTCCACCGTGCGATTGCGAATCATCGCCGGCGTGGGCGGGAACTGGTCGGTATTTGCGGCGGCTTTCAGATGCTGGGGCATTCCGTGACGGACCCCCATGGGATGGAAGCGGGGAGCCGTGCCGACGGGTTCGGACTGTTGCCGATGACAACCGAATTACGCAGAGAAAAAAAGACCGTTCAGGTAACTGCTCGTTCCTTGTTTGTGGGACAAGAAGAAGATTGTCTGGTGGAAGGCTATGAAATTCACCTCGGCACGCCAACGTTTTTGGAGGAAGTAACGCCGTGCTTTCATCTGATCCCGGATATGAAGGACGGAAGTGGCCAGGATGGTATGTCCGGTTTGCCCCGTAATGATGTGGACGGAGCCAGGAGTGAGGATGAGTTGGTGTGGGGAACCTATATCCATGGGGTTTTTGACCGTCCTCAATTCAGGCGGGCTTGGCTGAACCGCGTTCGTGCGCGGAAAGGACTCCCCCCCTTGGAAATCGAAGTGTCACTGGGCGTCTCCTCGAGGTTGGAGGAGGCGTTGGATCGTTGGGCCGATCATGTGGCGGCTCATCTGAACCTGGAGCCTATTTTGTCGGTCATCGGCAGGCGTGACGGGTAAAAAGCCGGCCATGACGTGCGCAGAAATTCTGCGGCATTTTTAATTGAATGCTTTAGGTTTCTTCTTCATGAATTTTCTCGTTTTCCCCGGTTATCTGAGTCTCATACTCCACTCCGTGACTCCGCAGATATTCGCGGATTAATTGACGAACCACCTGAGAAGGCGTCAGGTCCTGCGCCGCGCACAGCTGCTCGAAGGCTCGTTTTTTGTTTGGATCAATTAGGAGGGTCAGACGAGCAGTTTTTCTTTCCATCTAGATAATCTCCCCTAGTATTAACATTTCATGTTAATAAGGTTTGTCTCTCTTGGCAACGATTTTCTTGCGATCGATTTCGAATCCACCGTGGAGAATTCTTCTTCCTATTTGTATGAAATGTTAACTTAATGGTAATATAATTTACATGAGAGTCTGATATCCAATTCTTGAAATCCTGCCGTTTACCTTTCCCATGGCGAGAATAGTTCGCTGCAAGGGGTCCTACCTATGAGAACAAACCGTTTTTCCTTGAACATTCCCGGCATTGCCACTGCCCTACGCGCCGTCTGGAGAGAGGGCTACGGACTATCCGACCTTCGCAAGGATGTGATGGCCGGCCTGACCATCGGTACCGTAGCCGTGCCCTTGTCCATGGCCTTGGCCATTGCCACCGGAGTGCCGCCCCAGCACGGGCTTTATACGGTGATTGTGGCTGGTGCCGTTATTGCGCTGGCGGGAGGTGCACGTTTCAATGTTTCAGGTCCAACAGCAGCCTTCGTGGTCATTCTTTTCCCCATCGTCCAACAGTACGGCTTGGGCGGCCTGCTTATCGCCACGATGA
>JBDIVP010000169.1:0-7678 GCA_039794325.1 Candidatus Inrsubterrania sp.
CCTCCCGTTTCTCGTGTTGGCCATAACGGTTCGTGCCCTGTACAGATGTTCAATCAGGTTCCGGGCCGATCGGCCGGATCATGCCCCTGATTCGTGGGACCGCCTTGAACCATCCAAACTTCACCGGACCTTTGTCGGATTCGGTCTCTCCACGTTTATTCTGCTAGGCGTCTTTCCGGCCATTGTGTTCTTTAAAGTCGCCCATGATCAGGAAATGCGGGTGTTTGCCCAATACCAGTTATGGGGATTGGCCCAATCCCTGAACAGCCAGTCGCTTCAGCGTTCCTGGCTGGCCAAGGGAGCCGGAACCGATCGAAAAAATTTTCAATTTTTTACCGCCCCCACCACCTGCCTGATACCCGGCTGCAAAGGAGAGCGGAATCCTTCACCCGAGATGCCGCCGGCAACCTGTTCTCCATCCTGGCGCCTCGCCAAACCGGATTTGCCGTATACCCTGCATGGCATCCTGACAACCGTGCCGCTCCCGATATGTCTGTCCTTTGCTCCTGAACCCCGAATAACAGGGCATTCTCTGCAACCCTCATGGTTGGATGCCGTGCACCGGCTGGTCAGAAAAAGTTCCCTGCACAATCCCACGAACCAGGACAGTTGGGGGTTTCTCCATCCCATGCCGCAGGATGCCACCGGGGAATGGTTCGGCAAAGTGGCCGACGGTTTTCAACGGGTAGTTCTGCGCCTGACCGATGTCCCCCAGGGAGCACCGGAAGGCCCGGCCTTCACGACCCTATCACTTTCGCTTGGCTTTCCCCTGTTTCCGATGGATCTCTCCAAAAACCTTGCAGCCTTGCTGTTGCTGGGCCTGATTCTTTTGGGCTTCAGTGCCCGCCTCCTCCGGTATATGGCGGCCAAAATCTTCCTCCTTCCCTCATGGTTTCATGGAAGTCCGGAGGCCGGCTCCTCTCCATCACCTTATCATTCCGCCTCCGTGCCATATCTTTTGATCGTGGGCCTGCCGGGGTCAGGCAAAACTCAGGTGGTCCGGTCGTTGGGAGTGGAACCCTCCTGTCATGTCCTGGATTTACATGAGACCGAGGGCACGGAGGCATGGTCGGCCGCTATGCTCGAAAAAATTCCCGAAACCGTTTCCGCGGTCATCGTTGATCACTTCGAATATCGATGGGAGGATCCAACCCATCGCAAGGAGCGAGGCGCATTGCTCGAAAGACTTCTTGGGCGGGGCTTCAAGGTGGCCCTGGTCTCGACTCACGATCCATTGGCGGACAGCAAATCTCCCCGATTGGAATCAGAAGACATCCTTCAGGGGCCTGAACGGAATTATTGGATTGGCTTAATGGGGTCGTTTGTCTGGAGTTCCTTTCATTTCACGCAAATGGAAACCATGCTTCGCACATGGCTGGAATCACCCGCGCCGCTGCTTTCCTCCACCGGAACCGGCTCTCTCCTTCCCCTCAAACATACCCTGCAACGGGAATCCCAGCCGGCGATTCACCTTGAACGGATCGGCTACTGGATCAAAGCTCTCCAGCCCTGGGTGACCTGGACACCATCTCAGATTCAGGAGCAGTTTCTCCACATGGGTTGGCCGTATTATCAGGCCTTGTGGCAATCCTGCTCACTCTCGGAACAATTGTCCCTGTACCATCTTGCGGTGGACGGTTATCTCCATACCGATAATCCGGATCTGACATCCTTGGCTCAAAAACGATTAATCCGCCTGGAACCCGACCTCCAACTCATGAATGAAAGTTTTCGACAATGTGTCGTGCATATGGGAGAACGCCTGCAATTTTCCAAATTCGATACACAAACCGGCCCGGATACCTGGAGGCGCTTGAAATGGCCTTTTTTACTTGTCTTCGGCATCATATTGGTTTTTTTCTTCTTCACCCAACAGGAATTTAAAAATTCCTTTATGGCTCTGGCGTCCTTACTTCCGATCCTTTTACCCGCGTTGCCGGAAATATCCTTTCTATCTTCGGCAAGGAAGCCGGGCGGTTCCACACTGCCGTAGCCCTTTTCTCCTCGTCCGTTTGAAAAAACGGAATATTCTTTGACGAACCATGTCTCTTACGGCGTAGCGCCGGATGTAGGGGGCCGGAGCGCACTCATTTTTACCCATGCGCAAGGCAGTCCTTGCCGGGTTAAGCTGACAAGGAAGGACGTCGCGCGTGACTTTGGTCTCATTTTCCCGACTTTTCCCCTGGATTCGAAGTCCTCGGCACTGGCACAGTTTTTGGAGATAAAAAACATGGGATTCGTCGTTTCTGTCACCACCATAATTGAGGCTTCCATGAATGACTCGGAGTATCTGGATCCAGAAGATCAGGAAAAGGCCGTTGAAATCCGGGTGGAGGATGTGATCTACCGTTCGGATGAAAGTCCGGCGGTGGTCCTGGCCATCAAACGTACTTGCACGTTAAGCGGAGAAACCAAGGTCGGGCATGTCACCCTCGGCCAGGAAAATACCCTTCGCCTCTACCTTGAAGCCTGAACGCCAGAATTTCCAACCAGCCTGTACGGTCAGCATGTGGAGTTCATCGGTTGAATGATCCTTCCCGGCGTCCGTTCGCCCATCTCTACCACTTCCATTACTTCGCTCTCCTCCGACACAGCAAACCGTTTGCAGCCGGTTGACGGCCGATCCTCCATGAAAATTCCTGTATGACCGGAGCCTTCACCGTTAAGGGAACATTCATGATAAAATAACTACTTTAGGAATATCTTCGACGGAATGGAATTCCCTCAGATCCCGGTTCTGATTATTCATGTTATGCAAGGGGTTGCGTATGTCCTCTAATTTTGAACGCCCCATATATCCTCCATCGCCAGCCCAGGATCAGCCATTCTCAAACGAAACATCGCTTCCGTCAGCCGGCCCACCTGATTTTCCTCAGTCCACCCCCGAAGCGGCCCCGGAGCGTTTCCCCTCTTTTTCAAATGGCGAAACCCGTCCTCCAACGTTGTTTGTCATCTTCGGGGCACAAGGGGATCTCACCAAACGGAAATTAATCCCTGCCATTTGTAATTTGGCCGCAAGCCATCACCTCCCTCAGGAATTCGCGATTCTCGGGGTGGATGGTGTCTTGATGAATACCGATGAATTTCGGGAAAAAATACGGCGGGACTTGCATGAGTTGCCGTCCCGTCCCATCCCTTCCGCAGTCAAGGAGTGGGTCTTGGAGCGTTTGTATTATCTTTCCGGGGATTTTCGCAATCCGCAGACCTACGATGATCTTCAAGCGATTTTAGCCCGCTTAAATACGACCTATGGCACCCAACGAAATTATCTGTACTATCTGGCGACAGCTCCCACGTTCTTTTCCGAAATCGTCAGCCAATTGGGCGCCAAGGGATTGGTCGAAAATCACAAAGACTTTTCCAGGCGTGTGATCATTGAAAAACCCTTCGGCCATGATTTACCCTCCGCCCGCTCACTCAATCAGGCCTTGCGGGATGTCCTGCACGAAAGCCAGATCTATCGCATCGACCATTATTTAGGAAAAGAGACGGTCCAAAATATTTTGGTGTTCCGGTTCGCCAACGGCATCTTTGAACCGGTCTGGAACCGCCAATACATTGATCATGTCCAGATTACCGTCGCGGAATCCCTCGGCGTGGAACACCGGGGCATCTATTATGAGAAGGCCGGGGCTCTCCGGGACATGGTCTCCAACCATTTATTACAACTGTTGGCCTTTGTGGCCATGGAACCGCCCAATACGTTTGATCCCGAGGCGGTCAGGAATGAAAAGGCCAAAGTGCTCCGGGCCATAGAACCCATGAGTCCGGTTGATGTTCTCCAGTCGACCGTAGCCGGACAATATGCAGCGGGCACCATCGGCAAACGCAGTGTGCCGGCTTATCGGTCCGAAGCCAATGTCGATCCCGCCTCACTGACGGAAACCTATGCCGCCATGAAGCTGTATATTGAAAGTTGGCGCTGGCAGGGCGTTCCGTTCTTTCTGCGGACCGGCAAACGCCTGGCAAGGCGGGTCACCGAAGTCGTGATTCAATTTAAATCGGCACCCCTCATGCTGTTCCGCAAAACTCCCGTTGATCACCTGACCCCCAATGAATTGGTGATTCGCATTCAGCCCGACGAGGGTATTTCGTTGAGTTTTGGAGCCAAGATTCCAGGGCCCAAAGTTAAAGTGGGGGCCGTGAACATGGATTTTCAATATGCGGAATATTTCGGGGATGCTCCGAGTACGGGATATGAAACCCTCCTCCATGATGTCATGGCAGGAGATGCCACACTTTTTCAGCGTAGCGATGCGGTCGAATTGGGATGGAGCGTCGTAGACCCCATTCTGAAAGTCTGGGGCAGTCTGGGGTCACACGGTCTTTATTCATATGCGGCCGGAACATGGGGACCGGATGAAGCCGACACGCTCTTGGCTAAAGACGGGCGGAGGTGGAGAAACCATTCCTGATCCTCCTTTCGAAAATTCCATGGGCGGAGCTTTCTTTCAACGTGAATATGATATAATCGGGACATGCGGCTCATACTTTTCGGTGCCATTCTCCTTGTCGGCCTACTGCTATCGGACGTTCAGGCCTTTGCCCTGGAATTCACCGCCGATCAAATCATCAAGGTCGACGGCAAGACTCATAAAGCCAATCTGTATTATCGGGAAGATCGCTGGCGTCTGGAGCATCATACATTGAGTCCGGTCAATGTCACGATCGTGCGGAAAGATAAACAGCTCATGTGGTTGCTGATTTCCCGCGTGCGACACTTTAAAACCATGCCCTATGACCCGGAACAGGATCCCAAAGTCACCCGGGATCTTGAGGGGGAAATTTTTCGAGAGGAAATCGGAACGGAAATTCGGGAAGGGCATCCCACCGTGTTATATGAGGTGACCGTGCAACGAGGTGATACGACCGAGGTCTACTATCAATGGGTTGCCACCGATATCGGATTTCCGATGCAGTTGACCCAAAAAGACGGGAATTGGAGTGTGGAGTACCGGAATGTACGCTTCCGGTCGGTGACAGACTACCTTTTTCAGTTGCCCATTAATTACCGGCCGTTGGAGGAATTTCGTTCGGAAACTCATCCCGCCCCGGCAATCCCGCCGGAACCGGCTAAAAACCCGATGTAACGGGGCCGGAAGCCGCTCCCGATCGCAGGCCCATTGACTCAGCCTTTCCCCGCTTTTTCCCTTTTCACATTTTCATACAGTGAAGCGGTGATTTCACCCGAAGACACCGGGCAGAAGGCTATTCAAACCCATGACAAGCATTGCCCCCGTTTTTTCATTCCGTCGTCACATTTCCGGAAGCCAACTGGAAACTGCTTTTATGAGTTGTTAAGGTAATTGGTGATGGCCTGCGCATGTTCTCCCTCACGATCATCGACCACGACTATTATTATTCCCCCATTCATCCAACAATGCCAAAACCATGAAGGAGACCGACATGAAAGTATTGATTGTGTACTATTCGATGTATGGTCACATCTACCGATTGGCACAGGCTGTGGCGGAAGGCGCAGGAAAAATCGAAGGCGTCGCCGTAGACCTTCGCCGGGTGCCCGAAACACTATCCGAATCGGTATTGGAAAAAATGGGGGCGACACAGGCCCAACAACAACAGGCGGAGGTGCCTATTTGCACGGTTGACGAGTTGGGAGACGCCGATGCCATAATTTTTGGAACTCCCACCCGTTTCGGAAACATGTGCGGCCAGATGCGGCAATTTCTTGATGCCACCGGAAAACTTTGGATGAATGGAACATTGGTGGGAAAAGTCGGCAGCGTCTTTGCCAGCTCCAACACACAACATGGAGGCCAGGAATCCACCATTCTTAGTTTTCATATTACCCTGCTGCATCATGGGATGGTGATTGTCGGCCTGCCCTATGCGTTTGAAGGTCAGATGACGATGGATCAAATCAGCGGAGGCTCTCCATATGGTATTTCTACTATTGCCGGCGGGGACGGCAGTCGCCTCCCAAGCGAAAACGAGCTGGCTGGAGCCCGATTTCAAGGTGAGCATGTCGCAAGAATCGCAAACAAACTTTCGGCCTAAGTCTCTTGCATGCCCTTTCTTTCCACAGACTGAGATTTCATCCCTAGGAGCCTGTCCGACATTGCAGCATTCTACTGCGGCGAACGATCCGTGGCCCGTTGCGTCGTTCTCGGCCCGAAAAAATCCTCAATGTATTCCAGCGAATACACTTCCGGTTTTTTCGGCCCTGCGGCCTCGCACCGAACCCTGGCTCCTTCGCCTCGTCACGAACGGCAATGCCGGACAGGCTCCTAGGCCAGGGACACCATGGGAACGTATCGGGCAGGACTCGTTTCCCTCCCCACCACCCTAGGAAAAGGATCGTGGATATGTCTTTACAAAGGTTACAGATTCTTTTGATTATCGTGTTCCTGTTCATGGGCACGCTCCCAGTCGTGGCGGAAATGGTCAATCCCCCCATCAAAATGGAGCATTGGCCTCCCTATTATCACCCTCATGAAGCGGTGGTATGGGCCGGTCTTCCCATTCAGTGGATCAATGCCACCGCCTCCCCTCATAGCGTTCGGCATGACGATTGTGGTACACCCCAACCCTGTCTGTTCGATTCCGGAAAGGTCGCGCCCGGAAAAACCTACACCTTGTCGGGACTGCCGGCCGGTCGATATTCCTACCATTGTGAACTGCATCCGATTATGGGGGGCACCCTGATCGTTGAAGATCCACCCACCGAACCCGGTCCCTCAGATGACGAACCTGTCCGGAAAGGCCAATAGGATCAATAAATGGAAGGCTCTTGAAGAAGTGACCGTCGAGACTTACCAGGAAGGAAGGAGAACATGGCACAAGCAAAAATCATTGCTGTAACGGGAGCTACCGGAGCTCAGGGTGGAGGGTTGGTTCAAGCAATTCTCAATGATCCGTCCGGTGGATTTGCCGCACGAGCATTGACCCGTGATGTCAATTCGAAAAAGGCGCAATTTTTACGGAAACTGGGAGCTGAAGTCGTACAAGCCGACCTCGATGACCATGAGAGTCTTCAACGGGCTTTTGATGGAGCCTATGGCGCATTTTGTGTCACCTTTTTCTGGGAACATTTCTCTCCCGAAAAGGAATATGCCCAAGCCCGGGCTATGGCTAACGCGGCAAAGCAAACCGGTTTGCAACATGTCATCTGGTCAACCTTGGAAGATACCAGAAAATGGGTACCGTTGAACGACAACCGCATGCCCACGTTAATGGGGAAATATAAAGTCCCCCATCTCGATGCCAAAGGTGAAGCCGATCAGATCTTTCGGGATCTTGGCGTCCCTACCACCTTTTTATTGACCTCCTTTTATTGGGAAAACTTCATTCATTTCGGCATGGGTCCCAAGGCCGGGCAGGACGGCAAGCTAGCGATTACCTTTCCAATGGGGAATCAAAAGCTGCCCGGCATTGCGGCGGAAGATATCGGCAAATGCGCCTATGGCATATTCAAGGCAGGACGGGAATATATCGGAAAAACCTTGGGAGTGGCAGGAGAACATCTTACGGGAGAGGAGATGGCTGCGGCCTTTTCCCGGGCCTTGGGAAAACCCGTGCACTATCAGGACGTTTCGCCTGAAGTCTACCGGAGTTTCAACTTCCCTGGCGCCGAGGATCTCGGCAATATGTTTCAATTTAAACGGGATTTCCAGGAAGTCTTTTGTGGAGCACGGGATCCGGCGGTTGCCCGCCGCCT
>JBDIVP010000170.1:0-7583 GCA_039794325.1 Candidatus Inrsubterrania sp.
GATTCTGGACCACCTCTGGTTCAACAATGGCTCAACCGACGGACATGAGCGCCCATTCAAAGAGGGCGGTCTTGATGCGTAGGAAGTGTTACAGAATTCTATCATCGAAGATCGGCAGGAAGAAATTCGCCCCGCGGCACGTTGCTGTCCAATGATAAATCTTTCTCGTATGCTCAGTCCCATGAAGACAAGAAAGGAGAAATGGAACCCATGACCACACTCCCCATATTATCCGTCCTGAGTTTCTTGATCATTTTCACCGGCTGTTCCCAATATCATGTCATTCCTGATCATTTAGAGGACCAGGTCAATTACCAGTTAGATTTTGAAGATGTACGAGACAACCCGGAAGCCAATAAGGAGGAAGTGATGGTGCTCGGAGGAGAAGTCCTCTCCATAGAGCGTGGACAAGATATGACCAGACTTGAAGTCCTTCAACTTCCCCTCAAGGATAATTATTTCCCTGCTAACCGGCGTTCTACGACACAAGGACGCTTTGTGGCGTTTTCAAAAGGGAAAGATCCTTTAGATCCGGCCGTGCTGGAAAACGGCATCGCCATTTCCATGGTGGGAGAAATAGTAGGCAAAGAAACGATTTCCATAGATCAGGATGAGAAAGAGGTGCCCCTCTTAGCCATTAAGGATCTTACCATCTGGGACAAACCTCATTATTGGGGACGTCCATACTATAGAGGGCCCTGGGGTCCCGTCGGATTCCGTCCTTACGTCTTCCCTTATTGATGATCTGTGGTGGCTTCTGTATGTGCCGTTCTACACCAAGAAAAGGAGAGCGCGATGTTTGACAAGGATCACATTTATAAATCGGTGGAAATCACCGGCACCTCACAGACCACAGAAGAAGACGCTATTCAAAATGCCGTGGCGAAAGCTTCGCAAACGATTCGTCACATGCGATGGTTTCAAGTGGTAGAAACGCGAGGTGCCATTGATGAAGGAAAAGTCACGCAATGGCAAGTCACATTGAAAATCGCCTTTACCGTAGAAAAGGGATGACGGAGAATACTTCACCGGGTAATCCCTCCTCCGCACGTGGTTTCCAGTGAGATTTTTCTTGTTGCGCTGTCTACCAGGATAATCCAGGCGATTCTCACCTACCCTCCCCCCTTTTGAAAGTCTGAACCTCAACCTCTTTACACGGTCAGCCAATTTCTGCAGAGAACGGTTCTTGGGAATACCATGCACAGAGGTTCCGTCAAATTTTGTTATGGGACACTCCTGGCCTAAGATTCCCAATAACATAGATAACGGTGCGGGGAAACTGCTGGCCGGATGTCGTATCATCGCCGTTGAATTGCCCGGATAGGATATTTTGAGTATGGTACCGTGGCCACTCCACATAGGGTCATCTTGATTTGATCTGCGATGGCACCCTTTATTGTGGGAGGAGATCCCCATTGATACAAGGCACACCTCCTGTTTTCCTCTCAAAGGCCTTTAGAGGAACAGCAGCCCTTTGCCTGGGCCTCCTGTTCTGGCTCGGGGTTACCTCACCGACCCGCGCCGCTGAACCCGACTCAACGAATTTCCCTGAACGGCTTAAATTATGGGGAGGCTATCAACATTTATTCGGGCTGGATGCTAGATATCGCTTTGACGGACCTCAGGCGGGTATCGGCACCACCTTTGATTTCGGAAAGGATCTTGGGGGAGAGACCTCGGACCATATGGCACGCGCGGGAGCCCATTTCCGATTGACGCCGAATCATGCCATTGGATTTTCCCGGTATGCCATCAACCTGAGGGGAGACCGGACGATCCTGGATGTCGATCTCACCATCGATGATGTAATTTTTTCGGCACAGGGCAATATCACCAGTCAGATAGGACTGACCATTTACCGTCTGTTTTACGACTAGTCCTTTTATCGCAGTCAGCAGGTAGAACTGGTCTTGTCGCCGGGGATCTATTTAGGGGACTTTAACGCGGAATTCCTCGGATCGGCTACCATTAGGGTGGGAAACATTCCCCCTGTTTCGGAAGCGGCCACAGTCACAGAGACTCTGTTTGTTCCTCTACCCACCATCGGGATAGGCCTGGAATACCGGATTTCACCACGGCTGAAGATCCAAACCCGCACCGATTTCTTCTATGTCAACGTCAAGCAGGTCGAAGGCAGTCTGGCCGAATTCACCGTAGGCCTGGAATATCGCCTGTTCAAACATTTTGCAGTCGGTGCGACCTTTAACCGGCTATGGCTGGACCTTGACTGGAAGCCAGGATCGCCTGACGGGTGGGCCGTGCAATCCTCGTGGAACAATGGCCTCTTTTACGGGGCACTCTACTTTTAAGGACAAGAAGAGACAATAACCGGATAACCGGCCCACCCCATTCTTACCAGGTGAACCGCAAGAATCCGCCGTTGTAATCGGGGGAGAGACTATTCGAGGGAGGCTGCAGCAGAGGATCCTGCTGTTGGAAATTCAAGGCTCTCGGCATCCGTTCCGTCGGCACAACCGATTGCAAGGCCCCCAAACTATGCATTTCGACGCCCAGTTCAATGCCGGGGAACTTGCCCGGTGATTTAAGAGAAAGCCCAGGTCCTCGGGAAAGGCTGAATCGTTTTTTCTGAACCTTGCCTTGGGACAGGGACTCACCCAACAGGCGTTGTTCCAACCCCGAGGATGATGGAGGGAGAGGCTCACTCTCCCAGGTCATGGGCGGCGGAGCAGATGGGGCTCCCGCTATCGATTCATCGGATACCTTCACCATGGCATGTCCAATGGTCACACCCCATCCCCCTAACAGGGACAGGCATAAGGCCCAAAGCAGCTTGACATTGAAGAGCGGTGCCGAATGTTTGCGCATAAAATAATAATACCATGTCATGTTTCGACCCACCAAACTACGGTCGATTCTTTCCGTTTTTCCCTATTCCCGATCAAGCCGAAACTCTGCACAAACCCTCTGCAGAGGAAACCAGGCAAATAGTGGTATGTATGCCATATAAAAGAATTAGACAGACACGATTATATTCTTTCCATTAAGGGTTTCTGATGGTATCCTTTCATCCTATTTAACCATCCCATAGGCTCGTTCATCCGTCGATTATTGATCTATGTTGCCTTTTACCGATCTCTTCCAGGAAATCGCCGCACTGTTACTCCTGACGGCTACCGTGGGGGCCCTGACCGCAGGTCTTCGCCAACCCTTAATTGTCGCCTTTATCGCAGTGGGCATTTTGAGCGGTCCCGCCGGATTCAATTGGGTGCATTCGGCTGAACAAGTCGAACTGTTGGCTAAAATCGGCATTACACTGCTGTTGTTCATGGTCGGACTGAAGTTGGATCTGCATTTGATCCGTTCCATGGGGCGGGTGGCGTTGGCCACGGGCTTGGGGCAGGTCTTGTTTACCTCTGTTGTGGGGTACTTCTTGTCGATCGCCTTGGGCCTTGAGCCCATTTCGGCCCTTTATGTGGCAGTGGCGCTCACCTTCTCCAGCACGATTATCATCGTCAAACTGCTTTCCGATAAAGGCGAAATCGATTCACTGCACGGACGCATCGCCATCGGATTCCTGATCGTTCAGGATATCGTGGTGGTGTTGGTTATGATCGGCCTGTCCGCCCTAGGTATGGGCAGTGGGGAAAACTCCTTCGTTCAGGAAATGCTTCTGGTCCTGGTGAAGGGAGCGGCGCTGCTCATCGGGATCGGCTCTCTCATGCGTTATGGCCTGCCCCAACTCCTTTACCGCTTGGCACGGATTCCCGAACTGATGATGCTCTTTGCCATTGCCTGGGGGGTGGCGTTGGCAGCCTTCAGCGAAGGATTGGGATTCAGCAAGGAGGTGGGCGGCTTCCTGGCCGGAGTATCATTGGCCTCGACTCCATACCGGGAAGCCATCGGGTCCCGGTTGGTGAGCATACGGGACTTCCTCTTGTTGTTTTTCTTTCTCAGCCTCGGAGCCCAATTGGATATGAGCCATTTGGGACTTCAAGTTTGGCCGGCCGTTGTCCTCTCACTATTCGTTTTAATCGGTAATCCGCTCATTGTCATGGTCATTATGGGTTTCATGGGATATCGAGCGCGCACAGGGTTTCTTGCCGGTTTGACCGTGGCCCAGATCAGTGAGTTCTCATTGATCCTGGGGGCCCTGGGAGTGAGCCTCGGCCATATCGATGATTCGGTCATGGGTTTGATTACCCTGGTAGGATTGGTCACCATCGGGCTGTCCACCTATCTGATCTTGTATTCGCACCCCCTCTATGAATGGTTGGGGGCGTGGTTGGGCCTCTTCGAACGTCAAACTCCCTATCGGGAACAGGAGGAGGATGTCACTTCTCGGGATGCCCGCCATCCGGACATAATTCTTTGCGGGCTGGGACGTTATGGAAGCCGCATAGCGGAAGGCTTGCGCCAACAAGGCCTTCAAGTTCTGGGAGTGGATTTCGACCCGGAAGTGGTGGCCTATTGGCATGCCCAAGGGTGGCCGGCTCATTACGGAGATGCGGCCGACCCCAATTTACCGGCTTCATTACCCTTGAACCGGGCCCAATGGGTGGTGAGTACCATCCCGGCGTCTTCGACCAACCTCTCCCTATTACATGCTCTCCGTTCTCATGGCTATGCCAAACAGTTGGCCTTGGCCGCCTATACGGTTCGTGACGCCGACGCCTTCAAGCAGGCCGGAGCGGATATCGTGCTCATCCCGTTTGCCGACGCCGCCGAGCGGGCGGTCGAATTGCTCAGTACCGCCCACGCCTTTTCCTTACAAACCGTCCATGAACCATAATCAAGGAGGCCCCGGCGGCCTGTTGTCCGTCACCGAGAACGAAGACGGCCTTCCAATGGCTTTCATCGCATCCACAGTATATCGCCGCGTTCCAATGGGACGGCCACTTGCGGATGAGCCGGAATGATACGTGGGGTATAATGCTCCACCGGGCGTGAGGCGGGAGCCTCGCCTTTGTAGCAATAGACATTGACCAATCCCGCCACCGCTTCCTTATGTGACAGCGGAATCCGAGCAGGCGAAAGCCCATACCCACCCTCCGCAAACACTTCCACCCGAATCACCTCCGGATCAAGTTCGCCGCAATAAACCTCCACCGCAAAGGCATGGCTGTCTGCGCTCGAGGCCACTCTGCAGTCACCGAACCTCAGCCCCTCCCAATTTTCCTGAAGATGATCCTGCCAATTTTGCAAGGCTTTGGCCAATTTCCCACCCTCCGCGATCCTGGCGCCGTATGCCTTCGCAGCGGGCACATAGACCTGTTCCACATATTCCCGCATCATGCGGTTGCTACTGTATTGCGGGGTGAGGCGGGACATGCTGGCCCGCACCCGTTCTACCCATCGTTGCGGAATGCCGCGGTGATCCCGATTATAAAATTCCGGAACAATCTGCTGTTCCAGGAGATCATATAATTGGTGCCCCAAGTCGGCATCCGACATTTCCCGGAACCCGGTGGCCCCGGAATCCAGTGCCCATCCGACTTCAGGCTCATACGCTTCAGCCCACCATCCATCAAGAACCGAACAATTTAATCCGCCATTCACCAGGATCTTCATTCCGCTGGTGCCGGAGGCTTCCAAAGGACGACGGGGCGTATTCAGCCAGAGATCGACCCCGGCCACCAATTCCTGAGCCAGCGCCATTTCATAATCCTCCAAAAAAACCACCCGGTTGCGTACATCCGGATGTTCGGCAAATTGGGCCAGCCTCTGGACCAATCCTTTGCCTTCCACATCGTAGGGATGGGCTTTCCCGGCCACGATCAATTGAATGGGACGTTGGGCATCATTGAGAATCCGCATGAGGCGACCCGGATCCGTCAAAATCAGCCCCGGACGTTTATAGGCCGTAAACCGTCTGGCAAAACCCAGCGTCAGGGCATTGGGATCCAAGACGTGCCGGGCCGCTTGAATCCGTTCCTCATGCGCACCATGCTCCTGTAATTGACTCACCAGCCGGCGGCGGACATAGTGTATCAGCGCCAACCGCTGAGTGACCCGAAGCTCCCACAGCTCTTCCACCCCCACTTGACCGATCAGGTCACACAACGTTTCCAGATCTCCCACCCATCGATCTTTTCCGCAGATTTTCGTCCACAAGGCATCGGCGGGTGAAGCATCCCAGGACGGAACATGCACGCCATTGGTAATGTGCCCCACAGGGACATCCTCAACCGGCCAGCGTGGGAACAGGGGTTGGAAAATATGCCGACTGACTTCTCCATGCAATCGACTCACCCCATTGATTCGTCCGCTCCCCCGCATGGCGAGGTAGGCCATGTTAAACGGTTCGTTCGTATCATCCGGATTTCGGCGGCCCAGGCCGAGCATGAGCTGCATCGGGACATGAATCCTGTCTGCCAGGTGCTCCGCATAGGGTCTGACCAAATCCGTCTCGAAACAATCAAAGGCGGCTTCCACCGGCGTATGAGTGGTAAACACATTTCCGGCCCGTGTCGCCAATAAGGCAGCGGGGAACGGCAGGCCGGTCTTCGCCATCAGGCTCATTGTCCGGGCGACAACCACCAAAGCCGCATGCCCTTCATTCAAATGACACACCTGGATGGGCCGGTTCACCGCCTCCAGAACCCGCCACCCTCCGACCCCTAAGACAATTTCCTGCAACAGACGCTGTTCATGGCCTCCAGGATACAGATTCGCCGTGATACTGCGATCCCGTGTTCTATTGAAGGGATCGTTACTATCCAATAAATAGAGCGTAATTCGGCCGACCCGGGCCTGCCATACCCGAATCCAGAGGGACCGGCCCGGCAAATGCAAGTGAATGCGCAACCACGCGCCCTCGGAATTCTGTACCGGCATGACCGGCAGACTGATCGGATCATTATAGGGAAAGGCCTCGAGTTGCCAGGCGTCAGGACTCAAGATCTGACGAAAGTACCCCTGCTGATAAAGCAATCCGACTCCAATGATCGGTACACCCAGATCACTGGCGGTTTTCAAATGATCACCGGCGAGGATCCCCAATCCACCCGAATAAATGGGGAGGGCCTCGCTCAAGCCGAACTCCATACTGAAGTAAGCTACGCCGGCCAGTCCGGTCGAGCCATGGGTCCGGCCGAACCACCCGGGATTCTCAAGGTACTGCCGGCGCTCTTCCATCCACATGCGCAGATCGGTTTGCAGGGTTTGATCCCGGGCCGCTTCTTCCAGGCGTGTTTGGGAAACATTTTGAAGAATAAAATAGGGATTCCCTGTCAACCTCCACCCTTCCGGGTCTAACCGTTCCCAAAGACGATCACTGAAGTGGCTCCATGTCCACCGAAGGTCCAGCGCCAATTCCGTGAGACCTTCCAGGCCCCGCGGCATCGGACGGGTCAGGAAATAGAATGATGCTGTGGCGGTATCCTGCGGATTCTCCATACTTACCCCCTGAAAACAATTCGATACCAACAATGAAAGTTCGGATTACGAATCAGAATGAAATTCCGGTCCTCCTCCTCAAACGTGTTCACTATCCCGCCCCCCCAGTACCCCTTGTCCTCTATTTCCGGGCCGCATCCACACTCCAGATTCCGGAGCCCTGCGCGGAAATACATAAAAAGATAAAACAATACAGCGCCGCCAATTCGCCGCCATTGGTCAAGGGC
>JBDIVP010000171.1:0-7526 GCA_039794325.1 Candidatus Inrsubterrania sp.
TGTAGGCCCGGTTGTTGATTTCGCTGATCTCGCTGATATCATTGTCCTCGTCGATAATGATACCCAGCCAGTAGTTTTGCCCGGCGGTCAGGTAACCGGGAATGATCACCGGAATCGTAGTGGTCAAGACGTCGGCGGGATGAATCGAGCCGAATGTTCCCCCTCCGATCCGGGTATCGCTATAGCTGATATAGTCGTTCGTCGAGATGTAGATACCGAACCTGACGTTGGAATGTGTCTGCTTCCCGTTATTCTCGATTGTAAACTCAGGGCGGACGACGCTTCCGCGATTAACCCGGAAACCGGGTTCTCCGGCAATGGTGATTCCGGCCAGTGTTCCCGTATTGGTGCTGTTGCGGACACGTACCCGTCCATGGCTGGAATATTCGCCGCTGGCGCCGGTTCTTCTCCAATGGGAGACCGACACGTCGTTAAATGTGCCGGTTTGTGCCCCATAGAGCACGCGGGCGCCGTGTGACGCATCTTCCCCAAAGTAGGTGCGAGCGGTGGCGCCGTTGGTGTGATGGTGGCGCCAGGCATCCCCCATGACGTTGTATTCCCAATTCACATGCATGAGCCCGAGGTAGTGTCCGGCTTCATGTACGATGACGGCGTCGATGGGAAGTCGTGATCCGGTATAGGAGGAATTGGCGGTTTTGCTTTGTGAGGTCGTCCAGGATGGGCCGTTGGAATCCAGGACGATATCCACCTCGTCCAGTCCGTAATGCCAGCCGAAGAACCAGTAACAGTGATACCGCATGCGGGCCTCACCCGGTGGAGAAATGTTGGCCGCCCACACCTCGTTCTGCCCGTTTCCGCTTCCCACGCTACCCGTTTCGGTCGTGTGGTTGATGGTGAACTTGGACGGGTTGGTGTTGGTGATATTCATCCCCCGTTGCGCGGCCTGCAGGACACGTCCGGCCGGAAAACTGCCGGTGTTGATGCGGGCGGTGGTGGAGATCCCGCTCCACCGCAACTTTTTGCCGCTGTCCCCGTTGCACTCCAGCCAGGAAGCGGCAAAGGCCGGCGTGCTGCATATCGTCAGGAAAACCATCGATGTAATAATATTGGTCATCTTCATTATCGTAGTCCCTCCTTGGCATGAACGTCATAGCGTTCTTCGTCGCTGATTTTGGGTTCAAGTTCACGAATAGTTTCTACGGGCATGACTTCGGGATCGGCCACCATAAACCGTTCTTTGATGTTGGCCGTTGTAAAGGTGGATTGCGGGTCTCCAAAGTGCCGGCTCCATTCGCGGATAGCTTCAAAGAATACCTCGGGGGTCAGCGGAGCGCTGTAGGTTTCCATCGGTTCCGCCTCGGGTTCCTCCACAAGATCCTTGGAGATGGGGGCCATTTGGTTCCCCAGATTGACGGTGGTCATCTTCGGGGCCTCCCGGTCATAACGCTTCTGGAGTTCGTCCAGAGTTTCGCCGTTTTCCTGGCTCAAGCGGTACAGGTGTTCCCGCATGCCCGGACGTTCAAGGAGGGCCTTAAACGAGGGGCGGGGCAATTCCATCACGTTCAGATCGAACCGGGGTTTTCCCCCGATGCGTAAGATTTTATGAGCCTCGACCACCGGTACCCCCCAGCCGTTAAACACCTGGTTGTCATGGACGCGGAATCGGCCTTCGACGCAATCAACCAAATGGCAGTCCCCGATTTCGCCTCCTTTGACGAACAGCACATCGGTTTGCCCCCGGGCAAAAGCCGGAGCGGTTGTCACCATATAGACGCCGCCCTGCCCATCGGCTCCGCCGGGAATTCGTAGCGTGATGATTTTGTCGGGGACATCTCCCCGCAGAACCTCCAGGACGCGGTAGGTAACGAAGGTATGCGGGAGGCCTTGCGGTTGTTCCTTGGTGGGCTCCGAGTTTCGATATTGTATATCAATCACCTGGCCGTACATGATGAGGCCGGCCTCACGAACTTTGGCTTGCAGCCCCTCTCCGCCGGTGTCATTCGGACTGTGGGCCCATGTGGGCGCCTGGACATTCATCAGACCGAGCACGGCCATTACCAAAAAACATGTTTTGACGTTCATATGCGATCCTTTCTTACGTCGGCTGAATGGATAAAAATGGTGTGGGAAATGAGGGACAGGGCTTGATTATGGATCACCTCGTGCGCCATAGGGGTTTGGAATCTGTGTTGGGTGTTGCCGATGCATCGGTGCTAGGCTCATGTCACTCTCCTTTCTTGGTTGCCAACAAATGCGACAGCCATGGCGACTACAGCAACCTCCATGCCATAACCGAAGATGTTTGTGGCGATGCGAATAGTCATCGCTGTTACAGCCGGATAGGCAGTGTTTTTAGATGTTCTTTTGAATGCCGCAGAAACGGATCGCAGGAATCAGAGAGGAAGGACGGCATCGGATTGGATACAGACGGTATCCAATTAGATACCTCGTGGGGGCAATTGGAATGAGGAGGAGAGGTCCAAGCCAAGCCGGCTTAAAAAGGGGATGAGATGAGGAGATCTCCAGGGTTTTCTTGAGTGGTCTCAGCCAACCAATGCGGCAGAATAAGTCCTAATAAGTTTGAGGGATTTGGCGCCTATTTAACGTCACAATCGCCGGTCGCTCCGCTCGCCTTTCCAAGTTCCTCAAGGGAAAGGACGATGAGTGAAGTCGTGAAGAAAGGAGAAACATCATGACGAATCGCATGACACAATCGACACTCACCCTGATTGTTAGCTTCATTGTCGTGTTCGGTCTTATGGGGCTGGCGCAAGGGCAGGTGACCGAACACAGAACGACCGATGGTGAAATTGAAGGAGCCATTGTCCATCGGCTTGGCATGGATTCCCGGGTTGAGGCGAATGCCATCGGCGTGACAGTGGACAATGGGCATGCCGTCTTGTTCGGGCAGGTGGACAGTCTGGAAGAACGCGGCTTGGCGGCCAAAGTGGCTATGTCCGTTCAGGGGGTGCAGTCATTGACGAACAAGCTTGAAGTGCCGCCTGACATGGGGAAGGATGAGGAGATGACCCAGTCCATCAAACAAAAGCTGCATCATGCGCAATTGCTTCAGGACAACACCATCCACGTGCGTGTCAACCGGCAGGAAGTCATCCTGGACGGAACTGTTATGAGCCACAAGGATAAACAGACGGCGCGCCGGTTGGTTGAAGGTACGAAGGGCGTCAGGGATGTAAAAAATCTGCTGACGGTCGCCGAGGAACCACGGGAGGATCAGGAAATCTATAAAGATGTGATTCATTATCTGACCTGGTCCTCGTTGTTCAATGACAAGGACATTGAGGTTAGTGTAACGGATGGAACCGTGACCCTCGAGGGTACGATCGATACCTTGGTGCAACGGGATGTGTTGGAGATCGATATCGGCAATATCCACGGTGTGGATGAGGTCGATGCGGGACGGGTGATTCCCGCCGACCTGGTGGGACCCACGGCCGGACGGGGAGAAAAAGGCTAACCCCCGGCCGAACGGCGAAGGTCCCAACGGAGATGCCTCCTTGAGGGCTTTCGCCGGACCAATGGTCGGACCGGGGTGACTCAATATTGTTGAGTTCGTATGAGGTCCTGGCCCCGGGTTGTCGTCTTAGAGCACCGGGAAGGCATTACGCAATGATTTCATAGCAGGGTTGGTAATTTTCCTGGTCGATTTTCATCCGCCGGTCTTTGATGAAGGACTGGAGGATTTCGTCCATCAATTTCATGATCGTGGATTCGCCGTGAATCTTAAACGGTCCGGCCTTTTCGATGGCGTTGAGGGCCTGATGGCGGATATTGCCGGCAACAATGCCCGAAGTGGCCCGGCGGAGATTGGCGGCCAGCAGGTGATTGGGTTGATCGCCGTACAGATCCAATTGGGCCATGGACTCGTGTGTGGGGGAAAACGGCTTTTGAAATTCATGGTCAATGGTCAGGCGCCAGTTGAAGTAGTAGGCGTCACGGGTATGTTTCCGGAACTCCCGGACCTGTTGAATGCCATTGATCATGTCAAAGGCCACCCGTTGGGGATCGTCGATGATGATCTGATACCGTTGAGCCGCCTTTGGTCCAAGCGTTTTTTTGATGAAGGCATCGATGGTTTTAAAGTAACCTGCGCAGTGTTTGGGGCCTGTAAAAATCAACGGAAAGGGCACATTATCATTGTCGGGATGGAGCAGGATGCCCAATAAATACAAAATTTCTTCAAAGGTACCCACTCCACCCGGAAACACAATGAATCCATGTCCCAGCCGGACGAAGGACTCCAGCCGTTTTTCGATGTCGGGCATGATTACGAGTTCGTTGACAATGGGATTCGGCGCTTCGGCGGCGATGATCGTGGGTTCGGTGAGTCCCAGATACCGCCCGTTTTTTATGCGTTGTTTGGCGTGAGCGATGGCTGCCCCTTTCATGGGCCCCTTCATGGCTCCCGGGCCGCATCCTGTGCAAATATCCATGAAGCGCAATCCCAGTTGATGCCCCACCTCTTTGGTGTACCGGTATTCCACATCGCTGATGGAATGGCCGCCCCAGCAGACCACCAGGTTCGGGTGCTCGACGGAATGAATAATTTCGGCATTCCGCAATATATGAAAAATGGCGTTCGTGATCCCGTCGGAGGTTCCCAGGTCGAACTTCTGATTGTTGTGAATTTCGTTGTGGACATAGATAATGTCGCGTAGCACGGAAAACAGGTGTTCTTTAATGCCTTGAATGATGGTGCCGTCCACAAAGGCACTGGCCGGCGCGTTGATAAGTTCGAGCTTCACCCCGCGATCGCGCTGCTCTAGTTGAATGTCAAAATCCGCATAGCGGGCAAACAGGGCTTTCGTGTCGTCCGTCTCGTTGCCGCTGGTCAGCACGGCCAGAGCACTACTACGGAATATTTCGTGCAAGCCGCCTTGGCTGGCATCGCACAGTTTTTCCACTTCATGCTGGGAAAGCATATGCATGGCCGTATCCGGGGTAATACTCGCACAGACCCCGTGCCCCGAAGGGGCCGGTCTGGGTCTCGTTTGTTGTTTTACACGTTCCATGCTGATTTCTTTCCTTATAATTGAGCCGGAAGCCTGGTTGCGGGGAAAATCGTCATACGGCGGTGCTTCTGAAAGGCCAAATTTACTGTATCATATCTGCGACCGGGTCGTAGACAGATAGACCGTCATACTTTCCGATCGGATCGAATCCGGCCGGTCTTTAGCATTGCTCGTAATGAAGCGCGAGATCCAGGCCGGAGCATGATAGCCGCGGATGATCCGATGAGAGCGTAGCGTAAAGTCGAACGGCCGACTTAGTCCAATTTCTGAATGTAGTCGGCATGTCCGTCCTTGGAGACGAAGGCCCGCACTTTGTCGCCTTCCGCGACCTGATTCTTTCGGGTGGTGCGATCGACATACATGGTGACTTCACGGCCGGAATCGGTCAGAACCACATAGCGGTTTTCATCGATGGAAATAATCCTGCCACGGATACTGTCCGGGCCGCAGGCGGTCAAGCTGAACAGTATGGCGGCGAAGAGGGCGAGCGCATGAGATTGTATGATGCCGGGCATTTGGAGCGTCCTTTCCTGTCTTAAAGGCCCAGATCGAATAATTGCCGGTAGCCGATCTGAAACGTGTATTCCCAGCGGCGAGGCTGGTCCTGATCAGAGAGGTGCCGGACCCCGCCAAAAAGGGTGTCGAACTGAACGTTTTCCGACTTGTACCAGCGAAAGCCCGTTTGAAAGGCCGGAAATTCGTCCTCGAAGTGAAACGGATCACCGTTGAAGATTTCTCCCACCACCCGGAGTTCGCGGGAGACGGGGGTGATGGATTCGAATCCGAAACCCCAGAAGGGTTTGTTCGTCAGCCGGGCCCCGGAACCGGCGTCGTATTGGCCTTTGATGCCGGCATTGACATGAATGGCCAGCCCGTTGTCATAGGGATCGGTGCTCTCGGGAGGGGTGAACAAAAACCAGCTGGCCTGAAACATGGCATAATTGTTCCACAATTGACGGTTCCCGCTGAGAGGGGCCAGTAAAGCCACGGAGGCGGAGACCGACGGGATCCAGCTGTCGAGTGAACGGAGCAGCAGGACCTTGGGTTGGAAAACCAGGTTCTCCACAGTTATTTTTTGGTCGTGATATTGAAACCCGAATCCCCCGGCGATGATCTCCACGCGGTCCGAAGGAGAATAGCCTTGCAGGGAGGAAAGGCCGAAGGTGGGTTTTGAGCCCCTCTGACCGGAAACATCGGCCCAGGATTCGACTTCGAGTTGATCTTTAAAAATGATGCGGGCGTCGTCGGTGACAAACGGCCGGACGGCCAGCGCTTCATTTAATGGAAATAGGATGATAAGAGCAAGAATTGAGGCCGGCAGCATCCACGGTTTTGGCATGACTGTTCCCTTGCAAGACCAGGCAAGGAGCAAGGTGGCAAAAGGTGGAACCGCTAAATCACAAATATGTCGATGGTGCATGGGCATACCTCGGGACATTGGTCGAGTTGGTGTCGGCTAAAAGGCTTGGAAATCAGGTGGGGTGGTGCGAATGAGATCGTGCTTCGCTCATGAATGACGGCTACCCCGGAGCCGGTTGTGCTTGCGATGCATTCAGTCGAAAGTTCTCCGGAGAAGGAGAGTGATCATTTCACCTGGATGATTTCAGTTCATAGACAATTCTTGATCTTATTCCGGGCTGAAAGGGGCTGTAAAGATTTTTTCGATGCCGGGGCCCTCCCTCTTTCAAATTATATGGTCGCATGGTAAGCACCCAACATGAATAATTCGCAATCGGGCGGCTTTTGTGCGGTCTTATGCAAGCTGCTCATGGTTGTTGCGTGACCGGTCGCCGGGAGCACAGCGTGTCCAAGCGCGGATGGTATTCCAGAACGATATTTCCGAGATTATTGGATTGGAGCATGAAGCAGGCGGCGTTTGCCCCTTTGCGGGAAGCGCTGTTGGCCAAAGCTTCCGGATCGGTCCTGGAAATCGGGTTCGGAACCGGGGCGAACGTGCCGTATTATGCCCGTGATCTTCGTTTCGTGACCGCCATTGACCCCAATGCCGGTATGGTCTCGCTTGCACGGGCTCATGCCGCATCGACCCGCGATTCTCTTGTCAGATGGGTGATTGCGTCGGGAGAGATGTTGCCTTTCCCCGGTCACTCGTTCGATACGGTTGTCAGCACCCTGACGTTGTGCAGTATCCCACAAATTGCTCCGGCCCTTCAGGAGTTATATCGGGTGTTGAAGCCCGGCGGGCGGTTTTTATTTCTGGAGCACGGACAAAGTCCCGATCCAGCCGTTCGCCGGTGGCAGGATAGGCTCACCCCCTGTTGGAAATACTTGGGGGATGGCTGTCATCTCAACCGGCCGATGGCGCAACTGATTCAAGCTCACCCGTGGTCCATAAAAACCTTGGAGATGTTTTATTTGCCGGGTGTCCCTCGGCCCTTTGCGTATTTTTATCAAGGGATGGCCGTCAAACTTGACTGACGGCGAATCGGATCCCGGTCTCAGACCGGATTTCCTCCGGCGTATGCGGCCGTCCCCTGACTTTCAGCCTCCGGTCGGGAGTTCTCACGGAGGGCA
>JBDIVP010000172.1:0-7434 GCA_039794325.1 Candidatus Inrsubterrania sp.
ATCACGGAAACCAACCCTGTCGCCAGTCTAAGGGTCAAATCCGCTCTTGGGGTATTCAAAGCCCATACTATTGTCGTGGATTCCATTCAAACCAATATCGCCAAGCTGGCGTCCTATCCGGTGATGGTCAATCCAGGCACCGAGGGGATCTATGTCCAGGGTCTCGTCAAATCTGTGTTTCATCAGGATCTGATCGATGAAGAGGCGACCGCCGCTTTCCCTGAAGCGCTGGCCGCTCTGAAGGAAGCTGCGGGCGAAATATCCTTTGAAACCGTGTCTAATGTAACCGGCGTGGATGTCGAGCAACTCCATGAAACAGCAAGAATTTTTGCGGAAGCCCCGCGGTCCGTCATTATTTGCGGAGAAGGCATCCTTCGGCAGATCGATGGATATCATCGAGTATTGAATGCAGTTGATCTGGCTTGGGTGACAGGAAAATTGGGGCGTGAGGGTTGCGGGATTAATACCTACACTGAAGAAGCCAATGAACAGGGAGCGCTGGATATGGGGGTCGCTCCTGAGTTCCTTCCCGGGTATGCGTCTTTTGAGGATCCTTCGGCCAGAGAAAAGTTTACACAATCCTGGGGTGTCCAACTACCGCCTGCAGGGGAAGGTGCTCATCTCTTGGAAATTCTCGATCGGTGCCGAAAAGGTGACATCAAGGCCTTATATCTGATAGGAGAAAACCCATTGGAGACGTTGCCGGCTTCGGTGGACGTCAAAGGGGCGTTGGCCAATCTTGAACTGTTGATTTGTCAGGATCCGTTTATGACCCATATGGCTCAAATGGCGCATGTCGTATTTCCGGCGTCAACGTTCGCAGAAAAGGATGGAACGGTGACCAACCAAGAAGGAAAGGTGCAGTTTTTGCGCCCGGCATTGGATTCCCTTGGAGACAGCGTGCTGGATTGGCATGTATGCGCTGGATTGGCCAACGGGTTGGGCTTCCCGATGGGCTATGATACGACTCAGGATATTCAGCAGGAAATCAGAAAAGTGCTGCCCGGCTATTACAACCTGGGTCGGCCATCCAAGGAGTCACCCGATGGCGCTCAATATTTTGCCGATGATTTTGCACATTCAGTCAAGAAACGATACCAATTGTCACAAAAGTCCGGGAATCAACGGCCGTTTGGGTTGCGAATGATCCAATTGCTGTATCATTCGGGCAAGCTTTCCACTCGAGCTTCCGGGCTGATGGACATTTCTCCCAATACCAAGAGTCTCAAGATGGGGCCGGAAGACATGAAAAATCTCGGGCTCCATTCCGGCGACCGCATACGCATAACTTCCGACCATGGTTCGCTGGAGATGACGGTTACGCAAGATGTGTCATTGATGCCGGGAACCTGTGCCGTCCCCGAACATTTCAACGATCCTCCGGTGAAGGATCTGATGTCTCTTCATATCGATCCGGTCACGGGGGTACCGTATTTTAAATTAACCTATGTCAGCATAGAAAAAGTGTGATAGCTGATTAATAGAGATGGTTTGAGGGTTCATTCTGTATGAAAACTACGTTGACGCCGAGAAAATTTTTCAACGCGGTTCTCTTCCGTGAGATCTGGGAGGCCATGAAAGTAACCTTCCGGCACATGTTTCACCGGCCGATTACCTTTCAGTATCCCCGTGAAAAGCGGACCATTCCCGATGCTCACCGTGGGGCTTTGTGTTTGCTCCGGTACGATGATGGTAAAGAACGGTGCGTCGGATGTGATTTGTGTGAAGCGGCCTGTCCCTCACGCTGCATCAAGGTGATCAGTGAAGAAGACAAAAGCCTGCCATTGGAACGGTATGCTTCGGAATTCTATATTGATATCACCAAATGCGTCTTTTGCGGGTATTGTGTGGAGGCCTGTCCCGTCAATGCACTTGCCATGACCAAGATGTATGAATATTCCACCCATGATAAGCGCACCCTCCTGTTCGACAAAGATCGATTATATGATATTGGTGAGCGGCATTTGGCGGACGCCAAAAAATATTTATATGCACATAACCTGGAAAAGGAAGGTGACGAAAGCCGCGCGTACCGTTATCACTTCCCTGATTCCATCAAAACTGTACAATCATCGACTGATTAACACATGATGTGGCTCCTCTTCGGGTACTTTGCCACGGTGAGTATCGTGGCAGGGGTGTTGACTGTTTCCCTTCGAAATGCAGTCCATTGCTCTCTGGCCTTGCTGACGCTGTTGCTCCACATGGCCGGCCTCTTCGTTCTGCTCAATTCCGAATTTCTTGCCGCGGTTCAAATCATCGTTTATGCGGGGGCTATTCTGATCCTGTATCTGTTCGTCCTTATGTTGCTGAGTCTCAAGACCGAGGAACAGCATCTTCATAAAAAATATGCCGTGATGGTGTTCGGAGGGATGTTCATCTTTGTCGAGTTTTTGGCCTTTCTCCTCCAATCACCTTTTGGCGGCAAGCGGGGTGACGCCACTCCCGAAATCATCCTCCAGACCAATCACAGCCACGCCATCGGCATCACCATGTTCAGCGACTATCTCCTGTTATTCGAAATCGTGGGGATTTTCTTGTTGGGGGCCATTATCGGAGCGATAGTTCTGGCCAAAACACCAACGAAAACGGAGGAGTCGGAATCCACAGGTTCGGTTATTTCCTGAAAACGAAAAACGATGATACCGCTTTCCGCTTATGTGTTTGTCAGTGCCGTACTCTTTATGACGGGCCTGTTGGGAGTCCTGATCCGGCGAAATTTCATTATTATCCTGATGTCGGTGGAAATCATGTTGAATGCCGCCAACATCAATCTGGTAGCATTTTCCCATTATTTGGATTCCATGGCCGGACAAATGGCTGCGATGTTTGTCATTGCCATTGCGGCAGGGGAGGCTGCAGTAGGGTTGGCCATCATTATTGTGGTATTCCGCGGGAAAATGGCCACGAATGTCGATCAAATCAATATTTTAAAGTGGTAAGGTGTTTGATCTTTTAGTTCTGCTAATCCCTCTTTCCCCGCTGGTGGCTGTCTTGGCCAATGGTTTGGCGGGGCATCGCTATTCCCACGACATGGCGGGCCGGATTGCCTGTGGAGCCGTCCTGCTGTCCTTTGTCTGTACTCTTGGCGTCTTTGTGTCCGTCCTCGACAACCCTGAACCCCGGGAAGTGATAGCGTATTCCTGGATCTTCGGTGAGGGATATTCCATCGACATGGCCTTCCTGATTGATCCCTTGTCCACCGTGATGTTGTTGGTGGTCACCGGCGTCGGCTTTCTGATTCATGTGTATTCGACGGGATATATGCATGGGGAGGAAGGTTTTACCCGTTTCTTCACCTATATGAACCTGTTCATGGTCTCTATGCTGTTGTTGGTGATGGGCGGCAACTATCTCGTGCTGTTTATCGGATGGGAAGGGGTCGGGCTTTGTTCGTATCTCCTGATCGGCTATTACTATGAAAAAATTTCGGCCGGAAAAGCGGCGACAAAAGCTTTTGTAGTCAATCGGATCGGAGATGCCGGATTTCTTCTGGCCATCTTTCTCATTTTTTCCCATTTCGGGAGTCTCGATTACCTGTCGGTCCTGGAAAAGGCTTCCACGCTATCCACCGGCATGGCTACGGCTATTACCCTCTGTTTGTTGGTCGGGGCGTTTGGAAAGTCGGCCCAACTGCCCCTTTACACCTGGCTGCCTGATGCCATGGAAGGCCCCACACCTGTCAGCGCCTTGATTCATGCCGCCACTATGGTCACCGCCGGAGTCTATATGGTTGTTAGAAACCATGTGTTGTTTGATATGGCTCCCGTTGCCTTGGTGACGGTTGGGATTATCGGCGGGGTGACGGCACTGTTCGCGGCGACCATCGGGTTGGTGCAGAACGACATCAAGCGTGTCTTGGCCTATTCCACCGTCAGCCAATTAGGGTATATGTTCCTGGCCTGTGGTGTCGGCGGCTACATAGCCGCGATCTTTCATTTGGTGACACATGCATTTTTCAAAGCCCTTCTCTTTCTGTCGGCCGGCTCCGTCATTCATGCCCTAGGCGGAGAACAGGATATCCGGAAAATGGGAGGCCTTTACAATAAAATTCCGACGACCCATCTGGTCTTTTTGGTCGGCACGTTGGCCATTGCGGGCATTCCGCCGCTGGCCGGATTTTGGAGTAAAGATGAAATTTTGGCTCATGCCTTTGTGAACGGTCAGTACCATTTGTACGTGTTGGCGGCGGTCGGGGCGTTTTTAACGAGTTTTTATATGTTCCGGTTGACGTATTTGACTTTTTACGGACCTTCCCGGGTGGATTCCCATGTCGCCCGCCATATCCATGAATCGCCCCCGGTCATGACGATCCCCCTTATGATCCTGGCCGCCTTGGCCGTCGTCGGAGGATTTCTTGGTTTTCCGCCGGAACATGGCTGGTTCCATGGATTTCTCCACGATGTGGCCACGCCGGTTGGGGCTGAGCATCATGAGGTTGGGCTCGGCGTCACGATCGGCTTGATGGCCGTGGCCATCGGAATCGCCGTAGGGGGGTGGTACCTGGCCCATTATATGTATGCCCTTCGTCCGGAGATGGCTGATGAGTTGGCCGGTAAATCCCCGGATGTATATGCCACATTGCTCAATAAATATTATGTGGATGAAGCCTATGACAAGGTGTTTGTGGAACCGTGTAAAAGGTTGGGGTTGGTGTGGGACTGGTTTGACCGCAACGTCCTCGATCGTGTTGTGACGGCTATTGGACATGGTACCGATGTCAGTGCGGCTGCCATTACCTGGACCGAGAAATATGTGATTTACGGTGGGCTCAATATCATCGGTTACGGCAATCATGTGTTGGCGTGGACTTGGAGAAAGCTGCAAAGTGGAATGGTCCATCATTATGCAGCCATTATCATTATCGGGCTGGCCATCCTCATTCACCTGGTGATCGTCTGGTACGCGGGGGCTCCTTCATCCAGCGTGGCCATGCGATAGCAACCGCTTATGCAAGAAGAATTTCAATTCGGATTCCCCATCTTGTCGTTTTTGATCTTTTTCCCGTTGATGGGGGCCTTGATTATTTGGTCCATGAAGGACGTGGACCTGATCAAAAAAACCAGCTTGGGTGTGGCCGGCTTGGAATTGGTCGTGGCCGTTCTCATGTTGTTGCGATTCGTCCCCGATACGGCGGCCATGCAGTTTTCTGAACGGGCGTCATGGATCCCTCCGTTAGGAATCGGTTATCACCTGGCCGTTGATGGGATCAGTGTATTGTTTGTCGGGCTCACCGCTTTTTTGATCTTGTTGCTGGTGCTGTATGCCTGGGATACGGTGACAACCAGGCAGAAGGAGTTTTTCATGGCGTTATTGGCCATGGAAACCACGGTGATCGGGGTCTTTGCCTCGATAGACTTGATTCTATTTTTTGTTTTTTGGGAATTAATGCTGATTCCAAGTTATTTTTTGATCAAGCTCTGGGGGCCCGGAGAACAGCGGCACTATGCAGCATTGAAATATGTGCTTTATACATTGTTAGGCAGCGTCTTTATGTTGGTGGGTTTTGCGCTGCTCAGTTTAAATTATTTTGAGGCGAAGCAGGTTTACAGCTTCGATCTCTTGGAATTGATGTCCATTCAAATTCCCCTTGGCCAGCAATTGTTGATTTTCTGGTTGATGTTTTTGGGATTTGCCTTTAAGGCTCCGGTCTTCCCTTTTCATACCTGGCTGCCGGATGCCCTGGTTCAAGGGCCCATTCCGACATCGGTTATGCTGGCCGGGATCAAAATGGGAACCTATGGGTTTTTGAGGTTTTCTTTTCCCCTGTTGCCCCAGGCTTCACAGGATGCCACGGTGGTCGCCATCCTGATGACACTGGGGCTGATCGCCATCGTGTATGGGGCTATCGTGGCCATCATTCAACCGGATTTTCGGCGGTTGTTGGTTTTCAGCAGCATTAGCCATTTGGGTTTTGTGGTAATCGGCATGTTTGCGTTGAATTTTCAGGGAATTCAGGGCAGTCTGATCGCTATGATCAATATCGGATTTACCACCGCCGGCCTGTTTTTCCTGGCTGGGTTTATCTGGGAACGCCTGGGAAACACGGATGTGCGCGAATGTAGTGGGCTGGCGAAGAAAATGCCTTTGTTGGCGACATTTTTTCTGATTATCGGGATGGCTTCCATCGGGTTACCGGGTACGAATGGATTTATCGGAGAATTTCTGATTTTATTGGGGGCATTTCAAGCCTGGTGGGTCTATGGGGCTATTGCCGTCACCGGAGTAATTTTCGCGGCGGCCTATTTCCTCTGGTATTACGAACGGGCTATTTTCGGGCCGCTCAAGGAAACAATACCCGCGGCATTGAAAGATTTAAATTCCAGGGAATGGGCGATCGGTTTCGCATTGTCGGTCATGATTTTTTGGATCGGGGTCTATCCCTCACCATTTCTGCGGATGATCAACGGATCGGTCCAGGCGGTGGTGGAACGTTTGGATTCGGGAGCGGTCACAGCCCAACACCATATCGTCCACGTATCGGATCAAGGACCAGGGAATTAAATTCACATGGGTGATTACGCGCTGTTAGTCATTCTCTTCGCCCCATTTCTGGGGGCGACCGCATTGGTGTTTATCCCACGCCGGGAAGAACTGCTTGTGCGCCTGACCGCTGCGGTTTCATCAGGTATTGCTCTCCTCGCTTCCTTCTATATTTTCTTTGCCTATGATACTGAAAAAGGCGGGTATCAATTTGTCCAGCGATATGCCTGGTCGGATGAACTGGGGATTGCCTTCTATCTTGGGGTGGATGGTATCGGAGGACCGTTGGTGTTCGCCTCGGCCATATTGTTGTTTGCGGGGGTCTTTGTTTCCTGGCATATCGGGGATCGTACCAAGGAATTCTACATTTTCCTGCTTATTCTGGCCGCGGCGACTATAGGGGTCTTCATGTCCCTGGACCTCTTCTTCCTGTACTTTTTCTACGAAATGTCCGTGCTTCCCATGTATCTCCTTTTGGGGGTGTGGGGCAGTCATACCAAAGGATACCTCTCCATGACCGATCCCGAAGGGAAAAAACTTCGGGACTCCGTGGGATTTATCTTCAATTTCGGCTCGAACAGCAAAGAATACGCCGCCATGAAATTGACCTTGTTCCTGTCGGCGGGGGCCGTGGTGGCTCTGATGGGTATTCTCCTGATCTATCATTTCTCCGGCTTGCATACCTTTGATATCGTCGTCCTCCGCGAGCAGGCCAATTTCACCGGGACGCTCGCCACCGTCATTTGGATCTTGATCTTTTTCGGTTTTGCTTCTATTGCCCCGATTTGGCCGTTGCACTCATGGTCTCCGGTTGGACATGCGGCGGCACCGGCCGCGACCAGCATGCTGCATGCCGGGGTGCTCATGAAGCTCGGCCATTTTTCGATTATTCGGGTCGGTTATGAGATTTTACCGGAAACTACGCGGGAATTGATCCCGATTGCTGCCATC
>JBDIVP010000173.1:0-7370 GCA_039794325.1 Candidatus Inrsubterrania sp.
GGGATTCCAAGGGTCCGGATTAACCCAGGAAATCAAGGCCCGAATAATGATCACCCACATATACACCCATAAAATCGTATCCAGGACGGTGGCAACCGCCTGCAGCACATTCCCGGCAATAAACATGACCCTCCTTTAAAGTCCCCGCATCATCCGGTGACGTAAAAAAAACTCATTGAGACCGCGCCCCAAAAATCGCTGTACCGATTCGGACAAGAGTAGCTCCCTCCTCCACGGCCACATGATAGTCATGGGACATTCCCATGGACAACTCCTCAAGACGAATCCGACTGAAAGGATGACGAGCCCATTCATCCCGTAACTCCCGAATCTTTGCAAAAAACGGACGAACGTCTTCGGGATCTTCTTTCCATGGAGGAATCACCATGAACCCTCGTACCTGCAAATGCCTGAGTTGATCTAATGGGCCCATGACATCCTTCAAGGCAGGCAATGAAAACCCGCCTTTACTGTCCTCAGCCCCAACATTGACTTCCAACAGAACCTCCTGCCGAATATTTAAATGTCCGGCTAGTTGGTCGATTTGCTTGGCCTGCTCAAGACTCTCGACGGAATGCAGTAGGCAAAATTGCCCGACAATGGCTCGTAACTTCCGACGTTGCATCCGTCCAATAAAATGCCAAAACACTCCTGGTCTATGGCCAACCCGTTTAATTTTTTCCTGGGCCTCCTGAAGCCGGTTTTCTCCAAAATGACGGAGCTGAGCTTCATAGGCCTCTTCCAACTGTTGAAAGGAAACGGATTTCGTGGCGGCCACCAAACAGATATCCTCAATATGACGCCCGCTTTTTCGGGCTGCCCCTTCAATCGTTTCTCGCACTTCCCGCACATTATCCGAAATCATCGTAAGAAATCACGTATGGCGATTTTGGCTGCTCGAGGGATCTATTGGCCAACAGGCAACAAGATACCGCTCACCATGGTTTCGTTCACCTGGCCTTCACGCCGATAGGAATAAAAAAGGTCCGGCCGACAATGGGTACACAAATCAAGGCACGCAATGTTCTCCGGAAAAAGACCGTCGGCCAGCATTTGATGACGAATCAGGCCTTTCAAATCCAATTGGGCTTTTCCCCGAGCCGTTTCCCGTAACACCTCCCTCCAATTCGGATCCTGCAACCGAACCGGTTCAATCACGGGTTCATCAACCTCATAGCAACAAGGCCCGATAGAGGGACCAATGGCAGCCCGCAACCGGTTCGGACTCGCACCAAATTCCCCCAGACAGATCCCGATTACCCGTGACACAATTCCGGCGATGGTTCCGCGCCACCCCGCATGAACGGCCGCCACGACCCCTGCGCAATCATCTACAAACAACACGGGAACACAATCGGCGGTCCGGATCAGAATCATGGTGCGAGGATGATCGGTCACCAAGGCATCGCCTTCCTGTTCGGACAATGGTCCGCCCGTCAAAGGCGACTTCAGGACGACTGCATGGTTACTGTGAATTTGGCGCAGGGTAGCCACCAATGGCGTAGCAGCGTCCTCCTCCGTCAGGTATCCGACTTGCATTCTCCCCCGCAAAAAAGGGGGAATGCGGCGTGTTCCAAAAAAGTGGGGCACAGGAATTCCCGGACTTCTCAATCCCCAGTCAATATCCCGCATCAGTGTGGCGATTCCCTGACCTGGTCGCAGTCCCCAAGGCTATTAGGATTTCTTTCGTAAAAAGGTCGGAACATCCCAGTCTTCATCAACCAATAACCCACCCTTTTCAGGGGGAGATTGTACACCTCCCTGACGTCGCAGATAGGCGGGACGGTCCAAGTCCTCCTCACCATATTCGGCCCTACGCTCAGGAACCGATACCGGCACAAGCACAGGGGCCTTGACCGGCTCCACCACCACTGTCGACTGACCGTTACCCGGAAACCGTAAAATCCCTTCAGCTTGTTCAAACCCTGTGGCAATCACGGTCACCGTCACTTCATCCCCGACATCAGGATTAATAACTTGGCCTACAATAATATTGGCCTGGGGATCAGCGGCGGCTTTGGCGATATTGGAAGCCTCATCCACTTCATGTAATGTCAGATTCGGTCCTCCGGTAATATTCAGTAATAGCCCCCTTGCCCCTTCGACGCTTCCATCTTCAAGAAGAGGACTTGAGATCGCCAAGCGTGCGGCTTCCTGGGCCCGATTAGGACCACGTCCGATTCCCATTCCCATAACCGCCCGCCCCGAATAGCCCATCACGGTTCGCACATCGGCAAAATCCACATTCACGAAACCCGGTGTGGTGATGACGTCGGAAATTCCCTGAATGGCTTGTCGCAAAACATCATCCGCAATTTTAAATGCCTCCAAAAGCGGGGTATTTTTATCGACCAGCCCCAGAAGTTTTTGATTGGGAATAATCAACAAAGAATCCACGTGCTTCTTGAGTTCCCGTATGCCTTCTTCGGCAAAACTGGCCCGACGGTTCCCTTCGTATTGAAAAGGTTTGGTGACTACGCCGACCGTGAGTATCCCCAACTCTCTCGCGATTTTGGCAGCAATCGGCGCAGCCCCTGTCCCGGTCCCCCCCCCCATACCAGCGGTGACAAACACCATATCGGCTCCTTCCAGAGCATCACGAATTTGGGTCTCGCTTTCCAAGGCCGACTCCTTTCCGACATCAGGCCTGGCACCGGCCCCCAAGCCGCGCGTCCGCTCGGGACCCAACTGAATCTTATAGGAGGCCAGCGATCGCCCCAAAGCCTGCAGGTCGGTATTGGCGACGACAAATTCCACCCGACTGAGTCCTGCGCCGATCATCGTGTTGACGGCATTGCATCCGGCGCCCCCAATTCCCACCACCTTGATCCGAATGACGGACGGTTCATCATCAATCATTGAAAACATCGGCGACCTCCTTCCTACCAAATCCTGGTAGTGCATGGTTGAAATGTATGTCATGATCCGGAAATAGGCTCATTCTGTGCCAAAACAGTGACCGCCCTGTTTCTGAAGAGTTCAAAAAAAGTTCTCTACCCAGCTTTTCATTTTGGAAAACATCGCCCCCCCCCAATGGACAGACTTTTTGGCTTTTCCCTTCGCGGTGCCTGAATACTCGAATTCTTTGTCCTCACTGACCGAATGCACCATCAAGCCAACGGCGGTGGCATACATGGGGCTGTTTACAATATCCCGCAACCCACCCAGTTTTATCGGTCGTCCAATCCGCACAGATAGGTTAAGCACCTGTTCCGCCACATCAGGCATACCGGACAAGAGAGACGTTCCACCGGTCAAGACCCCCCCGGCCACCAGCATGCCGTCATACCCCGCCCGCCTGATTTCCCGACGGACCAGCTCAAACAGTTCTTCCACGCGAGGGCCCAGGATTCTCGCCACGACTTCCCGAGGCATGGTCCGTGACGGTCGACCGCCTACGCTCGGAACCTCGATGGATTCTTCATCCCGCAATACCTGACTGGTGGCCACGCCATACCGGATTTTTATTTTTTCGGCATCTTCATAAGAAGTATGCAGACCAAGCGCCAAATCCCCGGTCAGCTGGTGCCCCCCGATGGGAATGACCGCCGAATGCCGGATACATCCATCGACAAAAATCGCAATATCGGTGGTTCCCCCTCCAATATCCACCATCACCACCCCCAGCTCCTTCTCTTCGGAAGACAGGACCGCGGCTGCGGAGGCCAACGGCTGCAATATAATATCCACCACATCCAATCCGGCTCGCGTAACGCAACGAGCCAGATTTTGTGCCGAGGTCACAGCCCCGGTCACAATATGAACATCAACTTCCAGCCGTGATCCGGCGATTCCGAGGGGGTCTCGAATACCTTCCTGCGCATCCACGATAAACTCCCGCGGCAATACATGCAGTATTTGGCGGTCCGGAGAAGGCACAGCACACCCCCGTGCCGTATCAATAGCCCGGCGAATATCCGCCTTGGTCACTTCCTTTTTTTTGAGCGCAACCACTCCTTGGGCACTCTCGCTGGCAATATGACCACCGGCAATGCCGGTATAGACCGAATTGATTTGGACCGCAGCCATGAGTTCAGCATCCTCGACGGCACGCCTGATAGACTCAACCGTACTGTCCATATTGACCACCATGCCTTTTTTCAGGCCTGTGGATCCGTGAACACCAAATCCGATTACATTAATGGAACGGTCCTCCAAGACTTCCCCTACCACCGCACAGATCTTGGTCGTCCCGATGTCTAAGCCCACCACGATGTGTTCTTTTCTCCCCATGATTTACATAGTCCTCTTTCGAAGGATGACTTTTTGAGAAAATCGCAAATCCACTTCCTGCGACCGTCCGTCAATTTCTCCCTTGATGGTCGGATACAACACCAAAAATCGCTGCAGCTGCTCCTCTGCATTTTGCCCAAGTTGAAACCGGACCTGAGGAAGCTCCACGACCATCTTCAGAGGTTCGGAAACATTGATTTGGGCCCTACCAGGAAAATAGGGGGCCAATAACCTGGCAATGCCGATTCCCTGCTTGACACGTGGGTGCCCCTCACGGCCATGCTCAACCACAGATTGAGGCGTCAGCCCCTCGACAACCGGCAACCGTTTGGCGTCCACAGGCACTCCTCCGGGCAGCACATACCCCGATGCATCCAGCAACAGAGATTCTTGGGATGCACGAAGCACCGCTGCCGGCTCACGCTCCACGACTCGAACCACCAGGGAATGAGGAAACACACGATCCATTTCCACTGACGCAATCCATGGGTGCGTTTGGATGCGGCTGATCAGCTCCTCGGTACTAATGGATAGGAGGCTGACGTCTGAAGGGAGATTCATGGTGGCCAGCAGTTCTTCGTGCGGCACCCGGTCCAACCCTAATACCGACACATGTTCCACCGTTGTCCATGCCATCGCCCATGTGACAACCTGCATGCCTCCCCAATAGGCTCCGCCCACCACAACAATGATTCCGGTTATCCCCAATACGGTTCGAAACACCCGAAAGATCCGCAGGAGGCCATTTGTCGCGGTTGCGTCTTGCTTTTTTCGTAGACGATTCTTTCTATGGGGCTTTTTGGACCAACCAAAGACTCTCATCGTTTCGGCTTCCCTCGGGAGGACCGTTGTCCTCTGCCGCGTTTATTCCATCCAGACGGCAGGGCGTCCAAAAGTATTCGCTCGACCAGATCATCATAAGTAAGACCAGCCTGGGCAGCGGCCATTGGTAACAAACTGCGTTCGGTCATTCCCGGAATCGTATTCAATTCCAACACATACGGACGACCACTGGTGTGGATCCGGAAATCCACACGGACCGCTCCTCGACACCCCATTGCCTCATAAGCCCGCAAGCTATGGGCATCCAGCACACGACTCAACGATTTCGGAATCACTGCGGGACACACATATCGGGTTTCCGATTTGCCATATTTGGCTGAAAAGTCGTAAAAGCCCCCCGGGGCAACCACTTCCACCACTGGTAATGTGTTGCCTTGAAACACACCAACCGCCATTTCTCTCCCTGGAATGTATTGCTCCACCACCACCCGATCCCCATACTGAAAAGCCGCCGTCGACGCCTTTTCCCAGTCAGCTCGCTTCCGGACGATGGAGACGCCGATAGTTGATCCCTGGGTGCATGGCTTCACGACAACCGGTAAGCCCAATTGCCGGGGAGGATGAGCCGGCATCTGTCGGACATGAAAAATATGTCCTTGAGGAAGAGGAATCCCAGCAGCATGCAGAACATCCCTGGTCAACCCTTTATCCATCCCCACGGCACTGGCACTGACACCTGACCCGGTATAAGGAATCCCCATGACCTCCAACAATCCCTGAACGGTGCCATCTTCTCCACCCGGCCCATGGAGCGCCAAAAACGCCACGTCAATCCGTTTTGATTTGAGTGCATGGGGCAACCGCTCGTCCACTTCAATGGGGAGCGCGGTGTACTTTAAACGACGAAGGGCTGCACAGACCGCTCGACCGGTTTTGAGTGATATGTCTCGTTCGGCGGAATGCCCGCCCATCAACACCCCGACCCGAAAGGCCATCCTGTTCCGATGATTGAGCATTACCGTTCTCCGAGAACTTTGAGTTCCAGTTCCAGATGGACACCCAGCTTCTTTGCCACCGCCCCACGAACTTTTCGAATAAGGGTCAACACATCGGAGGCGGTGGCATGTCCGCAATTAACGATAAAATTGGCATGCTTGGACGATATCTCCGCATCACCCACCCGCAATCCTTTCAGGCCCAGGGATTCAAGCAACTGTCCTGCCGATTGACCGGGCGGGTTCTTGAAAACGGAGCCGGCATTCGGGAGAGTCAAAGGCTGGGTCTCCTTTCGATATTGCAGATAGGCCGAGGTGATACCTTCAATACGATCTTTTTTGGCAGGGTTCACCTTGAACCAGGCACCAATCACCATGCCTTTGGGGAGAAGTGTTTTCCGATAGGAAAATGTAAGCGAAGAAGCTTCCAGCCGTATACGACGACCTCGGGAATTGAGAAAGTCCACAGCTTGCAGAACGTCTTTCATCTCTCCCAACCGAGTCCCTGCATTCATCACTACCCCACCACCAACAGTCCCCGGAATGCCGGCGGCCCATTCCATGCCCGACAAATGATGACGAACCGCAAACTGCATCAAGGTCGGCATTCGTAATCCGGCTTCCGCATAAATACAATCAGGAGATTCCTTTTTCACAGAAGACAGATTTTTCAGATTTACCACAATCCCGCGAATGCCCTTGTCCCGAACCACCACATTGGTCCCCCCCAACACCACAACCGGAATACGACGGCTTCGAGCGCCGAGCATGATCCGAAAAACATCGGGAACATCCTTGGGGAATACCAAGACATCAGCAGGTCCTCCGATCTGTAATGACGTCAAGGTGGATAGGGGTATTCTCCATACCATTTCCCCCTGAACCCCCGCTAAGGCTTCTCGAAGGAGGCGGTCCTCCTCTCCTGGACTGCCTTTGCCCCTCCATTGCATCGTTTCCCGCCGCCCTTCTCTTCTGACTCGGCACCCCGAAATCATCTCCTTACAAACCCATCAACACTTCGCGGCCCACTTTCCACACGTCCCCTGCCCCAAGTGTTAAAAACAGATCCCCCTCCCGGAGGGATCCGAGAATTGTCTGAACGACGTTCGGATCACCATTCACCCATTGAACGGAAGGATGACCCGATGCCCTGATGCGATCGGCCAACATCTCTGCGGAAATTCCGGGAATCGGCGACTCTCCAGCAGGATAAATGTCCATGACAAACAGCTGATCCGCTTGACCGAAGGCCTGCGAAAATTCATCAATCTGATCCCGCGTTCGGGTATACCGGTGAGGTTGAAACAAAACCACCAGTCGTCGGTTCCACCCAGCCTTAGCCGCAGCCAGAGTTGCCCG
>JBDIVP010000174.1:0-7357 GCA_039794325.1 Candidatus Inrsubterrania sp.
CACCCACACCTTGTCCCTTTTGTTGTATCTTGCTCACCGGGAAAATTCAGAGATAGAATATGGCTATCGGTTCTTTCCCACCCTTGCTAAGGAGGGGTTATGCTGTACTCTACTCCTTCACGGAATCCTCCTGTCGAGCATCAAAAAAGGACAATCGGGATTTCCCGGCGCTTAAAGCGCCGATAGCGTAACCATTCGGGTCTTCGTATCCTTCTCGCCAAATCGGCCGAGGAGGAGAAAGTGATCCATGCCTTCCCAGTTACCTTGGTCCAAAGCTGCAGGAACCGGCTATCCGCAGCTCGTCCAAGGACGAGGGAGGCAGGGCTTGGCTTTTCAGCCCCCGGTTCCTGATCCGCTAAGAAAGGAGGGATGATCATGCTCTCAAAAATATCAACCATACTGATGACAGGTGCTTCGATCATGCTGACCAGCAGCTTGGTCTTCGCAAATCCCAGCATGTTGCCCAACCACCCCGGTTATCCCATGGGGGCCGCCAAGGATCCCGTGACCGGGCAATCCGTGGCGAATGACCCAGGGCAACCGGTGCCGAGCCGGGAGGAAGCTCTCCGACAGGCCGCGAGCTTCCATGATGCCCACTCCACGACTCCGGCACGGGAGGTGAGGGGTAGCATCGTGCCTCCCCAACAGGAAGGATCCCAGGACATTAATGCGGCCGATAAAGCTCAACAATAGTCCGTGTTCTGACATTCGGTCCCTTGCAGGATCAGGGACCCACAGGGGTGCGAAGCAGGAGGGAGCCCGTGGCTCCCTCCTCTGTTTTTGACAAATAAATAAATTTGACTTAATGAATTGGAAATTTCCCAAATACCAGGTTATGAGAAATGTACACTGGGTATAATCAGAGGGCAGGCAAGAAGGAAGAAACAAAGGTCGTTGATTTTATGGCGCGCCCGGAGGGAGTCGAACCCCCAACCCTTGGATCCGAAGTCCAATGCTCTATCCATTGAGCTACGGGCGCGTAGAATTGATGTCGGGAAACAGGGGAAAACGATTGATCGGAAACGGTAGGAAGGTTATACAGGTTTGGTCACAAACCCGTCAATTCAGGGGTTATCTGGATTTCCCGCGCTTCATTCGGCTTGGTGTCCTCCCCTCAAAGGTGAATGAGCCTGGCAATCAAATTCTCTCCGATGGCATTGACGTGACGGGTCATGATTGAACCGGTGGATCAAGCGACGGCGTATTCCAAAGCTCTTGGATTTTCCATCCGCTTTGAGGCGTTCAAAATCTCGAGGCCGACGATATTGCCATCCTTATCGTAGTCAAGGATAATCCCGGGCTTTTCTTGATCGCTTTCTTCCACAGGAGCCGAACTGAATTCGATGGTCAGAACATCGACTTCCTGATCGTATTTCACTTTCATGTTGTCCTCCAATACTTTTTGATTTTTCTGGTACGGTAGACTGTCACCACAACAGAGGGATTCACCGTTTCGTTGACCATGGCTCGCAAGAGATAGCTCTGACCATCAATCTCTACACGCGACTGATAGCATGTGATATTGTCCAGCTCAGGAACTTTTTGTTCCGGTGCATGCAGCACATCCTCTAAAAGTGACCTTGAAAGATTTCGTTTGTTCAGTTCTTCCAGCACATGCTTTGAATATTGAAACGGCATTACTGGAAGATTATCCCTACGAAAGTTCCAACTTTTGTTGCCCGGATAGAGGTGCAGCCTTAGGCGTATTTGACATATTTTTCACAGGGTAAGGCTTTATCCGAGACAGTGCAACTCTTTGTCCCATAGCTCGCATGTTTTGTGATCTGAGCCAAAGGACTTTAGGTGAAGTCCGCTCCTGTTTGCTTCGGATACACGTTTCTTCGTCTCCTCACTTTTCCTTCCTTCGATGTCTTATCTTCTACATCGGCTTCCTCTCCCTCCTCCGAGGGGTGGTTACAAGTTGCGAGGCTGGTTTGAATGAAGAGAAAGGATGCGGCCATACGAAACAAGGAGGCCCGACATGATTACAACGGAACATTTGGGTGCCGACACTCTTCTAATTCATGCGGAAGGTCCCGTCGACCGTGATCTTGTCAAGGAAGTGAGTTTTCTGGTGTTTCGGTCCTTCCGGCTGGGCGTGACCACCTTTTACCTGAATTTGAATCAAATCACTCATATTGACGAATCCGGGCTCTCAAGCCTGGCATTGATTGCCCAGGGCCTTTTCAAAAAAGGTGGTGCTTGGACCATTCTACGGCCCCCTTCATCGGTTTGGGATCGATTGGTCCTTCGATTGGCCCTCAGGCCTCAACCGCCGGAAATTTGGAATTAATCGCGGATTCCACAGTTGAATTTAGGTTTGTGGACTTGGAGGTGGCCTGAGTGTGGCTTAGCTTTGGACATGAGATCTGCTCTCTATGACCATCTGTCATTTCGAGCGGAGCGAGAAATCTTCGCACCAAAAGACTGAACTGATATCTCCCGTTAATCGAATTGACATGGGGAAGAAGAAAACCATCTTGTGCTACAGCAGAAGCCGAGTTCATGCAGTGAAGGGTATTGCGACAAGTCCGCGGAAACCAGGTATACTTTAATAGGTTTCAGGGGCCGGCAGATCGACTTCCGGCTGTGACGCCTCCGGAACGATTTTTTCCAGACGGCGGTAATACTCCCTCAACCGCTGCTGTTGTGGCTGGGTAAAGGTCACGGTATGGTCGTCATGCAAATCGATCAGATGTTCCACGGATTGTGTGAGGGGAGGGACGGCGTCGAAAACTTTTCCGGCTTCAAACGCTTCCAGCGAATCAACAAACAACGGAGGTAAGGCTTTATAGGTTAATCCGGCCTGTTCACGAAAGCGAAAAACCGTTTCTTCGTATTTTTCAATGACCTCTTCAGCCGGACGAAGCCCCCCCGGCAACGACATCACCGATTTGGCGGGAACCTTGGCCGCAAAGGCACTCAACAGCGCAATCAATTCCCCAAGAGTATCCAGAACCTGACCAGGTTCCATTTTGTGCTTTTTGGTCATACCGAAGAATCTACTTCATTTGTCGGTCGCTCTGTCAAGCCGAAGCTTCCCGTTCACAGACTTTTTGCAGGGCCCGAATCACACCCATCATATCTTGTGGAAGGGGTGCGGAAAATTCCAGGGCCTGCCCGGTTTCCGGATGGATGAACCCCAACACTTTGGCATGGAGCATCACGCGGGGAATACCGATTTCTGCCACCTCCATTACTTTTTTTCCTCCGTACGTCTGATCGCCCAGGATGGGACAGCCGATGGCTTTGAGATGTACCCGGAGTTGATGCGTCCGTCCCGTACCCGGAAATAAGGCCAAATGGGCCGCCATCTTTGCAAACCGTTGTGTGGTTTTGTAGGTCGTTAACGATTCCTTGGGTCTGGTGGTACGCGTGGAAAAGGTTTTGCGATCCTTGGTATCCCGTCCGATCGAAAGTTCAATGCGCCCTTCCTTTTTAGGCGGCCCCTGCCAGACCAGAGCTTCATAGATCCTGGTGATACTATGGGCTTTGAATTGGGCGGCCAATCCCCTGTGAGCCTGGTCCGTTTTGGCAATGACCAGGACCCCGGTCGTATCTTTATCCAGGCGATGCACCAGACCGGGGCGTTCCTTGCCCCCAATGGATGAAAGATGGCCCTCTCCCTGTTGCATATAATGTAAGAGGGCGTTCACCAGCGTTCCCGTCCAATGACCGGGAGCCGGATGAACTACCAGCCCCGGCGGTTTGTTCAACACCAACAATGATTGATCTTCGTAAAGGATATCGAGCGGAATGTTTTCAGGCGCAAGCTCGATGGGTTCCGGGCGCGGCACCACCATGACCAGGCGATCACCCGGGCGGATTTTCTGGCTGGGTTTGACGACCTTGCCATTGACGGTGATATGGCCGTCTTCAATCAGACGTTGAAGAACTGTTCGGGAAAAGTAGGGCTCTCGGGTGGCCAGAAAATGATCCAGCCGCTTGGGGGCTTCGCCGGCGGTGACGATGATTTCCGTCCGCGTGGCAACATGCGGCATATAGGGATAGAGAGATCGGTATCTTAGCTATCAGGTACGGCGCTGCCCACCCTGCCGGCGATGGCGTTCGGCGATCTTTTTTCTGAGGCGGGCTTTTTCCAGGCTGACTCTGGCCTCTTCCACTTCCGACGGCAGTCCACCGCGCTCCAACCGCTCTTCGGCTTTTCGAACGGCCGCCTCGGCACGGTCTACATCGATATCTTCGGCCTTTTCGGCCACTTCAGCCAGGACGGTGACTTTGGTCGGAGTCACCTCCACAAATCCCCATAACACGGACATGAATTCCGTTTGCTCTCCAACTCGGAATTGCAATTCTCCGATCCGCAGCATGGAAAGGAGATGAGAATGCCCCGGCAGGACGCCGAAATCTCCTTCGGTTCCCGGTGCCGAGACGTAATCCACCTCTTTGCTGAGGAGCAGATGATCAGGAGTGACGACTTCCAGGAGAATTTTTCCCGGAGAGGTTCCGGTGTTGGCTGCCATCAGGTCTTGTATCCCAGTTTGTTGGCCTTTTCAATGGCTTCTTCAATCGGTCCGACCATGTAAAAGGCCTGTTCCGGCAAATGATCATATTTGCCTTCAACAATTTCCTTAAAGCTTCGGACCGTATCCGCCAGCTTTACATACTTCCCGGGTGCTCCGGTAAAGGCCTCGGCCACATGGAAAGGTTGCGAGAGGAACCGTTGAAGTTTGCGGGCTCTGGCGACGATTTGCTTGTCATCCTCCGACAACTCGTCCATTCCTAAGATGGCGATGATGTCTTGCAAATCCTTGTATCGTTGAAGGGTCCCTTGCACCTTTTGTACGACGCCGTAGTGTTCCTCACCCAAAATATGGGGATCCAGAATCCGAGAGGTGGAGTCCAACGGGTCCACCGCCGGATAGATACCCAACTCGGCCAACCCTCTGGACAACACCGTGGTCGCGTCCAAATGGGCAAAGGCCGTGGCCGGTGCCGGATCGGTCAGGTCGTCCGCCGGTACATAAATGGCCTGCACCGACGTAATGGAACCTTTTTTAGTGGAGGTAATGCGCTCCTGCAACGTCCCCATTTCCGTTCCCAGCGTCGGTTGATAGCCCACCGCCGAGGGCATGCGGCCCAACAAGGCCGACACTTCGGAACCGGCCTGGGTAAACCGGAAGATGTTGTCCACGAACAACAGGACGTCCTGGTGTTCCTCATCACGGAAATATTCGGCGATGGTTAAGCCGGTCAATCCGACGCGGAGACGGGCGCCGGGCGGTTCGTTCATCTGTCCGTAGACCAGGGCGGCTTTTGATTTGGAAAAATCTTTAGGATCGATGACCTTGGACTCCTGCATTTCATGCCACAGGTCATTTCCTTCACGAGTCCGCTCTCCCACGCCGGCAAATACTGAAAATCCGCCGTGGTGCAGGGCGATATTATTGATCAGCTCCATAATGATGACGGTTTTGCCCACCCCGGCTCCACCGAACAACCCGACTTTTCCACCCTTGGCATACGGCTCCAAGAGATCGATGACCTTGATGCCCGTTTCCAGGATTTCCGTTTTGGTTTCCTGTTCCTCTAGCGGCGGAGCCTGGCGGTGAATGGACCAGCGTTTTTTGGATTGAATGGCTCCGAACCCGTCCACCGGATCCCCCAAGACGTTGACCACCCGCCCCAAGGTTTCCCGGCCAACCGGAACTGAAATGGGAGCACCCGTATCTCTGACGGACATGCCCCGCACCAGACCGTCGGTGGAAGACATTGCCACAGCCCGAACCCGGTTTTCCCCAAGATGTTGGGCCACTTCCATGGTTAAGCTCGTGGACGAATCCCCATCCTGCCCTTGCTCGATCGTGAGGGCGTTAAAGATATAGGGAAGTTTTCCCGGAGGGAACTCCACGTCCACGACCGGTCCAATGACCTGAATTACGCTTCCATTTGCAGTATCGGTACTCACCGTACACTCCTTGTTTGAGAAAAATTCCTGGCAGCGTTCCGTTGGACATTATCCTGACCCAACAGAAACCTTGGTTTACTTCAAGGCCTCGGCGCCTCCCACGATGTCCATCAGTTCTTTGGTAATAGCCGCCTGCCGGGTTTTGTTATAGAACAAGGTCACCTTTTTAATCAGTTCCCCGGCGTTTCTAGTCGCCCCGTCCATGGCGGTCATACGGGCGGCCTGCTCTGCCGCCCCGGACTCCAGCAATATTCTAAAAGTCTGCGTTTCAAAATGTTTAGGCAACAAAGTCACCAAGAGTTCTGTTTCATCAGGCTCATAGAGATAACTGCCTCCGCTGGGTGAGCCGGCCCGTTCTTCTTCCTGAGCCGGTTCGATGGGTAACAGCTTTTCAACGATGACCTGTTGCTGCATGACCGATTTGAACTCGTTATACACCACAAACAACTGATCGAACGTCCCCTCGTTGTACCGCTCCATAATATCCTGCCCGATATCCAGAGCATGCTCATAACTCAGCCGGTCAAACACTCCACCCCATTGCTGGCGAACCGCCCAGGTCCGGCGGCGGAAAAAATCGATGGACTTGCGTCCCACCAGGCTCACCGAAACCTGTTGCCCCTGCTTGGACTGTTGTTCAAGAAACTCCACAGCCTTACGGAGAATGTTGGCGTTGAAGGCGCCGCATAACCCGCGGTCGCTCGTCACCACGATCAACTCCACCTTGTTCCCGTCACGGAGCTTCAACAGCGGATGCGAAGACCGATTGACGCGTTGGCTTAAATTGCCCATCACATCACGGAGCTTATGGGCATAGGGGCGTGCCGCCAAAATACGGTCCTGCGCCCGCTTGAGTTTTGCGGCCGCCACCATTTTCATGGCCTTGGTAATTTTTTGAGTGTTTTTGACGGAGGCGATTTTCCGTCGCAGGCTTTGTAGACTTGGCATGGGCTTGATTTACGAATTCTGGTCGTACCCTTTGGCCTTTTTGAATTCGGTAATGATTTGCTTTAACTGGCCGGCAAATTCCTCATCGATTTTTTTCTTGGTCTTCACGTCTTCCCGAACCTGCGGGTACTTTTCCTTGATAAACGCCAGAAGGCCCTGCTCGAATTCCCGAATCTTGGCGACCGGCACATTGTCCACGAATCCATTGACGCCGGCGAAAATCGAGAGGACCTGATCGGCCACCGGCATAGGTTTGTATTGCTCCTGCTTGAGCAGTTCCACCATCCGGGCACCTCGTGCCAACTGGGCTTGCGTGGCCTTGTCCAATTCGCTGCCGAACTGAGCGAAGGCCGCCATTTCCCGGTATTGCGCCAAATCCAAGCGGAGGGTCCCGGCCACCTGTTTCATGGTTTTAATCTGGGCGGCACCACCGACACGGGATACCGACAGCCCCACGTTAATGGCCGGACGGATACCGGA
>JBDIVP010000175.1:0-7301 GCA_039794325.1 Candidatus Inrsubterrania sp.
AGTCGCTCCAACTCAGCCCTTTCGGGAGCCTCCAGCACGATGGATCGAGAGTGGTTGGCCATGTGTCCTCCTCTAGAAGATGTACATGACCAGCATACTATCATGACTTACGAGACAAAACACTAGTCCCTTGACTCCGGGCGAGTTTCTCTGTGCCTCGATGTGTTGGAGTCTGTTGAATGTGACTCTGGTCTCCCTGATGCTTAGCGGGGCGGCGGCATGGCTGTATGCCTATGACGTGCTGGTCTTGGGGGTGTGGCTGGTGCCATTTGTCTTCAATCTGGTGGTGACGGGGTGGGTGCTGGCCCTGATCGCCGTTTCCTTGATTCTCCGGTTCGGTCAGCATTTTGCCACCGTGGCCTGGGGCATCGTCCTGTTGTTGCAGCCGATTTCCTGCGTCTTTTATCCGGTAGAGGCTTTGCCGGCCTGGCTACAGCCGGTGGCCATGATGAACCCCACGGCCCATGTGTTCGAAGGGATGCGTGGGGTGTTGCTGGATGGGAAACCACCCGGCCTCCACTTGCGATATGCCATGGGACTGAATGCCGCGGTCTTGGCTCTATGGCCTTGTGGTGGTTTCATGGCACCATCACGGTTTGCCGCAAGCGAGGGGCACTGGTGAAGGTGGGCGAATGAAATCCTGTCCCGCTGCGGGCGGTTCTTCCTGACCTCCATATTTTCTGCAAGATAGCGGGCCTCTTTGTAGCCCTGACTGCTTCTCACCCGTTTAGGGATTTGTCCGTCATCAACGGGAATGGTCCAAGATCCGCGACCGCGAAAGTCTCTCATTTCGCGGAATCGTTGAAGAAATGTTTCACGAGGTTGCTATTGGAGAAAAAGCATTCTATTCTCTGGGGTCCGGAGTCGGTGCGTCTAGTAGGGGCACACGACTGCTTCCGTGCGTCACCCGTGAATTCGTGATTCCATGATGCAATCATTGTTATTTGCTGTTGTTGCCGCTGTAGTAACCTTGGGCGGCGGAATGGTGGCCTTAGGCCTTCGCGCCTATAAATCCGTGTTGCTGGCATTTTGTGGAGGGATTCTGATTGCCGGGGCTCTGTTGAATGTCTTTCCCGATGTGCTGGTGATGTTGGAATCCACCACCAGCCCCTGGCATCATCATCACTTGTTTTTTGCCTGTATCGTGGGATTTCTCTGTTTTTATTTCCTGGAATACGCCACGCCGCATCGTCGTGCACAGGAGGGCCTTCCCCATTACCGGCATCGCCATCAAACAGGGATTTGGGGGAGTGTGGGGATCGGGGTTCACAGCTATTTCGATGGGTTTGTCATGGGACAGGCGTTTCAGGCCGGAGAAAAAACGGGGCTGGTGATCGCGACGGCCATTATTTTGCACAAATTGGTTGACGGGATCAGTGCGGTCGGGATCATGGTGGGCACCCATCATTCCTTGACGTCAACGCGGATCGTGCTGGCCCTGGTGGCCTTGGCTCCTCTTCTGGGAGTGGTGACGCAGAATGTGTTTGTGTTGACCGTCCCCCTGTTGGCCTTGCTGTTGGCCTGGTTTACCGGAGGGTTTCTCTATCTGGGCGCCTGCAGCCTGCTTCCGGCTGCCCATGAAGGAGAGCAACCGCAATGGTTGCCACTGGTGACGGTGCTGGGGAGCCTCTTTATCTACGGCATTCACCTGCTGGCCGAATAATATTGCTCCCAGGCTGCAGCTGCGGGCCGGCTTGTCTGGGTTCTCCTCTCAGATTCACGCCGATTTTCAATCGTCATCCTTAATCTTCCGGCAACTGTTGATCGACAGGTTTCAGTCGAATGTGCGAACCAATGGGCCGTTCATCAGAAAGTGCTTGAACGGTAGGAGGCGGTCATCCATGATCCTTCACCCGATGGACATGGTCGAGATCGGAGTGGTTTTTAGGGAAAGGAGGATGATGATGAGGTTTCCTCATGATGGGGGATATGATGATGAGTATGAGAATATAAGGAAGGTTGATCGACGGGCTCTGTCGACAGGGGATTCCCTCTTTCGTGTCGAGCGCGATCGGGAGAGCGATTGGATTATGTTGGTCATCTATTACCAGCAGGCCTGGCAATTTGCACAGGACCAGCGAGGCCCCGGAGAGCGTTTGCGATGGGCGGCTCGCGCCGAGGCTTTGGCCGATGCCATTCGCCATCACATGCTGTGTGCCAATAATCCCAAAGCCTTTGACCACTGGCACGCCCGCCAGTCGGAGGCGTCACATTTGATTCAGGCTTTGCTCGCCTCTTTGCAGTCTGAAATGGATTAATTGAAAACGGGGAGAAATTGGACCCGTGCGCCGTTCACGGCGCACGGGAGGGTACTTCGTATAGGTCAGATCTTATCCGACTTGCACCAAACCATGGTCGTCACAGTGGGCGCCATGTGGAAAATGTAAATGACCGTCAACTAAATAATCGATATGGTCACCATGCGGAACGGCTTGATGGCCGCATGAAGGGCCATGTCGATGTGAGGACTCATGGGCTTCGCAGTCGTGATCGGGCGTGCAATCAGCGGGATTGGCCGTCCCGACGGCTAAGGTATGTTCATCGACATGTCCGTTGTGCGGGAAATGCAAGTGCCCGTCATGAAGGTAATCCTTGTGGCCCTCATGCTGGATAACCGTATGACCGCAACCGGGGCCGTGAGTGTGGGCGTGTTCATCATGAATTCGGTGTTCGCTCATAACGCTTCCTTTCCGATGAGGTGGGTAAAGCGAGAACACTATGTTTTTACTGTAGAAAAAATACGGCATCATGTCAAACCGAAATGTTGCCTGAATAGACAATCAGTGGTCGAAAAATTCCATGAAATGGCATAAAAACGTCATGAACGGGATGGTTCCCGTCGGAGTCCTGGATCAACGTGTACGGGTAAGGGCCGTGTTTGGGTCCGCAACCCTCATTCCACAGAACTGCCTGACCGGGATTACGGGACTTGTGACGAGGGGCATCAGGAAAGAGGTGCCGGGACGTTTCATCCGGCGGTCTCAGCTGTTGATCCGGTGGATTGGCCTGTTGGTTGGATGTGTCTTGTTCGATCGCCTGAAATGGGGTAATCCAGGCAGAAAGGGGAGTGTATGCCCATCTATGAATATCAGGCCGAATATTGTTTGAAGTCACTGTTTTGTCCCAAACGGTTTGCCTTTTGGCAGAACATGCAAGATGCCCCGGTGAGGGCCTGTCGGGAATGCGGGGCGCCGTTGGAGAAGATCCCCTCGGTGTTTTCGGCCGGGGCTGATGTCGTGGCCCAAAGCCGTGCCTCGTCGGATCCTCCGCCGGGCTCGGGCGCTCCGCCGCCCACGCTCAAAAATATTTACGGTGGCGGGTTGGGTATCAAAGGCTGTGGACATGATTGTCGTTCGCATGGCGGCCATTCACATGGGACCCATGAATGAATCAGATTTCCGGGTGAACCCGTGAGACGCCGGAGATTTTTTAATTGACAGGGGAATCGTGAGTACCACGCAGGCGTTTGATTCTGATGAACGTTGGGTTCGTTTGGGCGAATCCAGAGTGGCATTGTGCGGAACGGTGCCGAAACCGGGCGACCGGCTGATCGCGGATTTTGTGATCCCGGCGGCCAGGGGCACCACCGTGCCGCTTTCATCGAGCATGTTGCAGTCCGGTGTGATCCTGCTTTCGACTCTTCCCAATATCCACAAACATTCCTGTGCGCTTCAGATTGCCCATCTTGACGAGCAGGCGCCGGAGGTGTTGCCACGGGTTCAGATTGTCCACGTGTCCTCGGATCCGGTCGAGCATTGGAAAGAGGTCGATCTGTATCATGGACAAGTCCGGGCAACCGGATATACGTTGCATGGCGCGGATTCGGACAGTCGCCGTGCCTTCGTCTCCGCCTTTGGCGTAGGGGTCGTGGGGCACCACCGTGTTGCGCATGGGCTCTTCTCCCTTCATGACGGCATGTTCGGAGCCGTTGAAATTCCCGACGATCAAATGGGAATCCCCTTTGTTGAGGGTTTTCTGCGGCGGGTGGTCTCATGGATGAATGTATCCAAACAATGAAAGGAATCGAGACAATGAAGCCAAGGTCATATATGCGGAAGCGACGGGAACCGGAGGAAATAGGACCGGTTGCATATACGAATGTCGAACAATTACAGAGATACCTGACCGATGGCGGTCGGATTGTGCCCCGTCGGGTCACCGGTCACAGCCTGAAACGACACCGGGAGATTGCCCGAGCCATCAAGCGGGCCCGGCATATCGGGCTATTACCGTTTGGGAAAAGTCTTTCCTGATTGGTTGGAGGGGATGCAGCCCGGATCTAAAGCATGAAAGTGCGTGTGTCCCCCAACAGATATAAGGAAGCATTACGGGAAGCCGGGTATCGGTTCACCCGCCCACGGCGGGCTGTTCTGCAGGTGCTCCGTGAAGCCGCCTATCCTCTCAGTGCGGCCGAGGTCTTGGCCCAATTACAGGATCGGCAGGTGTCGGTCGATCTGGCCACCGTCTATCGAAATCTCGCGGTCTTATCGCGGGTCGGCCTGGTCAATCAACTGGGATTTACCAGTGATAGCCGGGCGCGTTATGAATGGTGCGAAGGCCGGAAGGTTTCGCACCATGTGCGATGCCAGGCATGTGGCACCCTCGCCTCCCTATCCCTTCGTTCGCTCAAACAGGTGAAATGCCTCATCGAGTCTAAAACCAAATTTCTTATTTACGAGCAATCGTTGGAAATCGACGGGCTCTGTCCCCATTGTCGGTAAAGTCCCGTTCCGGTCCTTTGGCGGATGAGATCAGGAGGGCCATATGCGGTTTTGACGGCAGGGGGCTTCGATGTCACGGAAGCGCTTCCCTCCCACCCGCATCAGGATTCGTTTTCGCTTTTGAGACTCAACATGTAGGTGGTTAAGTCGTTCAATTCCCGTTCGCTCAGCGGGAGTTTGGGCATGAATGAGCCGGGCACGACGGATGCCGGGTCTTTAAAATGCCGAATGTGCCATTCACGTTCAGGCCGCCGATCGCCCACATACGATAAATCAGGGGCGATATTCGCGCCTTCCCCATGAATCCGATGGCAGGATTTGCATTGGTGTTTCTCCACCAGGGCCATGCCGCGAACGATGGCGGGATCGCGTTTGGGGACGGCATAGAGGTCACGGAGTGAGACGCCTAATAGCGAAAACACTAAGACCAAAAAAGCCATGCCTGCGCCGACGACTACTTTCCTCGAGGCGGGATGCCGTTCGGGATGCCGGTCCAAAAAGGGCAGGAGGAGTAACCCGGCAAAGATGATGGCGGGGAAGAGCCACGAGGCAAGCGGCCCCCAAGGGCCGGGAGCATATTTAAGCAATTGATAAAGGAAAAGAAAATACCATTCCGGCACGGGCACGAAGGAATGATCCGAAGGGTCGGCCTTGTCGGCCAAGGGAAACTCGACGGTGGCGGCCAGGAGTGCTACGGCGACAAACACCCCGAACATGACCACCGCATCCATGTACACCTGGCGGGGGTAAAAGGTTTCGCTTCCCGATTTGGCTTTGGCTTCATCGTGCGGACCCGCCGGCCCGACACGGCGGAGAATGAACAAATGGAGCATGATGCCGAATACGATGACCGCGGGCAGAAAGGCCACGTGCACGGCAAAAAACCGTGATAGGGTGAGCGCCCCCAAGGTTTCTCCCCCTCGAAGCACTTTGGCGAGAAAATCTCCTACGAGGGGAACACTGCTGACCATATTGATGCCGACCTGTGTCGCCCAGTAGGCGTTCTGGTCCCATGGCAGCAAGTAGCCCGTAAATCCGAACCCCAACATGAGAGCCAGGAGCAGCACGCCGACGATCCACATCAACTCCCTCGGGCGTTTGTAAGCGCCGTCGAAGAAGACCTGAAGCATGTGAAGTCCGATCGCCACCATTACGGCCGACGATCCCCAATGATGCAAACCCCGGACGAACCAGCCGCCCCAGACTTCATGTTGGATGTATTGGACCGTATCGTAGGCATGATCGGTTGACGGAACGTAGTAGACCATCAGGAACATGCCCGTCAGCGCTTGAAGGCCGAAAAGAAACAAGGTGGCCGATCCGAACACGTATTGCCAGCTGGCGCCGCCCGGGATGGGTTCGTCCAGCAGGGTTTGCTCGATCGGCTTCAGGCGTAACCGTTGATCAATCCAGCGGTAGAGGGAGGATGCCATAAGCTAGAGAGGGACTTTTCTCGCCAGTCCGGATTTAAATTCCTGATACTGCACCAAGAGTTCGCCGTTTTCCACTTTGGCGGGAAGCGTATCCAACGGACGAGGGGCAGGGCCGGCTTTGACTGTTCCATCGATGTCAAACACACTCCCATGGCAGGGACATTTGAACAGGCGGTCCTGGCGGTCCCAACGAAATCCACAGCCTAGGTGCGGACAAATGGGTGAGTAGGCGGTGATTTCTCCGTCCGATCGCTTGACCGCCCACACCGCTTTGGTGGATGTCCGTTCCGCCCACCCGTTTTTGATCTCCATCGTGTAATCCAGAGACTGCGGCTCATTGACAGGCAATTCATCTTCTTTGGCGATCGACACCCAGTCGGTTTTCTTGAGGCGAAGGGCCGGGGAAATCACATAACCGATCAGGGGAACGGCAAGGGAAAATCCGATCAGTGAGGAGAGAAAAATCGTGGCCTTGACAAAAAACGATCGGCGGGTTCCCACGGGAGTGACTAATCCTTCGTCCATGTCAACCTTCCTTGTCGATTTTTGAAAATAATTGGATGAATGGCTCCTTGTCCGTGGTCATGGCAAAAAGACCGTCCAATTGACTGAGACCTCCCTGGCATCTCCAAAAATATCATAAATACCGTCCTTGTCAAAGAAACGGTACGTGAATGATGGAAAAATGGTTGTCGGGGAAAAGAGAAAAAGCGGGAATTACCAATACCGGCAGGGACCGGTATCGATGTGGATGAATCCCCGCCGTGCGTAGTTCCCGACGCCCCCGAATTTGAGTCTCATGGCCGTGCGCCGAATGTGCGATAACTTGACTCCCGGAATGGCGATATCCAGGGCTTTGCCGGAGGTGTGTAAGCTGTTCGGGGCCGCCCCACGACCGAGCCTGACCAATAAATCGTTATAGGCAGGCGAACGGTAAGCGGAGTAGATGACAATTTCCTGGCCGCGACCGACCAGGTGCACCAGATGATTGAGGTGCTCCAGTAACCGGATGTCCATCTGGCAAACTTGATGGCTGTGGTGGCAGCGAAGAAGATAATTGATGTCCTGTAAGGCCGATCGATCATACCGTCCGGTCGCCTGACGGTAACGAACAGTCAGGCGTTCATCGGTATTGGCATTAAAGAGG
>JBDIVP010000176.1:0-7256 GCA_039794325.1 Candidatus Inrsubterrania sp.
AGGTGCCGTTCCGGGATGTCTATATCCATGCCTTGGTTCGCGATGCCGAAGGCCAAAAAATGAGTAAATCGAAAGGGAACGTCATCGATCCGCTGACGAAAATGCATCAATACGGGACCGATGCCCTCCGGTTTACACTGGCGTCGATGGCTTCGCCTGGCCGGGACATCAAACTGGCCGAGGAGCGCATCGAAGGATATCGAAACTTCGTGACCAAAATTTGGAATGCCGCCCGGTTTATTCAGCTGCACACTCCAGACCCCGTCGAAAAAACCAATCCACTTTCCAGCCGTTCGTTCCCTGATCGCTGGATTTTCAGCCGCCTTAATCATACGATCCGGGAAGTCACCCACTCGCTGGAGAATTATCGTTTTGACCAGGCAACGTCATCTCTCTACCGGTTTTTGTGGCATGAATACTGTGACTGGTATATCGAATTGACCAAAACCCACCTTCAAGATTCCGGACACCCAGACGCCCATTCCACCCGCCAAAGCATGCTGGAATCGTTTGAAATCATACAACGGCTACTTCATCCCTTCATGCCGTTTCTGACAGAAGAACTCTGGCAGACGTTCCCTCATGAAGGACCGTCCATCGTCATACAACCCTTCCCAAAAGAGAATCAAGCCTGGACCGATCCGGAAACGGAGGCGGCGTTTGACACCCTCCAGACCTTTATCACCACGGCCAGAACGGCCAGAGCTCTTCTGAATCTGTCCCCCGCCCAAATCCCGTTGGTCTATGGGACAAGCACCTCGGACAAGGAGCTCAGGCTCCTAACCGATTTCAAGCCCTATTTCGAATCGCTCCTCCGCTCACCGGTTGAATTCGGCAACGAGATTATCCCGCACGCCCATACCTTGCAATTACCATCGGGGGCATTCAATACCATGGGCATTCAGATACCCGACCAGATAGACCGGCAACAAGTTGTCAACAAGATCCAGAAACAAATCGGGGAAAAGGAAAAGGAGCTTCACCGTCTCACGAATCGATTAACTTCTCCGGATTTCAAAACCAAAGCGGAGCCATCCGTCATCCAGGAATCAGAAGGCCGTTGTGCCAAACTCAAAGACGAACTGGCGATCCTCACGATCACCCAACAGCAACTGACCTCCATGTCGTCCTAATGCCTCGCGGTTCCACAACATTCCCCCCACCCGAAGAAGCCGTGCGAACCATCGTCAGGACGGCTTTGCAGGAAGATCTTCTCTTTGGAGATCTGACCTCCAACATCCTCATTGATGCCACATGGCAATCCACCGCTACCATTATCGCCAAACAACCGATGGTAGTGGCGGGAATTTTAGTGGCGATGGAAACATTCAAACAGGTGGATCCTGGGATCCGGATTCAACCGATACACCTCGACGGAGAGCAGGTTACCGCCGCCACCGGTATCATGACGGTTTCGGGAGCCGCCCGCTCCATTCTCCAGGGGGAGCGGGTGGCCTTGAACTTTTTACAGCGGTTGTCCGCCATCAGCACGCTGACGCACCGGTGTTGTTCGCTTATTCAGCATTCCCAAACCGCAATTGTGGATACCCGAAAAACCACGCCGGGGCTTCGCCTTCTGGAAAAGTGGGCTGTCCGTTTGGGTGGCGGGCGCAACCATCGCTTCTCGCTGCAGGACGGCATCTTAATCAAAGACAACCACCTTTCCATTCTTGCTGCCCACAAAACGGATGTGACCAAGGCCTGCCTGCTCGCCAGAAAGGGAGCACCTCATGGGCTCAAGATTTCGGTGGAAGTGGAAACCCTGCCCCAGGTCCGTCAGGCACTCAAAGGCAAGGCGGACATCATTCTATTGGATAATATGTCGCCCGATGAAATCAAAAAGGCTGTTGATATAATCCAGGGACGTGCCATCACCGAGGTGTCCGGCGGTATCACCATAGACAACCTCGCCGCCATGGCCGATGCCAAGCCCGACTTTATTTCCATGGGCGCCCTGACCTATTCAGGAGGCGCCATGGATTTCACCCTGGAGATAGGTCCCTTGCGTAAGCGGTCTATGGCAAAACCCAAGCGCACATTCTCCCGCTAACCCTGCGAGCATACCCCGTGTTCCCCGCAGCCCTTCTGGCTTCAACTTTTCCTTCCAAAACCCTCGGCGCCACCCTGTTTGCCTTTCGCGAAATTCCGTCGACCAACTCGTTTGCGCTGGAACGCATCCGATGCAACCCTGCGCATGGCACCTTGATCATCGCCGATCACCAAACCGCCGGCCGTGGACGGATGACAAGAAACTGGTTTTCTCCACCGGAGGTCAATCTTTACGGATCCCTTCTCATTCGCTCGACTCTTCCCGGTCGATATGCCGGATGGATTCCCCTGCTCTCCGGCCTGGTCATCGGAAAAACCATTGAGGAATCGACCGGAATCAGGATTGACCTCAAATGGCCGAATGACCTATTGATTCAGGAAAAGAAAGTGGGCGGTATTTTATGCGAAACCGCCCTGGGGTTTGATGGAAGCCCTTGGGTGGTGATCGGATTCGGGATCAATGTCAATTTACCGGAAAACCACTTCCCGGACGAACTCAGAATGACCATGACCTCCCTGCACCAGATTTCCGGACATCCATGGGACAGGCTTTCGCTCCTCCAACACATTGCCGGTTCTCTCGAGAATATTTGGACCGGCCAGGACTGGCCGGCTTTGTCCAGACTGAAAAAACTTTATGGCGAGTCGTGCTCAACTTTGGGGCAAAGGGTACAGGTACACTACCCCGACGGCTCGCGGATTACCGGGGTGGCCGCTTCCCTCGGAGAAGAAGGACAACTTCAGGTGCTCCCCTCCCCTTCCTTCCAGGGTGGACAATCCGATAGGATAATCGCCGTCCATTCGGCGGATATCCTACATATCCGGAAAATTCATATCCTTGACGAATAAATTCGCAAACTTCCGGCACCGCCAATCACCCCACCACATAAAAGAACCCTCCCATGCTGCTGGCCATCGACATCGGTAATTCTCAAATTGTGTGCGGGATCTTTGAGGAGAACCGGCTGATTGCCGATTGGCGGCTGGCCACCAGCCAGACTCAAACACCCGATGAATACGGCACGATGATTCATTCGCTCTTGTATTTTCGGAAACTCGATCCGGATCACCTTTCCGGATGTATCATCAGCAGTGTCGTCCCCCCTCTCACCCACGTCTTCGAGCATTTGGCTCAATCATTTTTCAACCTGACACCGGCCATTGTAACTGCGGCTTCCCCCCTCGGGCTCAAGTTGAAATATGAGAATCCGGAGGAAATCGGGACCGATCGACTCGTGAACGCCTCCGCAGCCTTTGCTCTATACCAACGAAGCCTCATCATCGTTGACTTTGGAACCGCCACAACCTTTTGTACAATTTCCGGAACAGGGGAATACCTTGGAGGGGCCATTGCCCCAGGGTTAAAAAGTGCGGCGGATTCCCTGCATTCCAAAACCGCCAAACTTCCCAAAGTCGATCTGGTCATTCCGCCAAGGGTCATCGGCCGCAATACGGTCACCAGCATGCAATCGGGTCTGCTGTATGGGTATGCCGGTCTGGTTGACTCCCTGGTCAAACGCATTCAGACAGAAATCGAGGATCCGGCATTTGTCATTGCCACCGGTGGGCTGGCCGGTGCCATTGTTCCAATTTCATCCACAATTCAAGAAGTTAGGAAACATCTTACCTTGGAAGGATTGGCCATGCTTTATCAGCGCCTCTCCCATTCCTGTGGATAACCTCCAGGCTTCTTCTGGCCTGATATTTTTCATCAAGAAAAACCGGATGAAATTGTTCCCATGGGTTGACTTACCCAACCGAAGTGACTATCTAGCCCCCGTGGGCCGGGACGTGTATGTCCATCAACTTCACCAATTATATATTTTTTAATGGACGACAATGAGTAAACCTTCAGAAGAATACCAGACCAATCCTTCAGTGGAGGACCACATCGAAGAACAACATGGCGTCGAAAATGAAGGAAACGAAGCCGGCGGCCGGGAGTCACAGCATGCAGAGTCCCTCTCCTCCGAAGTGTCCGATGTACAGGAAGAACTGTTGAAAGAAAGAGACAAATATTTACGACTGGCTGCGGAATTCGAAAACTATAAGCGGCGCGTTCAACGGGACCAACAGGATTCCATTAAATTCGCTAATGAATCTCTCTTAAAAAATTTACTGCCCATAATTGATAATCTGGAACGCGCCATTAAATTCGGGAAGGAGACGGAAAGCAATCAGGCCCTTATGGAAGGGGTGGAACTCACTCATAAGTCCTTTCTGGAGACAATCGGCAAGCTCGGCGTACGGCAAATCTCCAGCGAAGGCCAACCGTTCGACCCCACCATGCACCAAGCGGTCGCACAGGTGGAATCCGAAAACCTGGCTCCGAATTCAGTTGTCGAAGAATTCCAAAAAGGATACTTCCTTCATAACCGGATTTTACGGCCGGCCATGGTCACCGTCTCAAAAGAGGCGTCCCAACGAACCACACATGAATCACAAGACGAAACTGGAGAAAAGGGAGGAATACACAATGGGTAAAATTATTGGAATTGATTTGGGAACCACCAATTCCTGCGTGGCGATCATGAGCGGTGGAGATCCTACGGTCATCGCCAATTCGGAAGGGGGGCGCACTACTCCATCGGTCGTTGCCATTACGGACAAAGACGAGCGATTGGTGGGACAAATTGCCAAGCGGCAGGCGATTACCAATCCGGAAAATACAATTTATTCCGTTAAACGCCTGATGGGAAGACGGCACAGCTCCCCCGAGGTCCAGAACGCCTTGAAACGGCTACCCTATAAAGTGGTGGCCGCGGACAACGGCGATGCACATGTGGAAATTCGAGGGAAAAAGTACAGCCCCCCGCAGGTTTCCGCCATGATTCTCCAAAAAATGAAACAAACCGCGGAGGACTACCTGGGAGAAAAAGTCACCGACGCCGTCATTACGGTCCCGGCCTATTTCGACGACAATCAACGGCAAGCCACAAAGGATGCCGGGCAGATTGCCGGGCTCAACGTGCTCAGGATCATCAACGAACCCACGGCGGCCTCCCTCGCCTATGGATTGGACAAGAAAAAGGACGAGAGAATTGCCGTTTACGATCTCGGAGGGGGGACCTTCGACATTTCCATTCTGGAAATCGGAGATGGGGTATTCGAGGTGAAATCCACCAACGGAGACACCTTCCTGGGCGGCGACGATTTCGACCTTCGCATCATGGATTGGCTGGTGGATGAGTTCAAAAAAGACCAGGGTATCGATCTGCGCAATGATCGAATGGCCCTGCAACGCCTCAAGGAAGCCGCCGAACGGGCCAAAATAGAATTGTCCGCGTCCCAGGAAACCGAAATCAATCTTCCCTTCATTACGGCCGATGCGAGCGGTCCCAAACATTTGGTTCTCAAGCTCAGCCGATCCAAACTGGAACAACTCGTCGGGGACCTGATCGAACGCTCCATCGAACCTTGCAAAAAAGCCTTGGCCGATGCCGACATGACCACCAGCGACATCAATGAAGTCATTCTGGTTGGGGGCATGACACGGATGCCGAAAGTCATTGAGCGGGTCAAGCAGTTTTTCGGAAAAGAGCCGCATCGTGGCGTGAATCCCGACGAGGTGGTGGCCATCGGCGCAGCCATTCAAGGCGGTGTCTTAAAAGGCGAGGTCAAGGATGTTTTGTTGCTGGACGTCACGCCGCTTTCATTGGGCATCGAAACCCTGGGCGGGATCTTCACCAGACTTATCGAACGCAATACAACCATTCCAACCAAGAAAAGTCAGATCTTTTCGACCGCGGCCGACAATCAAACTGCGGTCACCATTCGAGTCTTTCAAGGGGAGCGGGAAATGGCCGCAGACAACAAACTGCTCGGTCAGTTTGACTTGGTAGGCATTCCCCCGGCCCCTCGAGGTGTTCCCCAAATCGAAGTGACATTTGATATTGACGCCAACGGCATCGTTCATGTGCACGCGAAGGATATGGCCACTCAAAAGGAACAATCCATCAAGATTACCGCCTCCAGCGGCTTAAGCAAAGAGGAGGTGGAACGACTGGTCAAGGAAGCCCAAAGCCATACCGAAGAAGACAAAAAGAAACGGGAGCTGGTCGAATTAAAGAATCAGGCGGACAACCTGATTTACAGTACGGAAAAAAATCTGACCGAACATGGCGATAAAATTGATCCGGCTGAAAAAACAAAAATTTCCGAAGCCATCGACAGCCTGAAAAAATCATTGGAAGCCAACGAGGCGGAGGCGATCAAAACCTCCATGCAAAATCTGACCACCGCATCGCATAAATTGGCCGAGGAGATGTATAAAAAAGCCTCTGCAGACACGTCCGGCAGCGGACCGCAAGCCGACGCAGGGACTGGCGCATCAACCAGCGGAACCGGTGAGGGTGAGGAAAAAGTGGTCGACGCGGAATTCGAAGAAGTGGATAAAGGCAAGGGATAATCCTTGCCGAGTTCCGGCGCAAAACAGTGATCGGAATCAGTTACTCATGATACGTATGTTTCGGCGGTGATAATGGCTCAAACAGGAAAACGTGATTACTATGAAGTGCTGGGGGTTGATCGGAATGCCTCGGATGACGAAATCAAAAAGGCATTTAGAAAACTCGCGCGCCAACACCATCCCGACCTGCATTCCGACCAGGCCCACAAGAAAGCGGCCGAAGAAAAGTTCAAGGAAGCAGGAGAGGCTTATGAAGTCTTAAGCGACCCGGACCGAAGACGAAAGTACGACATGTTCGGTCATGCTGCAGCCGGTCAGGGATTTGGTGGCGCTGAAGGCTTTGACTTCGGACGCGGGTTCGGGGATGTTTTTGGAGACATTTTCGAAGACTTTTTTGGAGGAGGACGCGGGGGACGGAGCCGTGCCGAGCAGGGCAACGACCTGCAATACAACCTGGAAATTTCCTTTGAAGAGGCGATTAACGGAAAAGAAGCCAAACTCAAAATTCCGCGATGGGAAGTATGCGAGACATGTAAAGGGACCGGCGCCAAATCCACCCAGGCCATTCAAACCTGTTCGGCCTGTCGAGGTTCCGGGCAGATCCGTTTGCAACAGGGTTTCTTTACCATCAATCGCCCCTGCGGACAATGTCAGGGGCTGGGCCAAATCATCACAGATCCCTGCAAAACCTGCCGTGGACAAAAACGCGTTCATAAGGAGCGGATCCTCTCTGTCACCATTCCAGGTGGCGTGGAATCCGGCATGCGATTACGTTTGGCACACGAAGGAGAGCATGGCA
>JBDIVP010000177.1:0-7229 GCA_039794325.1 Candidatus Inrsubterrania sp.
CGACAAGCCACCGAACAGATCGGGCAGGATCTCAAGCTTCAGCCCGTTCAGGAAATCGAACAACCCACAGCCCCAGACGAATCGGCCGGCTCGTCCGTGGAAGCTGAACCGGTTGCCCCACCGGTGACGGTGTACGACTTGCGCGGAGTGGCATGCCCCATGAACTATGTCAAAACCAAATTGAAGTTGGAAATGATGGACGAGGGCGAACAATTGGAAGTCTGGCTGGATGCGGGAGAACCCATTCGCAATGTTCCGCAAAGCCTGCGCAATGACGGACATAAAGTCTTGAAGCAGGAACCGATCGACGCGGAGGCCCAACACTTCAAAGTGCTGGTGGAAAAAGTGGAAGGATAGCCCGAGCGTATGGCCCATATGAACACCGTACTGACAACCGAACAACTGAATGACCTGCAGACCTCTCTGGAGGGCCAGGCGCCACAGGAAATCGTGCGGACGGCTTTGGACCGCTTCGGCAATCAGGTCATCCTGGCCTGCAGTTTCGGAGCCGAAGACGTGGTTCTGGCCGACATGATGTTCCACATCAACCCCCAGGGCACCCTGTTTTATCTGGATACCGATTTTTTGTTTCCTGAAACGTATGCCGTCCGGGATCGCTTCATCGAACGATACCGGTTGCAGCCGGACCAAATCATTCAACTGAAACCCCTCCTCACACCGGAGGAACAGGCACAACAATACGGCGAAGCCCTCTGGCTCCGGGATCCCGACCAATGCTGCAAACTTCGGAAAGTGGATTCCCTGAGCCGAATTCTCCAGCAGTATCAAGCCTGGATCACCGGCATCCGGCGCGACCAGGCTCCCAGCCGGGCCCATGCCGGGGAGGTAGAGTGGGATGCCAAGTTCGGGTTGGTCAAATTCAACCCGCTGGCTGCCTGGTCCTGGGAGCAAGTCTGGGACTATATCCGCGAACACGGCGTACCGTATAACGAATTGCACGATCAACATTTTCCCAGCATCGGATGCACGCATTGTACGGCACCGGTCCTTCCGGGAGATGATCCCCGCTCCGGCCGGTGGAAATCATTCAGCAAAACGGAATGCGGCCTTCACCCTGCCAAACAGGCAGACCGGTGAAAAACAAAACAGCATCGCATATCCGGTTTCCAACATACAGAAACGTGAACGGAGGCAGTCAGTGAAAAAAATTGCAGTGATGATTACTCGAGGAGGCTATAACAATCTGTTGCAAGCCTGTGAATGGATCGGGATGGCCGCCACGGCCGGCATGGAAGTCAGCGCATTGTTTCGTGATGAAGCCGCCGGCCGCATGAGCAAGATAAAAGTTAAGGAACTCACCATGACTGAAGGCTATAAGGGGCGGGAGGCGCACGTCAGAGACTTACTCCGCCAGGCCAAAAAAGAAAATCTTCCCGATCTTATGCAACAGGCCAAGGAGGCGGGAAACGTCAAATTTTCGGTGTGCAAGGATTCGTTGGAGTATTTCGGCATCAAGGTCGATGAACTGATTCCCGAACTGGACGAAGTCCAAACGGCGGAAGCTTTTTGGAAAGAATCGGTCGTTTCCGCCGACCAGGTGTTGACCTTCTAATGATGACCACAACCATCGCCATGGAACAGTTGATCGCCAAAATCGGAAAGGGCGTGAAAGGGGCCAAGGACCTGACCTGGGAGGAGGCCAAATCCGCCTTTCATGCCATCGTGAAAGGCGAGGCCACGCAGACCCAAATCGGCGCTTTTTTGATGGCCATGCGGATCAAGACCGAATCCATCTCGGAACTGGGAGCCTTTACGGCCGCAGCCAGGGAATATGCCGCCCCCGTTCCCCTAGCCCAGCCCGCCAACATGGTTGATCTGCCGCTCTATGGAGAAAAGCACAACACGCTCCATATCATCATCGCCGCCAGTCTGACGGCCGCATCGGCAGGCGGGGGCATGTTCCTCCACGGAGTCGATGTTCCCAACGCGGCATCCGATGTGCCGCGGGTTCTGACTCGTCTCGGTATTCCCGTCGCTCAATCGATGGAGGAACTCGCCCGGCAATTGTCCCAACGCCGGTGGGTGTATTGCGACCTGAGCGGATACCATGCGCCATTGACCCGCTTATTGGATTTACGGAGCGAATTCGGCGTTCAGAACCTGGCCCATCAGATTGCCAGACTGTTGAACCCGGCCCGGCTCCCCTCCCAAGTCATCGGCATCGCCCATCCTCCGTATTTGGATAAAATGGCGGAGGCTCTTGATATGCTGGGAGCCAAGCGGGCCCTGATCATTCAAGGGGTTGAGGGGTTTCCGGAACTGTCGATTGCAGCCCCCTCACCGGCCCGGGAGTTACGGAGCGGGCATATCACCCCCCTCACGTTTCGCCCACAGGATGCCGGCCTTCGAATCGCTCCCTTTCAGGGGATGAGCCAGGGACCGGCGACCGCCACGGCTTCCATCCCCGCGCAGGAAGCCGCCCAAATTCATGCACTCCTCAACAACCGGCAGCGGGGCGATCAACGGGCTTGGCTTATCTTCAACGCCGCAGTGTTAATCTATGCGGCCGGCCTCGCCCCTTCATTGGCTCGGGCAACGCCCCTTGCCATCGACGCCCTCGATTCGGGAAAAGCCGCTGCCTTTCTGCAGGATATTGCCAAACCTTCGGTCGGCACGACCGAATTTACCGTACCTCAACCCACAACGGCACCAGTATGAAACACCTTCGACAACTTGAAGACCAAAGCGTATACATTCTTCGGGAAGCCTATAAAAACTTTGACAACCTGGCCATGCTATGGTCGATGGGCAAGGATTCCACCGTCCTTCTCTGGCTGGCCCGCAAAGCCTTTTTCGGGCATGTCCCGTTTCCATTACTGCATGTCGACACCAGCTATAAAATCCCGGCCATGATCGAATACCGGGATCGCCTGGCACGGGAATGGCGGCTGAATCTCATCGTCGGCCAGAACAAAAAAGCTCTGGCCGAAGGGATGAACCATGAACGGGGCCGGGTAGAATGCTGCACCGCCCTGAAAACGCAAGGGCTGAAACTTCTCCTGGAAGAACGGGGTTATACCGGCATCATCCTCGGCGTCCGGTCGGATGAAGACAGCACCCGCGCCAAGGAACGCTACTTCTCCCCGCGGGACAAGAACAATGAATGGGATTTCCGGGATCAGCCGCCCGAACTCTGGGATCAATACAAACTCTCGTTCCCCCCGGGCACGCATATTCGTATCCATCCGCTGCTGGACTGGACTGAAATCAACATCTGGGAATACATCAAGCTGGAGAACATCCCCTTCCTGGATGAACTGTATCTGGATCAGGGAAGCGGAAAACGCTATCGCAGTCTGGGGTGTGCTCCCTGCACCTTTCCCATCGAATCCACCGCGAAAACCGTGGATGATGTCATTATCGAGCTTCGTAACACCAAAGTGGCCGAGCGCGCGGGACGGGCGCAGGATGAGGGCCGCGGTATGGAACAATTACGCAAAGACGGGTATATGTAACCATGACTACCGATACCACCATCAAAGAACAAATGAATATCGTGATCGTGGGACATGTCGATCACGGCAAATCCACACTGTTAGGTCGCCTGTATGCCGACACGGGAACCCTGCCCACCGGAAAAATCGAAAAGATTCAGGCCATCTGCAAACAGCAGGGCAAGGAATTCGAGTACGCGTTTCTCTTTGATGCGTTTCTGGAAGAACAACAGCAGGGCATTACCATCGACACCGCCCGCACCTTCTTTTCCTGGGGTGGGCGCCAATACATCATCATCGACGCCCCCGGGCACAAGGAATTTCTCAAAAACATGGTCTCCGGTGCCGCCCGTGCCCAAGCGGCTTTGCTGATCATCGATGCCCTGGAAGGGGTCCGCGACCAATCCAAACGCCACGGCTTGCTGCTGTCGATGTTGGGGGTCAAACAGGTCACAGTCGTCGTCAACAAAATGGACCTGGTGGGATACCGCGAAGACATCTTCAGCGGAATTGAAAAGGAATACCGGGATTTTTTGAACCAATTGAACGTGACCCCCCAATACGTCATTCCGGCCAGCGCCAAAATGGGCGTCAATATCGCCCAAGTCAGCAAGGAAACGCCATGGTACACCGGCCCATCGGTGTTGGATTCGCTAGCTTACTTCAGCCTGGAAACCGCCCTGGCCGACAAACCGTTACGCTGGCCCATTCAAGACGTGTATAAATTCGATGCCCGCCGGATTCTGGTCGGGCGCTTGACGGCCGGCCGGTTGAAAATCGGCGACCGTCTGGTTTTTTCCCCGTCGAACAAATCCGCCTGCATCCAAACCATTGAAGCCTTCAACATCGATCCACCGCTCACCCAGGCCGAAGCCGGCCAATCCGTCGGGGTGACGCTGGATGAACAAATCTTCGTGGAGAGAGGCCAGATCGCCAGCCGGGAAGCCGAGCGGCCGCTGGTCTCCACCCAAATACGCGCCAACCTGTTCTGGCTGGGCAAACGTCCATTGGAAACCCGGCAAAGTTACGTTCTGCGATTGGCCACCAGGGAAGTGCCTTGCGAGGTCACGACCATCCACCGGATCGTCGACGCCAACAACCTGAATGATCGCCAGACCCAATCCCGTGTGCAACGCAATGAGGTGGCGGACATCACACTTCGGACCAAATCGCCGATTGCGTTCGATCTATACGTCGACTTTGAAACCACGGGCCGGTTCGTGCTAGTGGACGAATATGATGTGGCCGGCGGCGGCATCATCACCGAATTGGTACACGACGAGCAGGAAGACTTCCGAACCGAAGCCCGCGAACGGGATTCAGCCTGGGTCAAAGGCGACGTGGGAACGGCGGAACGGGCCAAACACTACGGGCATCAACCGGCCGTGTTGCTGCTGACGGGTCCCGACACCACCTCCAAGGGATTTCTGGCCCGCAAACTTGAAACTGTTTTAGTAGCCGAAGGCCGCCATGCCTATTTATTGTCGCCGGAAAATCTTCAACGGGGACTCGACGCCGACCTGCCGGATACCAACCCCGATGAAGTGGTCCGCCGGTTTGGCGAGGTCGTCCGGTTGCTGACCGATACCGGCTTGCTGGTCATCTGCACCACCAATGCCTTTACTCAGCCTGCTCGGCAGGTGGTTCAGACCGTCCAAACCCTGGTCAATCCCATTCCCGTCATCACCATCCATATGGCCAAGGAACTGTCGGGGCCCCAGCCCGATACGGATCTGGCCTTTGCCGGGCCGGAAAATTTTGATGACTGCACCAGCCGGATCATCCAACTGCTGAAGGCACGGGGCCTGATGTCTGACCCCCCGGCCGGCCGGTCGGAACTGCAATTTTCCATATAGGGGAACCGCTCATGCGGATCCCTGCATACTGTCACCAAGGAGACAGGCCATGGACAAAGTGTCCGATTTCATCTACGTGCAGAACGTCATCCCGCAGCAGGTCTGCCAGGACATCCTGAATGAAATCCGGTCGAAACCCTGGCAGAAACATTCCTGGTACAACTACTCCGCCTCACACTACAAATCCGAACCCGAAAAAGAACTGGACACCCAAAACTGCACGGAGGTGATGCAGGAAAAGCTCATGCCTTTCATCTTTCAGGTGATCGAACAATACATGATCAAGTTCGCCCCGCAGGACGGGGACCGCCTCCGAAGCTTCGTCAACACCTTCACCCCCATCCGGTTCAACCGGTACCTGCCCGGCACCATGATGCGCAAACATTATGACCATATTCACTCCATCTTTGACGGGCAATATAAGGGCATCCCGATTTTAAGTGCCCTGGGAGTGCTGAACGACGGGTATGAGGGCGGGGAGTTTATGTTCTTCGACACCTATGAGGTGCCGTTAAAAGGGGGGGATATCATGATCTTTCCCTCCAACTTCATGTATCCGCATGAGGTGAAGGAACTGACCAAAGGCGAACGCTACACATTTGTCGCATGGGCCTTTTAAGAACAAGGGAAAAGAAAGAAGTGAACAGTGAAAAGATGTTGTACTTTTTTCTTTTCACTTCTTGATTAAGACGGCGAAGTTAATTTCAACCCCGCGATTCCGGCAATAATGGCCACAATACATAACAACCGCAACCCGTTCCGGGGTTCATCAAACAGGACAATTCCCAAAATCACCGTGCCGGCCGCCCCGATTCCCGTCCAAATCGCGTAAGCCGTCCCCATGGGAATGGCCCGAAGCGCAAACGACATACACACCATACTCACGCCCATGGCCAACACCGTGGCCACACTGGGTCCCAAACGGGTAAACCCATCGGTAAATTTCAAGGCCGTCGCCCAGATCACCTCAAAAATGCCTGCGATCAACAACAAAAGCCACTCTACCATGTCTTCCGGTCCTTCCTTTGTTTTGGCACCATCTTCTCCATTTCAGCCTCGTTACCCGACAAGAGTCCATTCAGATATACCAAAAGACACCCGAAATAGCCTATCCCAACCTCTCGTCCACCAACCATCCTCCTCTCCCTCCTCACTTCTGACTTCTCACTTCTGACTTTTCCCTCCTCAGGCTCTCCAAAGTGGCGGACAACACGCAGATGAGGTAGAATAATCAAAAGGCCTCAATTCTTTGCGAAGAGATGGTCAACCCACGATAGCACATATGGGGGTGATTGGCTTCGACGGGAAGCAAGAGGTCAACAGAGCGTGTCGAGCTCTCGGAGTCTCGTTAAACCTTCGGGAAACCATTAAGTGCCAACGACAACTTGGCTCTCGCGGCATAATTGACCGCGACGTCTCTCCTCTCTTCGCCTGCGGGTGAGGAAGAGGCGTCACACAGCAGGCTGGTCCAATGCCGGTGCTCAGCGGCGGCGGATGAGAACTTTCTGGGCTAGCGGACACTCTAAGCCGGTCGGTGGGCGTGGGTGGCTGCGAATACCAAAGCATCGACTACACACGTAGGGCTGTTGCGCTGAATGTTCTCGGACAGGGGTTCGATCAACAATGGTCGCCCCGGGGAGCAATCCTCGGGTGAACACGGGGCTCATTCGGTGAACCCTAACGCCCAATCTCATGGGCCATGGCAACGCCGAGGGGTCGGAGGAGGCCAACTTCTCAGGCCCTGTAGAGACTCAGAGACTCGCTGGTCATCGGATGAGCGAGCACTCGGAGCATCGAAAGATGCTAAGACGCCCCGCATCCCACGTGGATGAAGGCATAGTCCGGCCCACGCTGAAAAGCATGGAACATCCGTCCCCTCACCTCCACCAATCGGCCCCTGGGTCACACGATCCAGGGG
>JBDIVP010000178.1:0-7186 GCA_039794325.1 Candidatus Inrsubterrania sp.
TCCATTCGCTCATCTGAAAGGTTCTGACCACGCCCCCTTGGAAATCCGGTGTCAAAACTTTAGACCATTTGCTCTTCACCCTTGCCTCCCAGGACCACCCGCCCCTCACCGGCTAATCGTTGAACCGTTTTCAAAATATTCTGCTGAGCCGACTCCACATCGCTTAGTTTCACAGGACCGCGCGTTTCCATATCCTCCTGCAACGATTCCGCGGCACGACTGGACATATTCCTAAAGAACTTATCCCGTAACGGTCCCTCGACGGGTTTTAAGGCCAATAGCAATTCTTCTTTGGCCACTTCCCGCAACAGCTCCTGCAAACCTCGATCATCGACATTCTCCAGATCCTCGAACGTAAACATCTTTCCGCGGATTTCCTGGGCCAGTTCGGGATTTTTCCCTTCCAATTCGGTCAGGATCTCCTCTTCCACATTGCGCTTGACCGTGTTGAGAATTTCCGCGACCAGACCGGTCCCCCCCACCGGAACAGCGTTGCGGGAAGAACCAAGACGCAATTCCTCCTGCAACACCCAATTCAATTCCTCCAGCATATTCGGAGAAACTTCCTCCGTGGTCGCCAATCGGTAGATGATGGCATCCCGCTTATAGGGGGGCAGCAAACTCAAAATTTGCCCTGCCTGGTCGGACTCCAAATTGGCCAGAATCAGAGCCCCGGTTTGGGGATGCTCAAAGGTCAATAAGCTGGCAATGGAAGCCGCATCCAACGATTTCAGTGTTTCAAACCCGGCATTTTCCGAGGTATTCAGCGAATTGAGAATTCGCCTTGCCTTGTCCTTTCCCAGCGCCGACGTCAGAATTTTGGCCAGATAGCCTTTTCCTTCAACCGAAAGGCCGGAAGTGCCGGCCAGTTCAACATATTCTTTCAACACCATCCGGTGTTCTTCCTCTCCGACATTCACCATCGCCCCGAGGTAGGCGCCAATCTGACGGATATCTTTCTGATCGAGGGCTTTGAGCACCTCCACGGCGGCCGTTTCTCCTATCGCCAGGAGCAGAATGGCGGCCTTTTCATAACCGGAAAGCGTTTCGTTCACGGTTTAGGCTTTTTCCTCTTGTTCTGTCCGAATCCAGGTTCGAATGACATGAGCCGCCGATGCCGGATTCTGGGAAGCCAACTTGATGGCGGTTTCCTGAGGGGTCTCACTGATTTGCGCCTCCACTTCGGCTACCGTCGCCGGCAGCCCTTCCTGAGCCAACAGGGAAGGCTCTTGCAGGGGCTTGCTGAGGTTTAACGCCACCGGTCGAATTACCAACCAGATGACTAAAAGGCCCAACACAAAGAACAAGAGTGGTTTGACCAATCCACCCCAGGTGGCCAGAAACGAGTGGACGGTTCCCGAGACACCGTCCTCCTGCCTGGGGACAGGAGAGGCTTCGAACGGCACATTGACGACTTCGATTTGATCGCCGCGTTCTTCATTGAAGCCCACCGATTTCTTCACGATTTGAATCAGCCTCTGAATTTCCTGGTCAGACCGGGGAACATATTTTTTGATGTCACTATCCCCGCTGAAAGCCCCGTCAGTCGCGGCACCCGTTTCATAGGAGCCATCCACCAACACCGCCACACTCAATCGCTTGATGGATCCGGTGGGTTCCACGATCTTACTGATCTTGCGGTTCAATTCATAATTGAGCGTTTCGTTTTTTCGTTTGGCCTCTTTGGGCCTGACTCCCGATCCGGCATTCGAGCCTTGATCGTTGGGCACATTGGACGCCACACCGGGCACGCCCTGGGAAGCAGCCTGCCCACCCGGTTCCAGCACTTTTTCCTGACTGCGATTTTCACTTCGAACCACCTGGCTATTGGGATCATAACTTTCTTCGGTTATTTCCACATGCCGGAACTCCAAGGGTGCCGTGACCCGCACCACGGACTTATCCGGTCCCAGCACCTGGTCCAGCATGGTCTGGACACGTTGTTCCAGATCACGTTCCACCCGTCGTTGGGTTTCAATTTGCGACGCGGTCATCTGCCCATCGGCATCACCGGCATTTTGACTCATGACTTTCCCATGATGATCCACCACCGTGACCTGTCCTGGTTCCAACCCTTCCACACTGCTGGCGACCAAATGAACGATACCCTGGACCTGCGCCCCGGTAAGAAGGTTGCCCCGCTTAAGAGTGAGAACCACAGCCGCCCGCGCCGGTTTCTGCTCGGAACTGAAGAGCCGCTTTTCCGGAATGACCAAATGGACCCGCACCCGTTCCACCTGGGAAATCTGACTGATCGTCCGGGCCAATTCCCCCTGAAGAGCTCGGCGATAATTCATCTGCTGGGTAAACGGTGTGGCGCCCAGGCCCACACGATCAAAAATTTCGAATCCAACTCCTGCTGATTCCGGTAACCCCAGCGAGGCTAACTGAAGACGCAATTCATGAACCCGTTCCACGGGTACCCTGATCACAGTTCCTCCTTCTCCCACTTCATAATTGACCCCCAATTTACCCAATTCCTGAATGATCGCCCGGGTATCGTCGGGTTCCAATTGTGAAAATAACACCACCAGATCCGGAGCTTTTCCCACCATCATTAACACCGGAATGGTGGCAATCGCCAAGGCCATTACCACCACCACTCCGATTCGCTGATATTGCGTCAGCGCTTGAAAATTTTTCAAAAGGCTTTCAGGCAAGTGCGCAATCCTTTAGCGATCGTCCAACGCGCCACTACGCGTGGAGGACCCGGATTCCAGAATTTCCGGATCCGGTTTGTCCATGCATGCCCGTACATTGCGCGGAATCGCCGGCAATGAATCGTAACGGGTAAAGGGGGAATTGCTGCACACGCAGGGCCGCCGTTCCCTTTACGCTTTTTCCCCTTATACCTGCATCCGCATGATTTCTTCATAGGCATCAACGAGCTTGTTCCTGACCTGAGTCATTAATTTAAAGGACAACCCCGCCTTTTCCCCGGCGATGACCGCTTGGTGTATATTGACTTGCTCCCCCTTCGCCACGGCATCTTCCAGTTGTCCGGCTTCATGTTGCATCCTATTGACAGACTCCACGGCATTCTTGAGAAGGTCGCCAAACCCTGCCCCCGTATGGGAAGCGGATGCCTTCGGCCCAACCGCAAAGGGTTCCGGAACGGCCGGTATGGTTTTAAGAGTGACTGGGTCCATCGATTGCCTCCTTATGCGTTAGACCTTTAAGATTACCGCCCCATTTCCAGGGCACGGAGGGTCATGGTCTTGCCGGTTTCCAACACCGCCAGATTGGCTTCATAGGCCCGGGTGGCCGAAATCAAATTCACCATTTCCTCAACCGGATTGACATTGGGCAGTTGAAGATAGCCCTTTTCATCGGCATCCGGATGATCGGGATCATACACCGTACGCAGGGGACGGGTATCCTGCACGATGTCAGACACCTTCACTCCCGCCGGCTCGGAGGAATCCCCGAACGCACTGGCGAACACAAACGAAAACGGCTGCTCCGGGGCAGTGGTTTGAAAGACAACATCCCGCCGCACATAGGCTCCCCCATTGGGCGATCGGGTGGATTCGGCATTGGCCAAATTCCCCGCAATCACATTGAGCCGCTGTCGTTGGGAGTCCAACGCCGATCCCACTACGGCAAAGACACGATCCAGATTCATAGTATCCTCCTCGTTGGCACCTTCAACCGTTCACCTTCCGGTTCTTTTCTCTCTTCCTTTGTTCCCTTTCACGTTATTTGTTTCCATCACCCGCCTCGCCCCTCATCAATCGCCGACTTCCACAGTTTGAAACGTCCATCCAGGAACCGGCTGACCGTCATATACATGAGTGTATTTTCAGCCATCAGGGTCATTTCTTTTTCCAGATTGACGGTATTGCGGTCCAATCCGGCTCCCTCTTCCCTATGAATGGTGTGATGGAACACGTTCCCGTTTGGATCGAACAAGGCAAAATGGCTTGGATGGGATCGGTGAACCTCTAACGTTCCCTGACCCGACAACAGGGCGGTCAAGGTCTTATGGAAAGGCAGCTCCCTTGCCTTATATCCCGGCGTTTCTTCGTTGGCCATATTCGACGCAATCGTTTCATGAATCCCGCTCCGAACATCCAATGCCCGTTCATATAATCGTGTCCCTTCATCCCAAGGTGAAATCATCATGGTGTTCCATCCCTCCCCATCTTGTCCGCCGCAACTGCCGGAAAGTCCATTAGCCCACCATCACCATGATCCCGACATTGCGCGGCGTCTTCCCGGTAACAGCAACTGTAATGCCACATCGGTCAAAACGCCTCACCGTTCATCAAAGCGTTCTTTACGGAAAATCCTCGCCCCTGCAGGTCGTATATGTTCCTTACACCGCCCCTGTGTGCCGCATGGAGAAATTCATGGGGAAATTTTTACCGCCTGCCATGGCTGCTTTTTCCCAGCGCCGGAGGAGATTCGGCCCCCTCCTGTCCGCTAGACTCCCAAGGAAAGCCCGCCGTTATATTGACGATACTCCCGCAACTTGTTTCGTAACGTCCTGATACTGATTCCCAACGTTCGGGCCGCATGGGTCCGGTTGCCATCATGTCGTTCCAAGGTACGGATAATGAGGTCCCGCTCCATTTCCCAAATCGTCCCGACCGCCTGCGTGGCTTCCCTGGAAGCTAGAGTTGGCTCTTCGCATCGCACGTGCTCAATCTGCAGAGGCCCGTTATCGGCTAATAAGACGGCCCGCTCAATGACATTTTCCAATTCCCGTACATTGCCCCTCCATGTGCGATTTTTCAGATATCTCATAGCCTCTTCGGAAATCCCCCCGCCTTTTCTTCTATTACGCCGGAACGAACGATCGGCAAACTGCTCAGCCAACAATTGGATATCATCCGGTCGCTCCCGGAGGGGGGGAAGGGTAAACGGCATGACGCTTAATCGGTAAAAGACATCTTCCCGGAAACGTCCCGCCTGGACCTCCTGAGCCAGATTTCGGTTGGTGGTGGCGATGACCCGGACATCCACTGGAACCGGATGGCGGGATCCCAAACGGTCGACTTCCCGTTCCTGCAGGACCCGCAACAATTTCGCTTGCAGCCCGAGACTCATTTCCCCGATTTCATCCAGGAGAAGCGTGCCTTGATGAGCCAATTCGAATTTGCCGCACCGTCTGGTTAACGCCCCCGTAAATGCCCCTTTTTCGTAACCAAACAATTCACTTTCCAGTAACCCGTCGGGAAGCGCGGCACAGTTAAGAGCCACAAAAGGTTGGTGTGCACGAGGACTGATCCGATGAATATGCCTCGCCAACACCTCTTTGCCGGTTCCGCTTTCCCCTTGAACGAGAATGGTTGCCGCACTATTGGCCACCATTTCCAACATCTTCAATGTTTGCAAAACCTTCGGATCACGGGTCAGAAAGCCGGCCTGGGATTCTTGGAAGGCCGACACCTGTTCGGCAAGCGGCCAGGTCTCGGCCGGTTCAACGTGGTCCGTTTTCAGTTGCTGTACCAGCTGCTCCAAGCGATCAAGCGGGAACGGTTTTTGGAGGAATTCCGTGGCTCCCTGCTTCAAAGCTTCGACGGCAATGTCCACAGATCCATAGGCCGTCATCACCACCACCGGCATTTGATGACCCTGTGCGCGAACCTCCCGCAAAAAGTCCATACCTCCCTTGCCGGGCAAATTTAGATCCGTCAGAACCAACCAGGGTGGATTGCGTTCCACCGATTCCAGTCCTTCGTATCCGTCGCGGGCCACCGTCACCGGATAGCCCTGCTCACGAAAAACCCTCCTGAGCGCAGCCTGTAATTGTTCATCATCTTCGATAATCAGAATACCCCGGCTCTCTCCAGGTTCCGCAACGATCATGCCCTTCTCCTTTACTCCCGGAATGAATTAAATGTCGGTAATAAAACGACGGATTTCCGCCAACGTATCTCTTCGAACTTCGGCTAGGGGAAACTCAGACTAACGGTCGTCCCCTTTCCGCATTGACTGACAACCTCAATAACGCCGTGATGGGCCTCCACAATCTGTTTCACGATCGACAGTCCCAATCCCGTTCCTCCTTTCCGTTTCGAAAAGAACGGATCGAAAATATGCCGCATATCATCCTGCGCAATGCCGCATCCGGCATCCCTTACCTCGATCCGGATCCTGGCCGGATGCTCCCGCGATTTCCCCCTCTGCGGGTCGTCCTTCACCTGACGACAAACCATTTCAATACCTCCATCCTGGCTTGAGGCGTGGATGGCATTAAGCAGCACATTTAACAGAGCCTGCTGCAAAAGAGTCGAATCTCCCCACAAAATTTCCGCACCCGGTTCCACCTGCCGGCGGATAGAGATCCGCTTCTGACGAATCGGTTGAACAGCCATCCATTCGATTTCATCGAACAATGTGGATACCTGCACCCGCCCCGCTTCCAGGCTCATCGGCTTGGCATATACCAGAAGGTTTGACACCAATCCATTCAGGCTCCGGACCGCCTTCACCAGGTGCCCGGCCAGGTCCTGTCGTTCCTGCGGAGTCCCGCATTCTCCACCGAGAAGGGTTGCCAACCATTCAAGGCTGGTAAGGGGATTTCTAAGGTCGTGGACAATACGCCCGACATGCTCTCCCAACAGCAACTGCCGTTTTAATCGAGGAGTCCATGCCCCATCTGAGATCACTTCCGGTTTGATGTGCCGAAGAACCAATTGAGCTTCCGATTCATCAGGATCAAGCGGACAATCCCAAACGGATAAGGTCATGCCATTCCATTGCCACCGGTGAAAAGGGACCGGCGGCCAATTCAGGACATCCCATAACGTTGGTAGATCGGTCCGGGCCATGCGCCAGTCCACCGCCCCCATTAAACGCCTGGCCGCAGGATTAACCGTAATAAGCTTTCCACGGCGAGTAGCCAAAATGGTGGGACCCGGCAGTTGATCGACCAGATTCTTCATTTGCCGTTCGGTCGACATAGGCCTTGATGTTCCGTGCTTCCGGTCAAGGGGGCCCACAGGCCCATGACTCGGCGATCGTCCAAGGCCATCACCCGGCTGCCAGGGGGATGCCCAAAATGCTGACGGATCGAGCTGAAGTGCCGACTTAGGGTTGGTTCTTGCCATCTTTCGTTCCCGTTCGAGGTTTTAGTTGCAAGGAAAATTCATCCAAGACGGCTGCTGCGGCAACACGTATGGCTTGTTTCATGTCCTCCGGAGATCCCGGTGCCTGTTTTCGAATATCCTGCAAGAGG
>JBDIVP010000179.1:0-7158 GCA_039794325.1 Candidatus Inrsubterrania sp.
GTCGATCACCCCGGCTTCCACCATGTCCACAAACTCACCGGAGGCCGCATTAAAGCCTCGGGTCGTGGATTCTGAGCGAACCTTTTCCACGATAATCGATCCCTCTGAACCGGCGTTGATGGAGATATGCCGGATAGGCTCTTCCAGGGACCGTTTCACGATATTCACCCCGACCTGTTGGTCATGGTTGAGTTGTAATTTATCCAAAGCCGGGATGCAACGGAGAAGGGCTACCCCCCCACCCGGCACGATCCCTTCTTCGACAGCCGCTTTGGTCGCGTGAAGGGCATCTTCCACGCGGGCTTTCTTTTCCTTCATTTCCGTTTCCGTAGCCGCCCCCACATTGATGACCGCGACGCCACCGACCATTTTCGCCAATCGTTCCTGGAGTTTTTCCCGGTCATAATCAGAGGTGGTTTCATCGATTTGAGTCTTGATTTGCTTCACCCGGCCTTCGATTCGCTTGGGGTCCCCGGCTCCTTCCACGATTGTGGTGTTGTCCTTGTCAATGGTGACCCGCTTGGCCCGGCCTAAGTCGGTCAGCTTCACACTCTCCAGTTTCAAGCCGACTTCTTCCGAAATGACCTGTCCCCCTGTAAGGGTGGCAATGTCCTCCAACATGGCTTTGCGTCGATCGCCGAAGCCCGGTGCTTTCACCGCAGCCACATTCAACGTTCCCCGCAGTTTATTGACCACCAGCGTTGCCAAGGCCTCTCCCTCAACGTCTTCGGCGATGATGACCAGCGGTTTGCCCATCTTGGCCACCTGCTCCAGGATCGGCAACAAGTCTTTCATGGCGCTGACTTTCTTTTCCACAATCAACAGAAAGGCATCCTCAAGGGAAGCTTCCATGCGGTCCGCATTGGTCACGAAATAGGGGGAAATGTATCCGCGATCAAACTGCATTCCCTCCACGACATCCAGGGAGGTCGACATGGACTTGGCTTCCTCAACGGTAATGACGCCGTCTTTGCCGACTTTGTCCATGGCCTCGGCAATGAGGTCTCCGATCGTATGATCGTTATTGGCCGAAATTGAACCGATTTGAGAAATTTCTTTTTTGGTCTGGCAGGGTTTGCTGATCTTTTTCAATTCTTCCACTGCTACTTCCACGGCTTTGTCGATGCCACGCTTGATTTCCATCGGATTGGCGCCGGCCGTAATGTTTTTCACGCCTTCCCGATAAATCGCCTGTGCCAGGACTGTAGCCGTCGTGGTTCCATCTCCAGCCACGTCGCTGGTTTTGCTGGCTACTTCACGAACCAATTGAGCGCCCATGTTTTCATAGGGGTTTTTCAGCTCGATTTCCTTGGCCACCGTTACACCGTCTTTGGTGATGGTCGGGGCTCCGAACTTTTTGTCCAAAATGGCATTGCGGCCTTTCGGACCAAGAGTGGCTTTCACTGCATCAGCCAACTGGTTCACGCCTTTTAAAATCGAAGCGCGAGCTTGTTCACTGTATTGTAACTGTTTCGCCATACCGTTCCTCCTTACAAATGTGCTTTTGCGATTTGGGTTAGCCTGAATTCGGCCGTTAAGTGTTACTGGTAGGATTTTTAATTTTCAAACACGCCCAAAATGTCTTCTTCTTTCAAAATCAAGCAATCTTCATTATCGATTTTGATTTTGGTTCCGGAATATTTATCAAACAAAACCTGATCACCGACCTTGACATTTTCCACGTCCGGCCCGGCAGCTTCGATCGTACCCCGTTGAGGTTTTTCACGGGCGGAATCCGGAACATAGATGCCTCCGGCTGTTCGTTCCAACTCCTCGGTGTAACTGACAAACACGCGGTCCCCCAGAGGCCGAAATCCCTTCGCACTGGATCCTTGGCTCTCCTTCTTGTCCTTTTCTTTTGCAGCTTCTTTTGTAGCGGCCATAGCTACCTCCTTATTTAATCTTGGGCCTGTTTGATTAAATTGTTAATTGAAAAAAATGGAGAGACATAACGAACGTGCACAGCCGGCATTTCGTTTGCCTTACGCTTCACTCTGGTGGGGGGAGATAAGTCGCGATGATATGAAGTCAAGGGCGAAAGAGAAAAATTCAGACAAACTGCGAATGAAATGGTACTGTGGATACCGGGAGAACGCCGGTTCCAGCAGTGCATTGAATTGTTATCGCTTAAACCTTTTTACGTAAAATTCAACTTCGGAGTCTTTCGAAATCCTTGATATTTTTCTGTATAAACTCCCGTAATTTCTTGATAATTTTGACTTCGAGCTGTCTGGTGCGTTCCTTGGTAATGGCATACTTTTTCCCAAGATCTTCCAAGGTTACAGGCGTTTCGGACAGCAGTCGATTCCGTAAAATATCTTCTTCGCGTTCATTGAGTTTTTTGGCAAACTCCGCCAAAGCTTTTCGAAACACCACCCGGAGTTGGGTATCCGCCAGTTGATCGTCTATGGGAGGTTGGGCGGCCGGCAGGAGATCATGAAATGTTCCTTCGCCTTCTTCAGTCATCGGCTGATCAAGGGATAACTCCCAGCTGCCCAAGCGTTGATCCATTTCGATCACATCACGTTCACGTACATTCAGGCGATCTGCCAACAATTTCGGGTCCGGAACATAGCCCTGACGCTCCAATTTGGCTTTTTCCTTACGCAAATTGTAGAAGAGTTTCCGCTGTTCCTGCGTAGTCCCTATTTTAACCAATCGAAAATTGTTCAAAAGATAACGAAGAATAAAGGCTCGCACCCACCAGGCTGCATAGGCATAAAAACGGACATTTTTGGTGGGGTCAAATTTTTTCATGGCTTGAAGCAGGCCGACGTTGCCTTCCTGAATCAAGTCCATTTGATCGACCCCTGCCAGCCCGTATTCGGAAGCGATGGCCACGCAGACTCTGAGATTGGCCAAAATCAATTTGACTGCGGCTTCCCGTCGACCCAATTGCTGATATTCATAGAACAACCGGATTTCTTCTTCTTTGGACAGGAAGGGATATCGCCGGACTTCCACTAAATACCGATCCAACGTGCTTGCGGGAACAAGGGTCGAGGAGCTATCTGTTTCCTTTTCCTTGGCAGGATTGCCGGAACTTTCTTCCGGAGGGAGGAGGTCGATGACGTGTTCGTCGTCTTCCTGACCGGCGAGATCGGTTGAAGGATCAGGAACTTCTTGCGGGGAAGGTTCCACGATTATTTCCAACGGCTCGGTATCCGTTTTTCGTGATTTCTTTGTAGAACGTTTCATAGACATTTAAAATAATTCATGAAAATTTAGGAAATGATCAGACATTCCGATCCGAGGATTCCGCCTGCCCAGATCGAATATTTGGGGGTTAATGGATTCTTTATGGAGGACCAAACGGAAAATTCGTGGGTCGGCCTGTCTGCGATGATCAATATTAACAAAAACGTGGCATTTGACCAAAAACCTTTTTTTGAACAAAATACGCCAGTGTAAATTGCCTGCCAAGCAGGAAGTTCATTATAGTGGACCATGTGCCTGCAGGAATTTATGTCCGTCCTCCTTTTCCTCCCGTAGCTGCCATCTGTTCGGTTACCCTTTAATTAATTCATGATTCAACAGGGAATACAAGCGTTTAAGAGTGGCCATTGGCCGACGTTAATCGGAGCCTGGCTTCATTTTGAGGTGAGTTTTATGGTGTGGCTCCTGATTGGAGCATTGAGTATTCCCATTTCAGAGGATTTTGGACTAACCGGTTCCCAAAAAGGGTTTCTAGTGGGCTTTCCCTTATTGGGAGGGGCCATTCTTAGAATTGTTATCGGGCCTTTGTGTGACCGGTTCGGAGCAAAAGTATTGGGGTTGATTATTTTGGGCTTGGAGGGATTGGCCTTGGGGTTGGGGTGGCAGTGGGGCCATACCCTTGAAGCCATATATATTATCGGATTTCTGCTGGGGTTTGCGGGTACAAGCTTTGCTGTCGCGCTGACTTTGGCCAGTCATGCCTATCCCCCGGCTTATCAGGGGCTGGCCATGGGGGTCGCCGCACTTGGAAACAGCGGAGTCTTCATATCGGTAATAATGGCCCCTCGCCTGGCACAATATATGAGTTGGAATCAGGTGTTTGGGATCATGCTCATCGTCGTGACAGTCACGGCTTTCATTTTTTACTTTGTTGTTCGGGAAGACCAGGCATTGACAAAGGTTCGCCCGCCGCGGCAAAGGCAGGATGGCTTACAGTTTTTCTTTAATAGAGGAATCAAGGATCCCTATATGTATTGGTTTTGTTTTCTCTATTCCGTGACATTCGGGGGGTTTGTCGGATTTTCAAGTTATTTGCCGATTTTTTTTCATGATCAATACGGGGTGGACATGATTGTCGCCGGTACCTTGACGGCCGTCTGTGCATTCTCCGGCAGCGTGGCAAGACCATTAGGAGGATATTGGGCCGACAGGCTTGGGGGACTTTCGCTGTTGCAGGGATTGCTGGGAATTGTGGCCGTCTTTTGTCTGCTTTCAGGTTTCCTGCCCAGATTAACGCCGGGAGTGCTTTCCATTATTTTCATGATGGGCGGGTTGGGCTTTACCAACGGCGTCATTTTTCAAGTCGTTTCCACCCGCTTTCATCAACTTATGGGAACGGCTGCCGGTCTCATTGGAGCTGCAGGAGGATTAGGTGGGTTCTTTCTCCCGGTATGGTTCAGTTGGTTGAAGGAGGTGTTCGGGACGTTTTCATCCGGCTTTCTTATTTTCGGGTTGGTTTTAGGAATTGCGGGGATTAGTGCTATGATAGTCCATCGAATCGTAGGGAATTCTTTTTCAAAACCTGCGGTGGAAACGTAAAGGGTACAGTAAAGGGTACAAAGGTTGGCTCCGGTCGGTTATTGAGGTCGACTCAAATTATGTCGGAATTGTTGTCTCCATTTCATTCTATTACCGATGCCTTGAATGATCTCAGGGCGGGGAAAAGTATTATTTTGGTTGACGATGAGGATCGGGAAAATGAAGGAGATCTGGTGCTTGCAGCCGAATTGGTGACTCCCGAGAGCATTAACTTCATGGCCAAATACGGGCGAGGACTGATTTGCCTGGCCCTGACTCCCGATCGGGTGGAGGAACTCAAACTTCCGCCTCAAACCAGCGAAAATACCGCACCATTCGGAACGGCGTTTACCGTTTCCATCGATGCGGCCAAAAATATTACAACCGGGATTTCGGCTGCTGATCGAGCAACGACCATCCTGCTGGCCGTCGATCCCAAAGCCAAACCGGTGGATTTTGCCAGACCGGGACATGTGTTTCCTTTAAAAGCTCACAAAGGGGGGGTCTTAAAGCGGGCCGGACAAACCGAGGGGTCGGTTGATCTGGCCAGATTGGCCGGGTTATATCCTGCGGCCGTAATTTGTGAAATTATGAATGATGACGGCACGATGGCGCGAGTCCCGCAACTTCTGGAATTTGCCCGGCACCATCAACTGAAGGTTATAACGATTAAAGATCTGATTCAATACCGGCTGCATAGAGAAACCTTTGTCAAAGAAATGGTGCGGGCAAATCTGCCGACCAACTTCGGGCATTTTCGGGCCGTCGTGTTTGAGAATGAATTGGATGCCGGCACCCATATGGCTTTGGTGAAGGGGGACATTGACGAGCAACCGACCCTGGTCCGAGTCCATTCAGGCTGTTTAACGGCTGATGTGTTCGGATCTTTGCGATGTGATTGCCGGGAACAATTGCATCGAGCCATGGAATTGATCGAACGGGAAGGGAAGGGGGTCCTGTTATATTTAAACCAGGAAGGACGGGGAATCGGTCTGACGAACAAACTTCGGGCCTACAACCTTCAGGATCAAGGGTGTGATACCGTTGAAGCCAATCTTCAGCTGGGGTTCAAAGCTGATTTGCGGGATTATGGTATCGGGGCACAAATTCTGGTGAGTTTGGGACTCAAAAAAATTCGCCTGGTTACAAACAATCCGAGAAAAATCGTGGGTATTGAAGGCTATGGTCTTGAAGTCGTGGAACGCGTGCCCATTGAAGTTCACCCGCAGGAGGCCAACGTGCATTACCTGCGAACCAAAAAGGCCAAATTGGGGCATCTCTTAAATAATGTCTAAAAGAGGCTTGCGATTGGACCATGCAAGTGGTAAACACTCCCTCCATTTCATTTTCCTCCCGGATGATGCGATTGGTTGGTTCAGGTGGGATGGCGAATAATGGATTACCTGGAAGGGGACTTGGACGGAAAGAAATGCCGGATCGGCATCGTGGTCAGTAAGTTCAATGAATTTGTCACGAATCGTTTATTGGCCGGTGCCGAAATGATGCTTCAACAGTTAGGGACTCCGGACCAACAGATTCAAGTCGTCAAAGTTCCTGGGGCATTTGAAATCCCTCTGGCGGCCAAAACATTGGCTCAATCCGGACGATTTGATGCGGTCGTCTGTTTGGGGGCCGTAATTCGTGGAGAAACGCCACATTTTGAATATATCAGCGGGGAAGTGGGAAGGGGGATCGGCCAAACCGCTTTGACGACCGGCATTCCGGTGGTGTTCGGGGTCTTAACAACCGATACCGTGAATCAGGCCCTTGATCGCTCAGGTCCCCCGGAATGCAATAAAGGTGCTGATGCGGCACGAACCGCCGTCGAAATGGTCAATTTGTTAAAACGCCTGCACCAGGAAAATTCCCGACAACTTGGTTTTTTGAAAAAGGCCGACTCATGACCATGGCTGTCTCTCCGGAATCCTCTGCCCCACAAGCCGGGAAGGGCGGAATGTCACGACGTCATGCCAGGCAACTGGCCCTGCAAATGTTGTTTCAACATGAATTCCAGGACCGGGATCCTTCGTGGCAGGAGAAATTCTGGTCGGGCCAATCCGTTTCTCCGGATGGTCAAGCCTTTACCATGGAGCTGGTCAACGGGGTGTTGACCCATCAGCAGGAGATTGATCAGCTCATCCGGCAATTTGCGGTGGGGTGGTCCTTAGAGCGGATGCCGGTCGTCGATCGAAATATCCTTCGGTGTGCCATTTTTGAATTGCTTTGGGAGCCTGAAATTCCCCCAATGGTGACCATCAACGAAGCGATTGAACTGGCTAAACGGTTTGCGGATGATGAAGCCAGGAAATTCGTGAATGGATTATTGGATCATATTCTGCGGGATGATCCACGACTCCTTGATAAACGCAACCAGATAAAATCCAAGTCAACACCGGCCTGACGACTCTCCCCGCATTTATAAAC
>JBDIVP010000180.1:0-7154 GCA_039794325.1 Candidatus Inrsubterrania sp.
CATCATCCACATGAATGAGGTTGACCAATCTGTGGCTATGCCGGACTTTCCCTTCCCTAAGCCAATTCAACAGGTGACGTCCCGGTCCGTACAAACCTGCTAAGCGAATTACCACTGCCCCGATGGTGGCACGAAGAAATTCTTCACCTTGAACCCGAGGCAACTCGGGATTGGGAGCGTGATCAGGTGTGACGATTTGCCCGTTTGACGGATAGGCGGAGGTACTACCCAGTACGACGGTTCGGAGAAAAGCGGGCTGCCGGGCGGCGACAAATCGTTGAACGGCATCCGGAGGGGAAGCCGGGAAACACCAGATGATGTGGGCCGGGGCGGGAAGTGCGCTCCATGTTTCAGGTTTTTCCAGATCGAATCGGATTCGATGTTGAGAGGGAATGGCTGTTAAGTGCGTATGAGGTTGCCGGCTGGTACACACAACATCCCACCCTTCCTTCATGGCGCGGTGGTACAGCCGGATACCGGTATAGCCTCCTCCAAGGATAACCAGAGGATATTGTTGGAACGATGTGGACGAAATAGCGAGATTCTCCGTTTAAAATCCTGCTGTCAATCTTATCTGATGTGCCGGTGTCCAGGGGGCTCAAGGGGAAGGATAAAGAATGTTCAAAAACCCGCAAGGCAGGACGGCCAGGGGGGTTAGGGCGACGCAAAAGCGCAAGGGCCGTATTCCATGATCACGGGTATCTACGGGCTGCTTATGATTTCACGTCTAAAAGATAATCCTGCGCATAGCGGACATAGTTCTGGGCTGAATCCTTGATCCACTGTAATTCCTCATCCGTCAGGGTCCGTTTGATCCGGGCCGGTGAACCCAACACCAGGCTGTTTGATGGAATCGTCCGCCCCTCCGTCACAAGAGCCCCGGCACCGATAATACAATCCTCTTCAATCACGACTCCATCCATGATAATGGCACCCATGCCGACTAACACTCGGTTGTGTATTGTGCATCCGTGGAGGACGACATGGTGGCCTATGGTGATATCATCGCCCAGGTTGAGGGGGTGGGTGTCATGGGTGACGTGCAGGAGAGAAAGATCCTGGATGTTGGTGCGATGGCCGATCCGGATATGATGAACATCCCCCCGCACAACCGCTTGAAACCAGACGCTGGATTCCGAGCCGATGACGACATCTCCGATCACCACCGCGGTGGTTTCGATAAATGCCCCCGGTGCGACGGTCGGTAAAATTCCTCTATAGGCTCTCAGCATCGTTCCACCACCTGTCTGAACAGCCGGATTTGAGTGGCCATCATCATGAAATGACGGTTTCCGATTCTTGAGGGCCGTCCGTCAGATGGTCGATCATCCAGTGAGCGAGGAGAGTGGTCATGACTCGAAAATCCTCTGGGCGCCCGAATTGGTGGTCTGCGTCCGGGAGCATGTGAAGTTTCTTGGGTCCGTTCAAGGCCTTCATCAGCCTGTCGATTTGGTGACGCGGGATCAGGGTATCCTGCGCTCCATGCACCACTTGGGTAGGAATGGCAATGCGGGCGGCTGAGGCAAAAGCGTCCTCATGGAGGCATTCCTCATAAAATGTATAGTGCAAGGGGATGGGAGTCTGCCCTCCCAGAATATTCGGAATGACATGGTGCTTCTGCCATTCCATCATGGCCTGATCTCCGAACTCCAGCCGAAGACTTTCCGGAAAATCAACAACCGGACATTTCAACCCGAGGGCCTTGAGTGTGTGGAATCGTGCGGCTGCCAGGATGGCCATGAACCCGCCAAAGCTGGATCCGACCATGCCGATCGAGCGAAACTCCTGCGCCTGTAAAAAGGCCAAAAGGGTTGTGAGTTGGTCGAGGCATCGGGAGAGGGAGAGATGATAGAAGTGTTCCCGTAATTCGCCCATTCCATACCAGTCGAACCGGAGGGTGGCGATGCCCTTCGGGACGAGCAGCTCGGTGAGCCGACGGTTGGTCCTGCTGTGTTTGTCCGATAAAAAACCGTGGCAAAGAATCACGGCGGTGTTGGGGGTAGCGGGTGGCGTGGTGAAAATGGCGGGGATCGGTGGACCGGAGGGGCAAGGGATGTTTAAGGATTTCTCCTGCAATTCCTGACCTTCACTGTGCGTATGTACGTCAGACATGGCAGGTTAGAACTGGTTCAACTCCGAGTGAAACATGACCGGCATTAACGAAATGGTCATTTTTTGGGGTACCTTCTGCCTAGATGATTCGCTCTGATGGTGGCTCATGATTGGAGAAAATAAAAATGGTCGGTGGGGCCCTGCCCCCGACCCAGAGCCAACCCGTGACGTATGGCTTCCGTGGTATAGCGTTTTGCGGCATCAATGGCATCGGGCAGGGCGACCCCTTTGGCGACATGCGCAGCGATGGCCGAGGCAAAGGTGCATCCTGTCCCATGCGTATGGAGGCTGTTGAGATATTCGCCGCTATAGACCCGGAAAAACCGTCCATCGAATAACAGGTCGGTTCCCGGGCGTTCCGCCAAATGTCCTCCCTTGATCAATACGTGGCTGCATCCCATTTGGTGAATGATTTTGGCGGCGTTTCTGGCATCGGCCAGGGTCTGAATGGTGATCCCGGAAAGTTCTTCAGCCTCAAAAATGTTGGGTGTGATCAATGTCGCCTGTGGCAGAAATTCCTGTTTCATGACATGGATGGCGTCGGATTCAAGAAGCCGCTGTCCCCCTTTGGCCACCATGACCGGGTCCACGATCAGGTGCATGGGGGCATATTCACGGAGTTTACGGCTGACGAGCGATACAATGTCCGCGTTGGCCAGCATGCCTGTTTTGACGCAAGCCACGGGAATATCCTGAAACACGGCATCCAATTGGGCTTCGATGATTGAAGTCGGAAGAGGAAAGACCGCAGTGACGCCGGTGGTATTTTGAGCGGTGATGGATGTTAGGACGGACATCGCAAAGACGCCGTTGGCGGACATCGATTTTATGTCACCCTGAATGCCGGCTCCTCCGCTTGAATCGGAACCTGCGATCGTCAAAACGGTTTTTTTCATGAGGTGAAGGGAATGGAAGCGGTTCTTTTTCGTCTGTTTTGAAACCGAAGCTGAGTGTATCACGTTGTTTCCCGATGATCCAGGCATTGGGAGGCGATTGTAAGGCAGGACAGATGTGAGTCAGGGCAGGCTGGAGTCGGATGATGGAGCGCCGTATTCACGGGCCCGTTTCGCAATGCGGTTTAAATGCAACAGGTTCTTGACTTTATTTGTCAAATCTTTCAAGGTGTTCCTTTATCGTCCCTGTCCTCAGAAAACGCCGGAATCTTGGATTACCCTGGCCAAGAATGAGTCTGGAATTTCCCCATACGGCCAAATCTCCCTCCCCTTCCACTGAAGAACCTCATGGTGGTCATTCGGGAGAGTCGTCCCCGCCCTCTACACGGCCCCCGGAAGTTCTGAATTCGGCCTCGCCGGTTCAGGATGTGTCGGATCTTCAAAGGCAGTTGGAGGAAAGTCTGCGAGAGAGGGCCTTGCTGACGGATCAATTGATGGTTCAAGGGCAAGAGTTAGCGATTTTGCGTCGACAATTGGCCCGATTCACCCTTGCCGCCCAGGGCTCGCGAGAGGGGCTGTGGGTTGGTGAGCCTCTCCCGGACACCCCCTGGCATTCTTCAGAGTGCCCGGTGTGGTATTCCCCCCAATTTCTGGCATTGGTGGGATATGAAGAGTCGGAGTTCCCTCCCCTTTTGAAAAGTTGGGCAAGTCTGTTGCATCCGGATGATTATGAACGAGTGTTTGATGCGCTGAAACGGCATATCGAGTGCCAAATTCCCTATCAAGTGGAGTACCGGTTAAAAGTAAAAGGGGGAGAGTATCGTTGGTTTCAGGCCACGGGGGAAGGGATGTTTGATGCCGGCGGGCAGTTGATTCGGGGAGGCGGAACGTTGCGGGATATTACGGATCGCAAGCGGGCCGAGGAGGCGTTGAGGGAAAACCACGCGCTTTTAAGAGCGGTGGTCGAAGGAATGACCGATGTGGTGTATGCCAAGGATCACAACGGCCGCTACCTGTTGATCAATTCTTCCGGTGCCCAGTTTTTAGGGGTTTCGATCGAAGACGTGATTGGTAAAACCGATCATGAGCTTTTCGGCGAGTATCACCATCCGATCTTTTCTCAGGATGCGGATGGTGTCTTGCACGAAAAAAGGGTTCAGACATTTGAGGTCGATGTAGTGGGACAACAGGCTGTCTCCCGGACCTTTCTGGTTACCAAAGCTCCGTTTGTACTCTCACATGATCATCCGCACGGAGTTTTAGGATTTGCTCATGATGTGACTTCCCGGAAAGCCGCCGAAATCACGATACAGGAACGCGCCAAACGGTATCGGGCGATTATGGAAAATGCCTATGATTTGATTGCGGAAGTTGATGCCGACGGCCGGTTCCTATATGTGAGTCCGAACTTCAAAGAGGTGTTGGGATATTCGCCCAAGGATCTTCTTGGGACCACGATCTTTTCCCTGGTGCATCCTGATGATCGCCACGGAGCCATGGGGGAATTTCGTCAGGGAATGCAAACGCAAAGTTCGGGCCGGTTTGTCTGCCGCTATAGACATGATGAGGGGAATTATCGCTGGTTTGAGAGTACCGGCCGGGTTTTTCAGACGGTGTTGGGAGAACTCCGAGGGGTGGTCATCTCGAGAGATATCACGCAACGGAAACAATCCGAGGAGGCCTTCGAAGCTATTGTAAAGGGAACAGTGGCACCCGGAAGTCCGAATTTTTTCAAGCAATTGGTTGAGGAGCTGGCCAAAGCGCTGGGCATTCCCATGGTATTTCTTGCGGAAAAGGTTGAAGGGCAGGTTCCCAGGATTCGTGCGCTGGCCTTTTGGAATGCTGACCACTTTGAGTCTTCCATGGAATATGAGTGCTCGAAGGGGCCCTGTGCGCTTGTTTATGAGGGCCAAGCCGTCCAATTCCCTTCCGGCGTTCAGGACCGATTTTCCGACGTTGAACTCGTTCAGCGATTTGCCGTGGAGGCGTATTACGGCGTTCCTCTTATGAATTCACAATGTGTCGTGGTGGGTAATCTGGCTCTCATGGATGTCCGGCCGTTCACCCTTTCCGCTCAAGGCCAAAACCTTGTGCGGGTCTTTGCTGCTCGGGCAGGTACCGAACTGGAGCGGAAACGAGCCCAGGAGGAACTTCTGAAAAGTCAGGAACAGTTCCGCACCCTCTATGATCAAACACCCTTGATTTATTTCACCGTGGATGGTGCAGGTCGCGTACTTTCCGTCAATCGATTTGGCGCACGATTATTAGGGTATGATGTTGAGGAATTGCTGGGAGCGTCGGTCTTGGTCGTGGTCCATCCGGAAGACCGCCCCATTTTTCAGGCAGGCCTTGAAAAAGGGCTGCGGGAGTCTACCAAGAGCGTGATGGCCGAATTTCGTAAAGTAAAGCGGGATGGAACCGTTCTGTGGGTGAAAGAGACGATTCAGCCGATGGATGATTCTCAAGGGCTAAGGGTGGCCTTGTTGTCCTGCGAGGACATCACCGAACGAAAGCAAACTCAGGAAGCTCTGGCATTAAGCGAAAAACATCTGCGGCATGCACAAAAAATGGAAGCCATCGGGACCTTGGCGGGAGGCATCGCCCATGATTTCAATAATATTTTGGGAGCCATTTTGGGTTATTCGGAGTTGGCGATGGCCCAGGTGCCGCAGGATCAGCGTGTTAAATCCTACTTGGGAGAGGTGGTGGCGGCCGGGCACCGTGCCAGGGATCTTGTCAAACAAATCCTGGCGTTCAGCCGTCGTTCCGAGCACCGGCGGGAGGCCGTCGACCTGAAATTGGTGATTCAGGATGTGCTTCGGATGGTCCGTGCCAGCTTTCCGTCGTCCATCGATATTCGAACGGCTTTGGACATCCATTCTGCGGCTATTTATGCCGATCCCACTCAAATCCAGCAGGTGGTGATGAACCTTTGTGCCAATGCTGAATATGCCATGAGGGATCATGGAGGAGTCCTTGAGGTTTCTCTCAACTATGAGGAAATTCCCTCTGAAGGAAGGGAAGGGATCCTACAGCACCTCAAGGCGGGATCCTACCTTCGATTAACTATCAGGGATACGGGGAAAGGAATGTCTCAGGATACTCTGGAGAGGATATTTGAACCCTTTTTTACGACCAAACAGGCGGGGGAAGGCACCGGATTGGGTTTGGCGGTTGTCCATGGCATCGTTCATAATCATGGTGGGGGAATCGGCATAACCAGCATACCGGGGGAAGGCACCACCTGTACGGTGTTGTTCCCCCGGTTGGATGTGGTCGTGCCCCAAAAGTCAGAAGATGTGCTGGAATGGCCGAAGGGGGCGGGACAGGTTCTCTTTGTGGACGATGAAGAAATGTTGACCCGATGGGGAGGGCAATTGTTAACGTATTTGGGGTATTCGGTAGTTTCCAGCGTGAATCCGCATGAAGCCCTGGAACTCTTTCGGGACAATCCCTCTGCTTTTGATGTGGTGGTCACCGACCAAACGATGCCGGCCATGAGCGGGGAGGTGTTATCCCGTGCCATCCTGGAGATCCGGAATGATATCCCTATTGTGTTGTGTACAGGATTCAGCCACACCATGACGGCTGAAAAAGCCAAGGGGCTCGGGATTCGAGCATTTTTGATGAAACCCGTCAATGGAAAATCCTTGGCTGTGACGCTTCGTGATATTTTCGGATCTCATTGATTTCCCTTGCTTTGCCTGCAGTAACGGCCGTTAATGCACCTCAATTTCAATGGAATCGGCGGCTTCAAAAACTTCATGTTCGTGATCGGCCCTTTCACGGTAATCCGGTGTCTTCCCGGAGGGAGTCCCTCAATGATCCCTTCAAACCCTTACAGGTATTTGCCATTCATATAGACATGAACATGGTCGCCTTCCGTGCCTTTTCCCAGGGCAAATTCCGGCGTGAAATTCGGTCCTACGATTTCCCCGATTTTCGGGAAAGTTATGGTCACACGTGATGCCACCTCTTCGGCCCGAGCGGGCATGGAACTCAGGGTGAGATAGCACCCCATAACATCGATAGTAATATCGAGGATATTCTTACGGTGTCGTGGGGGCGAGGGGAACGGTATGACCGAATTTTGTTGCCCAGTCCACGGCTTGGCCAAGCTCAAGGAGGTCTAACGGTTTTTCAAAGACC
>JBDIVP010000181.1:0-7057 GCA_039794325.1 Candidatus Inrsubterrania sp.
CTGCTCCCCCATCACCTTCGTCAACGCGGACGTTAACGTCGTCTTCCCATGATCTACGTGCCCGATCGTCCCTACATTGACATGCGGCTTCTTCCGCTCAAATTTCGCCTTGGCCATAACACTCTCCCGTAAAGATTCAATTGCCTAAAACTTTTTTGTCATTTTCTTACTTGGGGTTCCTACTGGAGCCCACGACGCGGATTGAACGCGTGACCTCGTCCTTACCAAGGACGTGCTCTACCAACTGAGCTACGTGGGCATACCCAATTGCCTGCCTTCCACTTTTAATCGTCTAATCGTCATCAAAATCCCACTCTCACATCTCACAAACTTATCGTCGTTCATTACATGTATCCACGAAATTTGGAGCGGGCGACGGGATTTGAACCCGCGACACACAGCTTGGAAGGCTGCGACTCTACCCCTGAGCTACGCCCGCAGTATATTAATGCCCACAAATGACCTTCCCCTGCTTTACCGCTACCCTTGACTTTCACTCAATTTATTCACCGGCCGACCTTCACCGCATTGGCTAACTTGGTGGGCAGGCAAGGGTTCGAACCTTGGAAGCCGATGGCAGCAGATTTACAGTCTGCCCCCGTTGACCACTTGGGTACCTGCCCTTTATTTTAATTGAACTTTTCTGCGTAGAAATTTCTATATTACTCTAACTGGATAGAACAGGAAGAAAATTGACATGAATAAAACCAGGCATGTCCATCACACCTAACTAATTCATGCCACTGAATTAATACCTAGTTGTATGTTCTTAAAGGCAAGAGCGGAAAAAAATTACCATTCCTGTAAACCAGGTATTATAATTTTGTCAGTACATTTGGTCAAGACCCATGCCAAAATATGACCCAAAATAACCGTGGCGGTATACCAGGGGCATTTTTTCCTATAACTAATAATTACTATTGATAAAAAATTCTTGGCGAGAACAAATAATTGAATCGCGCGTTAACAATTATTGATCCTAGCTAAAACACCAAACGAATGACCTGCATTCTAAAGCTCCCTTAAAAAAACCGAACCCGAAGGAGTACTGTTCATGTCAACAATCGGGAGAAACCCATGCGGAAAAGCTTTATTTCTTTTTCTGTCAATTTTGGCACTCTTTCCCAATCTAGTACCGGTAACCGCATGGCCTGCCACAGCGGAAAAATTGGCCGTCATTTCCACGCCAACAGGATCAACAATTTTTGCGGAAATTGCCGCTACGCTAGACAAAAGGACCACCGGCCTTATGTTTCGCAATAACCTCGAATCTGACAGAGGCATGTTGTTTGTATTTCCTGAAATGGGTTACTGGACATTTTGGATGAAAAACACCTTGATACCGCTGGACATCATTTGGCTCGACGATTTCCAGCGAATCCTACATGTGGAATCTCGGGTTCCGATTTGCACCAAAATCGATGACAGCTGTCCGCGCTATTCAGCTCGAAGAGAATCGCAATATGTTTTGGAAATTAAAGCGGGAATGGCCGAACAATTGGGGCTTGAACCCGGGCAACAGCTGAAGGTTACCATCCCCCACAATCAGTCGGGATCGTAACCAACCCTACACCTACCAACCACGAACCCGTTTGGCGGAAAGCACACCATCGATTCGTTGAATTTCCCTCAAGATACACTCCAAATGTCCCGTGTTTTTGACCTCTATAACAAAATCCAAAACGGCCTTTCGATCTTCCCGGGTAGATATCTCCGCTCGCGTGATATTGGCTTGCCCATGGGAGATACCGGAAGATACCTTAGCCAAAAGCCCCGGGCGATCCAAGGTAAGCACGGAAACTTCTACCGAATGTGTTCCCTCAATTTCCGTATCCCATTCAACCTCAACTAACCGATTGTGATCCCACTCGAGTGCTTGAAAATTTGGGCAATCAACAGCATGAATCGTCAAGCCCCTTCCCCGTGTAATATATCCGCGAATTTGTTCACCGGGAACCGGATTGCAACATTTCGATAATTGCATAAGCACATCTTTTGAACCTCGAAATTTCACCGATCCTTCATGGCGATTGGCAGAAATCTTCGTAGGCAACAGTAGGACATTGGCCTTTGGAGTCAACCCTTCTTTTGCAGCGCCCGATTCCAGAAAATGCTCGACTATCTGATCGGGAGACAGCCGACCATATCCGACCGCTCGTATCAGCTCCTCAACGGTTTCGCACCCTTTCATCTTTGCAAGAGCACTCAATCGGTCAGACTTGAGAGATTGGGCCACAGGCAAATTCTGACGGCGAAATTCTTGCTCCAACAGCCGGCGTCCAAGCTCCAAAGCCCGTTTTTGCTCTTCAATCTTGAACCAATGTTTAATTTTGGTTTTGGCCCGGGAGGTTTGCACGAACTTCAACCATCCCCGGTGAGGAACCTGAGAGGGCGAAGTAAGAATCTCCACCATATCCCCGCTATTCAATTGATGGCGAAGGGGAACCAGCTTTCCATTCACTTTCGCTCCCACACAATGGTCTCCAATTTCCGTATGAATCGCGTACGCAAAATCCACAGGAGTTGAACCTATGGGTATTTCTCTGACCTCGCCTTTCGGTGTAAACACAAACACCACATCATGGAACAGATCCAATTTAACCGAATCCATAAATTGACGGTTATCTGAAAGATCTTTATGCCATTCGACAAACTGACGAAGCCAACTGAAGACCTGCTCATCCCGACCATCTACCTTGCCGTTTTCCTTATAGCGCCAATGAGCTGCCACACCATATTCGTTGATACGGTGCATTTCCTCCGTCCTAATCTGGAATTCCACATACTCCCCTTGGGGGCCCACGACTGTCGTATGCAGTGATTGATAAAGGTTGGATCGAGGGGTTGCAATATAATCTTTAAATCGACCTGGAACAGGAGGCCAGATGGAATGAATAAGCCCCAGAATGGCATAACAGTTCATTTTGGTATCGGTCACAATGCGGATGGCCGTCAAATCAAATATTTCATCGAATGAAACGCCTCGTCGTTCCATTTTCTGGTAAATACTGAACAGATGTTTCGGACGACCTTCGATCTGCCCTGGCAACCCGGCACTCATAAGTGCCTTTCGAGCCATTTCAATTAAAGCCTGAATATAGGCCTGTCGCTCTTCATCTTTCTTCGCCAGTCTCAATTTCAGCATGGAATACGCCTCAGGCTGGAGATACTGAAAACACAAATCCTCCAATTCCTGCTTGATCCAGCTCATACCAAGACGATTGGCCAAAGGAGCGTAAATCTCCATAGTTTCACGGGCGATCTTTTTTTGCTTGTCCTCAGCAAGGGCCTCCAAGGTCTGCATGTTATGGAGGCGATCGGCCAACTTAATAAACACCACCCGGATGTCATCAGCCATCGAGAGCACCATTTTCCGAAAATTCTCAGCCTGCTTTTCTTCATATGTTTTAAAGGGAATCTGACCGATTTTCGTGACACCTTCCACTAACCGTGCCACATCCGATCCGAACGCCAATTCCAGATCAGCCCGGGTAGCCATGGTATCTTCCAGGGTATCGTGGAGAAGTCCGGCCACGATTGCCGGCACGTCCAATTTCAAAAACGTAAGGACTCCAGCCACGGCAAGTGGATGACTGACATATGGCTCGCCAGTTTGGCGAACCTGTCCATCATGCAGTTTGGCGGAATAATCATAAGCCCGACGAAGCAAGGCTTGGTCCACATCCGGATTATAGGCCTTAACCTGCTGAACCAACTGCTCAATTTCAGTGACAGGATTGTTTCCCACCTTGAATATCCTCAACCTTGGTTTTCAGGCCATTTTCAAGTTGTCGCACGCCACTCCGGCCGCACGATCTATTCCCTAGAATCCACAATCATCATATCTATCACAACCGGTTTCCAGAAGAGGTACTATAGCAAATTCCAGAAGGGATAATCGGGAATTCTCCGAATGAAAACCCGGTTGCGAGGGCGACTACCGGCTTCGTATGCAGTTCACACCGGTTGTTAGGATCTTTACAGGCCCATTAAGCCTGCCCGACTCTCAAAATCACAGGCCGAATGACCCCGAATCATAGAAAGGGGAGGGGAAGAGGGGAGGGCACCATATCCAAAGAAAGATAAACAATAATCAGCTATTCGCCACCTTTTTGAACATAATTTTTGACGAATTCGGCGGCATTTTCTTCCAACACTTTATCAATTTCATCCACCAAATCATCCATTTCTTCTTTCAATCGCTGCCCTTTTTCAGCCACTTTGGGATCGGCTTGAACTTCTTCCCGATCCTGGGGAGTGGCTGTTTTTTGTGCTTCGCGTTTACGTTCTTGTTTTTCCATGACATACCCCTTATTAAAAGAAGGTGAAGGGTCTATTTTCAGCCTACTCCAGGGTCTCCAGTACCGTCAAGATTCACACTGAAGGACCGTATATCTTCATTGCCCCCATTTTCATAATGTGATAAATTGACCCCCGTCGGGCGATTAGCTCAGTGGGAGAGCGCTTCCTTCACACGGAAGAGGCCACTGGTTCGATCCCAGTATCGCCCACCATCACGGGCGCCATCTCCCTACCCTGATTAGTTCCAAACCGTATGCGTCCCGGTCTTTCCATTACCAGACGACACGCACGAGGACGGGCTTTACAGCCCTTAAGACTTTTTGCATTAACGGTTCTATTTGGTGTGGCGGTTCACTGCGCCCCTTCACCTCCACCCTCCGATCTCCCTCCCTCCAAAAGCGATCTCCAAGCCATTGGTCAAGAAGCCCTTTGCCAATCCAGAAATGAAGCTCAAGGCACATGGCTAGGGAAGGACTACCAGGAGAGCCCATGGGGAGCAGGCATTAAGCTTTACAAGCACAAAACGCATCCTCAAGATCAACATCAATGGCTCATCTTCAATGAAGATCAGATTCTGGTCGGGGCGATAACGGCCTACACCAAGGGATTGGCCTTAGGTCCCTATCCAGAGCTTCGCCGCACCCTTTCGCAATTACACCCCGCACGTGAATTTTATTTCAATTCCTCTCAGCTCCTTGAAGGACAGGATCCGGACTCCGCCATTCTCTACCGAACGGGAGAGGCAACCACCACCCATCAATATTTCATTCGCAGGCAAAAATCTCAGCATGACCATTTAATCATGGCCGTCTTTATTCTGGACCCCTACGAGCGACTCCTTGATGGAAGCCATCAACAATTCCTTTCTTATATCGATTCCGGCTCCCCCCGTGATCCCTCGGCTGTTTCCTCCACTCACCACCCACAACATGACCACACATTTTTAGGCCTGCAACAATTTGCCCGAGGAGAAATTTCCCTATTTGCCTCCTGCGGCACAAAACACCCTGAGAGAGCCTTGCAAGCCTACCGCAAGGCCTTGGAATTGGGATTACCGGACACAGCCCACCAAGCGGAAGCCCACCACCGGCTTGGTCTTGCGCTAAAAAGTCTTGGCAAATACGAAGAAGCTCAGATGGCTCTTGAACAATCCCTTGAACTTCAACCATACTCGGCGTCCATACTCAATAGTTACGGAACGATTTTGACGGAGCTTAAAAAAATCCCGGAAGCCATCCAAACCTATGAACAGGCTTTGGCTCTCAAACCCAATTATGCCCATGCCCGTTTTAACCTTGCCGAAGCGTATGAATTGGTCAATCCTAAACGGGCCCTGCAGGAATATGAAACATTCTTAATTTTGGTAGAAGGCAAACCCCAGGAATTAGCAAAAGCCCAAATGGCGAAACAAAAAATTCAAATGCTGCAGAACCGGTAAACCCAAACCTTTTCAGTTGACGATAATTTCCCCAAAGTTTTTCATGCTACGGTCTTTTCCCCTTCAAAAAAAGACGATACTCCCCCGAACCTTTTCAACCTCAACGGATATTCCATGAAATTCTATGGGGTCCGTCGAGGCCGTATTACCGGAGTTTTTGACAATTGGGAAGCATGTCGGCAACAGGTTTTTCAATACCCCAATGCCGAGTTTAAATCCTTTCCGACAAAAAAGGAGGCACAGGATTATGTGAAATCCCGATCATGTCCCGAACCATCAGCGCAACCACCTGAAAGCCCTACTTTGTCCGGCTTACATGCCTGGGTGGATGGCGCTTGCCTTGAAGGACCCGATGGTTCGCTTCAAATTGGATGGGGTGTACTGGTGACCAACAAGGAAAAGGAAATATACAGAGATCAAGGCAATGACATTCCCTTAGAGGCAATGGAGCATCGGAATGTGGCGGGGGAAATCTGGGCCATTCTGAAAGTGATTCAATGGTGTCAGTCTCACCATTTCAAGGAGCTCACCATCCATTATGACTACCAGGGCCTCGAAAACTGGGTGACCGGGGCTTGGAAGACGAATCTGCCATTTACCCGAGCCTATGCTCAACGTGTCCGTGATTCAGGGCTCAAAATACATTGGAAAAAGGTCAAAGCCCATACGGGAATTCCTGAAAATGAAATCGTGGACCAACTCGCAAAGGAGGGCGCAAAGGCGGGTGGGAAAAAGAGACAATGATAGCCGAAAGGAATCGGCGACTCTTCACTTGACTATTTAAAGAGTGCCTTCACCTTTTAAATATCTTCGAAACCTGGTCATAAGCTCTTCTCCTAATACCCCGACCTCCGGCTTGGTTTTCATGTAATCTCTGATTTCCTCAAGACGGTGTTCCGCCTGCTCATTTCCTTTCAACCGTTTAACTTTTTGCATAGCATCGCCAAATGCATCAAAAGTCAGTTCCTTATATCCAAAACTACGAATTCGCTTGACGGCTTTCATCATGGCTTCATTCCGAAATCTGGTGAGGTGTTCGGAATCGATTTCCTGCAACCCCATTTTTCGAGCCCGGCGCTCCGCCGCTTTTCGTATTCCGCTCCTGACAAAATCGGGAGAAGTCAGGAGACGTTTCCAAGCATCATCCGTCCATGCCACCTGTGTGGGAGGCGACTCCCAGAGCCGCTCCAAGGTGTGGGCATCAATTTGGGTAACACCTTGTTCGCGGGCCAAATCTTCCGCATCCCGTCTTAACATATCCGTGACAAATTCCATGGCAATAGGGGGCGAGTTTTCTATTCTTTTTTGCAATAATGC
>JBDIVP010000182.1:0-7046 GCA_039794325.1 Candidatus Inrsubterrania sp.
TGGGAAAGAAAGATCGGATGGCCGCCATGATTCGGGATCAGCGAACCTCTCTTGAACGGGCTGGTGCCACAGGGTAACTGCCGGTTGGTGGAGAAAAAATTCTCATGAGTATGGCAGCGACATCGCGGATGGCGATGAACAGGATAGCCCACCCCCTGCATCGCCATATTCGGGAAATCAAAAAACGGCTCATTCTAATCGGGGCCACCGTGATGGTGTGCTTTGTGGTGGCTTTTTCCTATTCCGAAATCCTGATTGATTGGTTTAAGCGGCCCTTTGAAGATGATTTGATTTTTTATGCACCGGCTGAGGCGTTGTTTGCGTCCATTAAAATCTCATTTATGGCGGCGGTGATTGCCAGTGTGCCGGTTATCCTTCATCAGTTTTGGAAATTTATTGAGCCGGCCCTCCTGAAAAAGGAGCAACGGTGGGCGATCCCGCTGTTTTTCCTGGGTTTGGGCTTCTTCCTCTTGGGTTTGGTATTCTGTAATTTGGTCATTCTTCCCCTGGTCATCAACTTTTTCGTGACTTTTGGGATGGACCGATCTTTGACACCGGAATTGGCGGTGGGGACGTACGTCGATTTTAACGTAAAATTCTTATTAGCTTTCGGATTTGCCTTTGAAATTCCTTTGGCGCTTTCCCTGCTGGCTCGGGTGGGGGTCGTCCACTACCAGGTTCTGGCCCAGTATCGAAAACATGCCGTCATGGTGGCGTTGATTCTTTCCGCCGTTATTACCCCGGATGCGACATTGTTTACGATGTTATTGATGGCGGTGCCGTTGATCATTTTATATGAAATCGGAATTTGGGGTGCCAAACTGTTCGGACGTTCCCCGGTGGTGCCGGAAGCCGAGCAGTCCACGGTAGGATAAGGGAAAAGAAGGGCTCAGGGGACGGTGAGTCTCCTGTGCCGTCAGATCCCTAAGGAGTTAAGGGACAAAGAGTAATATGACGTTCGTAATGCTTTTGTTGATAGGCCTCCTCATCCATGGGATGACCCCGGCATCGGTTCATGCTGTGGCACCTCTCTTTATGTCGGGGAGTGTCCCTTCCCTCCACCCCGGGGGGAGCGAGGAAGGGGGAACCGGTTTTGCTCCCAGCATTCAAACCCTCGTGGCCACTCCAGAAGGAACGCTGTATGCGGGATCTTTCGGGATGGGCATGTTTCGCAGTGAAGATCAAGGCCGAACATGGGAACTCTGGAGCATGGGGTTAGAGGACCCGTTTCTGCTTTGCCTGGCGGTCATTCCGGGAGAACATATCTATGCCGGAACGGTCCGGGGCGGAGTGTATCGTCTGAAGATCGGAGAGGGGATCTGGGAGGCTGTCGGCAAAGGGCTCGACGAGGCCGAGGTGAAAACTTTTGTCGTAGGGGACAAATCGATTTTTGCCGGAACCGGGATGGGTGTGTTTCAGTGGAAGGAGGAATCAGGTCAATGGGTCCGGATTGGACAAGGGCTGGATCAGGTGTTGGTATCCGGTCTGGCTTTTCTGGATAATCGGACCTTGCTGGCGGCGACGGCGGGGAAAGGGCTGTTTCGCTTTGATCTTCAAGGGACTTCGGAGGCGAATTGGGTAAATTTCGATTCTGAATTTGTCGATCCCAAGGAAGGCCTCCCTCACCGGTACCTTCGGGTGATTGCCGTGAGTGACGACCAACAGATTTTCCTGGGGACCCAAAACGGAGGGATGTTCCGAAGTCGTGATCGCGGCAAAACATGGGAAGCGATCGGCCGACGGCTGCCCAATGATTCAATCCGGAGTATCATTCCCCTGGATGAGGATATTCTGGTTGGAACGGGGAATGGCATTTTTCGCTGGGTTCAGGAAGAGCACCGTTGGGTGCCCTTAAACAAAGGATTGGTGCAAAAAGCGATTCAGAGTTTAATTGTTACCTCGAATCAGGATGTCTATGCCGGAACGAGCCAGGGCGCATTTCGAAGCCTGGATGGCGGGGCCAATTGGACGGATGTGAGTCAGGGATTTGGAATACAACAGGTGCCGAGGGGACCGTATCAATAAAATCGTTCCCTGAGGCTGGAAGAAAGGATGCAGGATGACCGAAAACCCGAGAACGGAACAGACACAAGCCACGATTCACATCACAGTGAAGGGGGAAGCCTGGGGGGATATCCGCCTGAAATTTTTTCCGGATGTGGCGCCGAATCATGTGAACAATCTTGTCAAATTAGCCGGTGAGAAGTTTTATGATGGGACCACCTTTCACCGGGTCATCCCGGGATTTATGATTCAAGGCGGAGACCCCAATAGTAAACAGGCGGATCGGGCACGGCATGGGACCGGTGGTCCGGGGTACCGGCTGAATGCGGAATTCAACCAGCGACCCCACAAACGCGGGACGCTTTCCATGGCGCGGGCACAAGATCCCAACAGTGCCGGATCGCAATTTTTTATCTGTGTGGCCGATGCGAGTTTTTTGAACGGACAGTACACGGTGTTCGGAGAAGTGGAGAGCGGTATGGAAACCGTTGATCGAATCGTCAATGCTCCCCGGGATGCCAATGACAATCCGCTGGAGCGTATTGAAATGACGATAACCGTCAATGAGACCGCCGCCTAGCATGTATGAAGGGATCGGGATGGATCTGGTTGGTCATGGCGGCAAGCGTAATGGTTTCCTGTTCGGTTCCCCCGATTTATTACTACCCGGTCTATGAAGATCCCACTGCATTTGTGCGGCTGGAGTTTTCCCCGTGGATTGACGAAAAGGATCAGACGACATGGTATTCTCATCCCATCAACCTGACCCGCCGTCACATGCAGGAAGCCTTGCAAGGCTTGCGTGTCCGTGATCGTCGACCCGGGCCGATCCGATGGCTTTTGGGAGAGCCGCAACCAATCCCTGCGTTTCGTGAAGAAGAAATCGAATTACTGATTCCTCAACTGTTGGAAGGGTTCGACCTGGCGGTGCCCCAGGAAGTGGTGGCCTTTTATCTCAGCCATCCCCTGAATGCAATCCGCCGGGAAGTCACGTCCGGCGGCATGTTCATCAAAGATCGCCATTTGCATATCATCTTAAGTAATCATCGGACCGTCTATGAAATTCCGCCTGCCGGGTTGATTTACGATCGTCGCTATCCACTTATGTCTCTGGCTCCCTTGAGTATAGATGTATTGTTTGCGTCCCCTGAGCCGATTGTTCACAAAAAACCCGAAAGCCTGTTTGAGACACTCTTGGGAGATAGGCGGCCAGGGGAAATTATTCTGGATCTTGGCAGGCTGGCCTTGGTGAAAGTCTAAGAAGCCGAGAGACAGGAATCGGTCCGGGAACGGTCTGGTCATGGAAGTCCGAGTCCGCCTGTAAGCTGGGTGCCGTGACAATGAAGAAGGTTTCAGTTCAAACACGACAAACTACCAAGTGTTCCCCTCTATCAAAAGAGGGGATCGTCAATAACGTCTTGAGTCTCCGGAAAGCCAGAGGAATGTCCCAGGCTGAGCTGGCAGGTCGGATAGGATTGACCAGGCAGGCGATGTATGCCATTGAAGTCAATCAATATCTACCCAGTACGGCGATTGCGTTACGGTTGGCTCGTGCCTTGGAGTGCCGGGTCGAGGACATCTTTTCTTTGTCGCCGGAGGGCGAAGAGATCGAAGCCGAATGGCTGGGATCCATGCCGACTACTCAAGAGCGGGAGGTTCGTGTCAAAGTTTCTCAAGTCGGCCCCCGTATCATTGCCCGGCCTGTCTGCCAATTAGGGGACATGCTGAATTTTGTGGTACCGGCCGATGGAATCGTCACGGGTATTTCCGTGTCCAAGCCTCAAAAGGGAAACCTCTCCAAAGTGCGCGTCAAACTTCTGCATGGTCGTGAGCAGATTGCCCAGCAAATCGTGATTGCAGGCTGTGATCCTTCATTATTTTTGGCCGGAGATTATATTCGACGGATTAATGCCCGGGCCGGAGTCACCAATTGGACTATGGGCAGCACCATGGCGTTGAACGCGCTTTTGCAGGGAGACGTCCACATGGCCGGTGTCCATTTGGTCGATGCCCGTTCAGGGGAATGCAATCTGCCCTACTTAAAACGCCATGTAAAGGGAAAAGATTTTGTCGGAGTTCGATTTGCCTCGTGGGTCGAGGGTTTGTTGGTTCCTCCAGGCAATCCGAAACGCGTTCGGGGGGTAGAGGATCTCGTAAAACCCGGCATTCAGATTGTCAACCGTGAAGGCGGAGCCGGAGCCAGATTTTTGTTGGATGCGTTGTTGAGTCAGTCAGGGCTGACCCCTGACCTGGTGAAAGGTTATTCCCACGAAGTCTCGTCTCATCTCGAAGTGGCCCGACTCATTCGGGACGGGTCGGCCGATGCAGGAATCGGGGTAGAACCCGTTGCACGGCATTTCGGACTGGAATTCATCCCCCTTCGTGATGAACATTATGACCTCATTCTCAGGAAAGATGTACTGGCCGGCCATCCCCTGATCCATCGACTGGTTGATGCCATGGTCAGTGTACCCTTTCGGCGGGAATTACAGGCTCTGGGGGGGTATAACCTGGCCGAAATCGGCAAAACCTTGCATTGGTAAAAGCTGCGTTAGAGTGAGGGACGTGGGGATCAGCGGGGAATGAGATGAATGGCCGTGGCTTTGATCGTAGCGGTCACCGGTTCGCCTTCCTTCAGCCCCAGTTCCCTGACCGATAACGGGGTGACCAGGGCCACCAGGCGAAAGCCGACATCCACCACCACCCGGTCGAGTTGGCCGCTCGGCTGAATCTCGATGACATGTCCCAGGAGATGATTGCGGGCACTACTCGATGTAGCAGGAGTTCGTTCCAAGGCGACATTCTCGCCGCGGATACAGGCATAGCAGGATTCAAAGCCGTCACTTTCCGGATCGTACGCGACGACCGTTTGAGTATTCAACCGCACGTCGGCCAACCCTGTCTCACGCCGGACGACATGGCCCGGAATCAAATTGTCTACCCCCACCAGAGATGCCACCTCGGGGCGGGTGGGCTTGGCAAAGACTTCAAAGGGGGAGCCGGTTTGGAGAACCCCGCCGTCGGCCATGACCACCACGGAGTCGCCGAGGTAGAGGGCTTCGCTCCAATCGTGTGTGATCATAAGAGCCGGGATGTCGATTGTCCGCAGGAGGGTTCGCAGTTCCGTTCTTAGACGGATACGGGTGGGAAGATCCAAGGCGGAAAGGGGTTCATCCAGTAACAATAAGTGTGGCTTTCTGGCCAAGGCCCGTGCAAGAGCAACCCGTTGTTGCTGGCCCCCTGATAAGGTTGATGGTCGGCGACCTTCGGTGCCCGACAACTGCATCAACTGAATCAATTCTTCGATTCGTTCACGTCGTTGGGTTTTGGACCCTTCCCGTATCGCGTACCCGATGTTCTGCTCCACCGTTAAATGGGGAAACAAGGCATATTCCTGAAACACATAACCCACGCCCCGACGTTGAGGCGGTACCATCACGCCCTGATCCACATCCGCCCACATCTCGCCGTTAAACACAATCCGACCCGCGGTCAGGTGTTCCAGGCCGGCCACACACCGAAGCACGGTGGTTTTCCCTGACCCGGAAAGGCCGAAGAGAATCCCCACATGCCCCCCATCAGTCGGCATGGAAAATTTGGCCCGGATACGGGGGCCGCGCGGGTAGGCTTTGTCAACATCCACAATCAGGTTATCCGGCATGAGGGGTGTGTTTCTCCCGATAGAGGTCCGGCCGGATCGCCCAGACATTGCGATTGACCGCATAGATCACGGACAACACCGCAAAGGAAAAAATCAGCAACACCAGCGCCGTCTGTCCGGCTGTGTCGAAATTGAACGACTGAACTTCGTCGTAGATTTCAATTGAAATGGTCCGAGTCACCCCTTCGATATTCCCTCCCACCATCAAGACGACGCCGAACTCCCCAACCGTATGGGCAAAACTCAAAACGGCGCCCGTCAGTACCCCGGCCCATGCTTGAGGGATAATGATCCGGAAGAAGGTAGCCATTTTTGAGACGCCCAGGGTCCATGAGGCTTCGATCAATTTACGATCGACGTTTCCAAACGCCGCCGTGAGGGGTTGTACGGCAAAGGGAAAGCTATACAGCACCGAGGCCACAACCAGCCCTTCGAAGGTGAAGGGCAAACGGTGACCGAAAATCCGTTCAATCCATTCTCCGAGCAGGCTTTGCGGTCCCAGCGCTACGATGACATAGAAGCCTAATACGGTGGGCGGCAAGACCAATGGAAGAGCTACCACGGATTCCACCAGAAATTTCCACCGCCGTTTGGAAAACGTAAGCCAGTAGGCCACCGGCGTGCCGATCAGCAGGAGAATCATGGAGGTGATTCCGGCCAGCCGAAGTGTCGTGTCAACAGTCGTCCAATTCATACGCAGTTCTTTTCCCTTCTCCCTTCTTACTTTTTTCCTTCTTACTCTTCCCTTTTTCCTTCTTCCTTCCCATGCTCCCCTTCCCGCTTTTCTTCCGGCAGATAAAACCCATACCGTTTGAGTACGGCTCGTCCGGATGGGGCTCTGACCCAGTCGGCGAACTGTTTGGCGGCTTCAAAATTGCCCTTTTTTCTGGCTGTTTCGAGAATCACCGCTCCCTGTTCCATCCGGGGGTAAGCATTCACCGGAATTTCCCAATATCGGCCGGCTTCCTTCAACGAAGGAGCGACCGCCAAAGAGAGCGCAATGATGCCGATATCGGCATTGCCGGACTGAATAAATTGTGCGGTTTGGGAAATATTCTCGCCTAGGACGAATTTGTCTTTTATGGTGTCATGCAGACCGAAATGGGTTAAGGCCGCGACCGCCGCTCTGCCGTAAGGGGCGTGTTTGGGATTGGCGATGGCGATCTTTTTGATCGAGGGATCCAGGAGGGCCTGCATGCCCAGTTCCTGGACGTTGATCGGTGACTCCTTGGCTACCCACACCACGATCCGCCCGATGGCATAGAGGAAGATGGTGTTCGGAACCGCCAGATGCTGTTCCTCCAACTTCCGGGGAAATCCGATATCGGCTGAAAAGAACAATTCGAATGGCGCTCCGTTGGCAATCTGCATCATGAAATTG
>JBDIVP010000183.1:0-7033 GCA_039794325.1 Candidatus Inrsubterrania sp.
GTGGGGATTCGCCAGGCGGTCGGGTGGCTGGTGCAGAAGGGGGGGGTTGCTCCAAAGCCGGCTTTGGTGTTTGGACACTGGCCGGGGGAAGAGGGGATGGTTTCGTCATGGGTGCAGGAAGGGATGGCTCTGGGAGTTCCTTTTTCACCTCCGGGGAGGGCGCCTCGGCTGGTTGGGGGTCGGTCTCGGAGTGTTGTTGTTGAGACGGAAGAAAATAGAAAATACCGAATCCCATGACCAAAAAGAAAACTAGGACCCAATTCCTGTTCAGCTTTCCTTTTCGTTCAGTCTGAATTTGGGTTTGATGGAGTTGGTGTTCCTGTTGGGTTTGTTCATAAAAATGGCCCGATGAAGCCAGAAATCGTTGGAGGGCATCTTCCTCGTTCAAGCCCAGAGCCTTGGCATAGGATTTGACGAATCCCTTGGCGAAGACTTTCCCAGGAAGGCGGCCGAAATCTTCATTCTCCAGGGCTTCAAGGTAATTCTGTTGAATCCTGGTTTGGGATGCCACTTGTTCCAGCGAAAGATGTTTGGTTTCCCTGGCCTGTCGAATGAATGTTCCAAAACTATCCATGGCTTTTGTTGACCGGTTCCTTAATTTCCTTAGGAGAGATCGTCGAAGTGTGTGAGGTGTTTGAAGGCTCGAAACCGTTCGTCGATTTCCTCCCGCGTGAGAGATTTCATTCTATCAAGACTGAAAGATTCGACGTTGAAGGAGGCCATGACGCTGCCGAACACAATGGCCTGACGAATGCCGGCTTCTGAAAAATTTCCGGTGTCGGTCAGATAGCCCATGAACCCTCCGGCAAACGTATCCCCGGCTCCGGTGGGATCCTTGACGGCTTCCAGTGGGTAGGCCGGAGCTCCGAAAATTCCCTTTTGCTGAAACATCAATACTCCATATTCCCCCCGCTTGATAATGACGGTTTTCGGCCCACGGGCAAGAATCCCTTTGGCTACCTGGACCAGGTTGGAGTCTTGCCCCAAGGCACGGGCTTCTCCGTCGTTAATCATCAGGATATCGATCTTTTCGAGCACTTTCCACAAGGCTTCCCGTTTGCTGTCGATCCAAAAATTCATGGTATCCAGGGCGACCACCGACGGGCGTTGTACTTTGCTTAAGACGTCGAGCTGGAGTTCGGGGTCGATATTTCCGAGAAAGAGGGTGGTCGGGGTGGTGTAGCGATCGGGAATTTTTGGTCGAAAGGTTTCCAAAACGTTCAGATGGGTTTCCAGTGTCTGCGCTTCATTCAATTGATACGAGTATTCCCCACGCCACCGAAACGTTTGTCCGGGCCGTCGTTCAAGCCCCTCCAGGTCAATCCCTCGACTGGCAAGAAATTGCAGGTGTTCTTCCGGAAAATCGTCTCCCACTACGGCAATCAGATTGACCGGAGTAAAGAAACTGGCGGAAGTGGAAAAATAGGAAGCTGACCCTCCCAGGACATTTGAGGCTTCCCCGAAGGGCGTCTTCACGGAATCAAACGCAACAGATCCGACAACAAGGAGATTTCCCATATGATTACCTCTTTCTTTTCGTTTGAAGGTTTGCAGATAATTGCCGGCGCAACAGGAGCTCGTACCGATTAAGGGCTGTGGAGGACACAGCTTTGAGGGAGGTAATGACGGCATGGTCAAGGGCATTGTGGCAGGCGCAAGGACCGAGCTGGCCGGCTGGCTCGAGTGCATTGGCCAGGATTTCTTGTGCGACTTCGACATTTCTCTTCATGATCTCGAGAATGCCCCCCACCGACACCGCTTCTTCCGTTTCATGCCAGCAATCATAATCGGTGACTAAGGCGAGGGTGGCATAACATATTTCCGCCTCGCGGGCTAATTTGGCTTCCGGAACATTCGTCATGCCTATAATATCAACTCCCCACTGACGGTAAAGGAAGGATTCAGCTTTGGTGGAAAATTGGGGTCCTTCAATACAAAGGTAGGTACCCGGCCGGTGGACGGTGACCGGGATTGTGCGTGTTGCCTCCTCGATGACCGATGAAAGTGTGCGGCACATGGGATTGGCAAGAGACACGTGGGCCACGACATCCCGGTCAAAAAAGGTGTTGGGGCGTTGCGTGGTCCTGTCGATCAATTGATCCGGTAATACGCAATCTCCCGGTCGAATGGCTTCTTTCATACTGCCGACGGCGCTGACCGAGAAAATCCGGTTTACACCGAGAGCCTTCATGGCGTGGATATTGGCTCGATAATTGATGCCGGTCGGCCGGATGCGATGGTCTTGGCCATGTCGTGCCAAAAAAGCCACACGTATACCCTTGAAATTGCCGATTGTAATCGGGGCCGATGGTGTACCAAAAGGAGTCCTGCCCTGCACCTCCGTCATTTTAGTGAATCCCTTCATATGGTACAGACCGCTTCCGCCGATAATGCCGATTTGAGCTTCCTGGTCGCGTGATGTTGCCGTGCATTTTGTCACAAAAAACCTCTTCCGGGTGGCAAATGAGTTCTCGAAGGCAAGCCAGGCCCGGCGAGGGTGCTCGACGGGTCACCGTATTCGCATGCGGAGATGGTTGCGCTTGCCGTTAACGACCGCCTTGATGAGGATCGGCCGATCGCATAACAAATGTCCAAGATTGTAGCATGGTAGATCAACAATGGTCAGTGTTATTTGAAATGGACAAGGGGGAAAGGTGGTCCTCGGGTCCTGAACCGGCCTCAAGTTGATCTAAAAAGTCCGTGATGTGGCCCATAATCCGTTCCGCAGCCCGATCCGGAATATCGGTATCCTCAATGGCGACCCATTGAATGCCCGGCTCCTTTCGAAACCAGGTCATTTGTCGTTTGGCAAAGTGACGGGTATCCCGTTTCAGGATTCGTACCGCTTCTTCATAAGAGTATTCCCCAGCCAGATAGCCGGAAAATTGCTTATACCCGAGTCCCTTCATGGCCCCCGAATGTCGAGAATATCCACGATCCAGCAATAAGCGGGTTTCCTGAATCAGGCCTTTTTTAATTTCCAATTCCACACGGGTCTCAATCCGGTGGTAGAGCTTTGTGCGTTCCATAGTGAGGCCGATCAGGAGGTAGGGGAAGGGTGCATCAGTGAATTGATGCTCATGATGCACCTGAGAAAGGGGTTTGCCGAGTATGGAAGAGACCTCCAACGCCCGCTGAATTTTTGGCTGGTCGTGGGGATGCAGCCGTTGTGCAAGCTCGGGGTCAATCCGTTGAAGTAGTTGGAATAAAAATTGAGGGCCGTGCTGGCGGCAATCCTCAGTCATTCTTTGCCGGAGGACCGGATCGGCGGGTGGGCCGGGGCACAGGCCCCTTAGCACGGCTCGAACATAAAGACCGGTTCCGCCGACCATCAAGGGGATTTTCCCTTGGTGGTGAAGCCTAGAAATCTCCTCCAGGGCCATGCGCCTGAAATCGCCCACATTGAATGATTGGTCGGGATTTACTAGGTCGATCAGTAGGTGAGGAATGCCTTGTTGCTCCGAAATCGTGGGTTTGTCGGTTCCGACATCCATGTAACGATAGACTTGTCTGGAGTCGGCGGTCAGAATCTCCGTCTGTAAGGCTTTGGCAATTTCAATGGCGACTCGGCTTTTCCCGATCGCTGTGGGCCCGACAATGGCGATAATGGGCTTACGGGTTTGAACGAATGAGGCCGACCACATGGTTACTCCATTTTCGTTGAGAGTGGTCGGGAAAATAAGGTATGCAATTCCTCCTGGGAATGTCGAACGGCAGTGCGTCGGCCATGAGGGCAGGTCATGGGATACTTTTCCCTCACCCAATCTTCCAAAAGCGTGTGAATTTCGGGGAGACTCATGCGCCGACCGGCTTGGACTGCGCTTTGGCAGGCCATGGTGGCAAAAATAGGGCGCAACGATTTTTCAAATGAATCTTGTGACTTCCATTCGGCTAATTCTTCCAAGAGTTCCGCTACTAGGCCACTGACCGAAACCGGACCCAGCAAGGACGGGACGGCACGTATCAGATAGGTGCTGGGGCCGAAGGGTTCAATGTCCAAACCAACCTTGAGCAGGGTCGGAAGCCATTCCTCCAACAAGGCCTGCTGGTGAGGGGCAAGATCGAGCGATTCGGGGATGAGTAACCCCTGTTGTGTGATTTTTCCGGTCTTCCAATCCCGCCATAACCGTTCATACAATACCCGTTCATGCGCCGTATGTTGGTCGACAATATAAAGATCCGGGCCGATTTGTCCCAGAAGGTAGGTGTAGTGGATTTGCCCCAACGCATGGACGGGGGGGAGGAGATCTAATGATTCATAGGGGATGGGAGGCTCTTGGGCGAATAAGGAAAGAGAAGGGCCCCCGGGCAACGAGCTTGCGGAGATTGTCGGGGGAGAGGGAGAGGGAGAGGGAGAGGGAGAGGATTGGGAGGTTTGACGAGAAAGCGGGGCTTCAGACGTTCTGCCGGCAGGGGGATGATCCAGAATGGTCTCGGCGAATGGTATCCGGGAATTTTGAGATGAGTGTGCTGCGGGATCCGCGAAAAACAGACGCTTGATGGCATGCCGGACCCCATTATGGATCGCGTCGGGTCTGGAGAATCGGATTTCCCGCTTTGTGGGATGAACATTGACGTCAAGGTTGTCAGGGTCGAGGGTGAAATACAGGATGTATTGGGGGTGTCGGCCTTTGGGAAGAAAAGACCCATAGGCTTCTTGGGCGGCATGGGCAATGGTGGCGTTTTTGACGGCTCGTCGATTGACAAAGATTTCCTGTGGGGTTCTGGCCGTCCTTGCACAATGGGGGCTGACGGCAAAGCCGGTTATCTGAAATCCCTGTCCCTGATGTTCAATCGGTAAATATTGTTGGAGAAAGGCCGCCCCGTATATTTGCAAAAGCCGGTCTTGAATACTGTGCGCGGCCGGGTAATCGAACACTTTATGGCCTTGATGGAAGAGGCGGAAATGCACGGCAGGATTGACCATGGCGGCCTGCTGGCAGACCTGACAGATTTTGGAGAATTCCGTCGGAACTGACTTGAGAAATTTCAGCCTTCCCGGCGTATTGAAAAACACATCGCGCACTTCGATTTCCGTCCCTTGCCTGCCGGCAAAATCCTGGACCTCCCAGTGGATTCCTCCCATGGACGAGGTTTCGGTTCCAATAGGGGAATCCGCCTGAACGGTCTTCAGGCGAAAACGGGAAATCGAGACGATGCTGGGTAGCGCTTCTCCTCGAAACCCCAACGTTTGGAGACGATGAAGGTCGTCTTCATGGCGAAGCTTGCTGGTAGCAAACCGCTGGCACGACAGTCGTGCGTCCGGGCGGCTCATGCCTTCTCCATTGTCTATGACCCGAATAAGGCGCCGACCGCCCTCTTCCACCTCTACGGTAATGAGGGTGCTGCCCGCATCAAGGCTGTTGTCCAGAAGTTCCTTGACGATTGAAGCCGGCCGTTCCACGACTTCACCGGCGGCAATGCGACAAGAGACGTCCTCAGGAAGAACCTGAATCTTACCGGAATCCGATGATTGCATAGGAAGACTGAAGAAGAGTGACGCCTGCAATCTGCAGGCGTTAACGGTTGATGGTTGTCTACGACAAGCCCGACTTTTTCATTTGCTCCTTAGCTTGAGCCGCTTCAGGGGAGTCAGGAAATTCTTGAAGAATGCGTTTCCAAAATTCCTGTGCCTTTGAGCGTTGGTCGGTTTCAATCATGATTTGACCAAGTTTCAAGAGGGCTGAAATCGAGTATTTGTTATTAGGGAAATTGGTGACGATATGATGAAATGTTTGTTGTGCCGGTTCGTACTGTTTCCGAATATACAGAGATTCACCCAGGTAATAAAAGGCCTGTGGCGTAAGGGTTGTATTGGGATAATGCTTCACAAATCGTTGAAATTCCACTGTGGCCCGGTCATAGTTCCCGTTAAGGAAGACCTTGTAGGCGGAGCGGAACGCGGAGGCCTCGTTTTCCACGGTGGGCGTGGATGAAGGTTCGGGCTCTTTGGTCACCTCGCCTGATGGAGGACTTTGATGATTGGAGGATGGGGCAGGGGGCGTCGACACTTCCGATGCCCCAGGAGGACGGGTTTGATGGATAACATTGTCGAGCCGTCCTTCCAGCGCCTTGACCCGGATCGAAAGGTCTTGATTCCTCCGTTGGGTCGTGGTCCGGGTTTGTTCTATTTGTTCCCGGAGCATGGAACTGGTTCGTTCCAGCTTTTCCAATAAGTGACGGGTGTCCAGACTGGCTTCCTCTTCGGTCTTAATTAATTCGCCAACCAGGAAATCATGTTCATCCAGCTGGGATTCCATGGTTCCCAGTCGTTCAAGGATTTTCTGCTCCTGCTTTTCAATGGCTTCTTGTTGGAGGGTAAGGTGCTGGACCTGTTTTTGGAGGTCGGAAATATTGGGTGGCGTTGCGCAGGCGCAAAGGAGGCCCATGACGGGCAAAATGCTGAGTTTTATGTCCGGTTTCCTTAAAGACATGGGATATATGGCTCTGAATTCGGTTAGGGGGTTCCGGGATTTACCTCATAAGGTTGAAATTTTAGGTTGTTCATCTAGTGTAGCAGGGTTTGAGGCCAATCAAAAGGATTCTCAAAGGGATAGCCTATTTTTTGGCTTTGATGCCCTGAAGCTGGTTGACTCGTTGGGCTAAGTTCCCGAGCCGATCTTCATGTTCATCGACTCGCTCTCCCAACTTGGTTCCGATTGTATTGACAACCTCCCGAATTTGATTGACCGTTTCGGTCAGTCGGTTGAGATGATTGACATTGGTCTGCGTCATTTCAGCCGTCCCTTGGACCTTTTGGAAGTTGGTTAAGGCGCGGTTTAAACGTTGTTCTTGATCTTCGATCCGGGAGTGAAGTTTGCCGCTGACCGATTCCAGTGCTTGCGCCACTGATTGAATGCTCTTATTGACATCTTGAAGATGCCCGGTGGTGGTTTGAGCGTCAGCATCAAGCTTGTCCACCAGCCCGGAATGGTGTTGTTCCAGGTCGTGTAATTTGGCGGCAATCTGTTCAACGGACCTTCCCAATTGATCGGTTAATTCTGCAGCAGCCTTAAGGTTGGCGGTTTGCCCT
>JBDIVP010000184.1:0-7032 GCA_039794325.1 Candidatus Inrsubterrania sp.
GACTGTAGTTTGGCCTTTATCGAACCTGTCGTCCTTCTGGAAAAAGCGACTCCTGATCCTGGAGATTACCACCCTGAACCGGAGTGGTATTTCTTATTTCTGTTTCAACTGCTCCGGTTGAAGATATTCGGAGGCGAGTTCGGGCAATTTCTGGGAGCAATCGCTATTCCCGGTGCCTTCATGGCGTTTCTAGCGGCCCTTCCGTTTATTGATACCAATCCGGAACGGAACATTTTCAAAAGGCCGGTGGCCTTGATCGGATGGATTGTCATTATGGCAGGTATTCTGATTTTTACGGTATCGGCCATTATTAATCGCGAATTTTTGCACTAAATATTAAGGGGTTGATTAGGCTTCATTATGTCTAACGCAAAACTCGGTCTCCTGATTTTATGGCCCACTTTCTGGACGGGTTTCCCGATTAAATTAGTCTTTTGCCTACTGATGTTGGCTGCCCATGTGCCACCATGGGAGAGCAGTGGATTATTCATGTTGTTGTTGGTTTCCATCCCGGTAGACATTTGGGCGCTTGGTCTTTGTTCACGGACGGTTTTTGTGGACCGATTAAAAGTGGACCCTCGCCCTGGGTTGGGTATCCGGTTATGGGTGCGGTGGGCGGTCTTTAGTGCGGTTGTGTTGCCGTTGATCATGACCGTGGTTGCAAGTGTGGCTGATGTCACAAGGTCCCTATCCAACAGCCTTATTGAGGGCATAAAAGAAAGTGTGTATCCCACTCTTCCCGTCGCCGAGCAAATCAGTCTGGAGCTGGTGATGTGGGGGAGTGTTTCAACAGTGGTGTTGCTGGCTTTAGTTTATGGGTGGTTGTTCGGGCTCGGGTGGTTGACCCAAGGATTTGTGAAATCGGCCAGTCCGTTGAGCGGAAATATCGAAGAACGCACACATTTCTGGGATCGGTTGCGTATTCCCGCTGATCAGCCCCTGATGTTAATGACCTTTACGGGAGTGGGAGTGGTTTTGGTTTTTATTTTTTGGGGCATCCTCCCCGCATCCACTCCTCATCCCCATCCGGAGTATGAATTTATCAGCCCTCCTGTTGAGGCGGTAAAGGTCGATCCTCTCAAAGTAATTAAACAGGTTGAGCAAGTGGTCATGAAAGCGGAAATGGTAGTGGAAAAGTTGGAGCAGGAGAAGACGGAAGGGAAACCGCAAGATATAAGCGGGGGGAAGGAAGTCCAAAAAGAAAAGAAGACGCAACAGCCTGGAACCACGGATTCGGGTGCTTCTCAGGAGCAAGCGAAAAAGTAACCGTTCATTTTTATTTCTGAAGAGCGGAGGGGCCTACCATGAAATGCCAGGGCCATTGGCCAGACAAACAGTCTCCGAAAACATGTAGCTGGATGCCAGCTTGTATACAATGGAGCGCCTTTTTGGCGCTCCTTCTTTTTCCCATGTTGGCTTGGGGGGCAGGTGGGGTAACCCAGGCCATGTCTGTGGAATATAGGGATATTCCAGGAATCGGAAGTCGGAACATGATTTGGGTGGTGGCACAACAGCATTTGCTGTTGGCGGGCTTTGTCCTGGGTGTGCCGATTTTTGCCTGGATTTGCGAGTTGGTGGGGTGGAAAACCAAAGAAGCCCGTTATGACAAGTTGGCCAAAGAATTTACGAAGCTTTTAACCTCGGCCTATGCCACGACCGCTCTCTTTGGTGGAATCCTCTTATTCTTGTTGATCGGGCTGTATCCCAAACTAATGGCGTATTTAACGGATGTGTTTTTTCCTTCGTTTTTAGTGTATTCCCTCCTGTTTCTTCTCGAAACTGCCACCCTTTATATGTATTGGTACGGCTGGGATTACATGCAGGGCGACAAGAAAGGGATTCACTTATTTTTAGGGTTTTTGCTCAATGTGTTTGCCATCGGCATCATGATCGTCCCCAATTCCTGGGCAACGTTTCAAGCGAGTCCGGTGGTGATTTCAGAAGGAACGGACTGGGAACGGGCCTGGGCGGCCATGCAAAATCCAACATGGTGGCCCGTTAATATTCACCGATTGATCGCAAACGTGGTGCTGGGGGGATTTATTGTCGGAGCCTATGCGGGAGTTCGGTATTTATTGGCGGTTTCCAGGGAAGAACGTGAGCATTACGACTGGATGGGATATGTGGGCAATTTTATTGGTGTGTTTGGCATGTTGCCACTGCCGTTTGCCGGGTATTGGCTTATGCGGGAGATTTATCAATATAACCAGCAGATGGGTATCACCCTCATGGGTGGTTTCCTCGCGTGGCTATTTATTCTTCAGGCGATGCTGATTGGAGTATTGTTTCTAGGGGCAAACTATTATTTTTGGTTAGGGATCACTCACAGAATTCCGGGTTCGGAAAATAAATATAAGAAACCGGTCATGGCCATGTTGGTGGTCCTACTGCTGTGCTTGGGTGTGTGGATGACGCCGCATTCACTTGTCGCCAGCCTGGAAGAGGCCAGGAAAATGGGTGGAACCCACCACCCTCTCCTGGGGGTGTTCGGGGTCATGTCTGCCAAAATGACCGTATCAAATCTCATGATTCTGGTCACTTTTATGAGCTTTATTATGTACTGGCGTGCCGGTAAACAGGAAACGGCAGGGTGGGCAAAGGCGGCCAAGGCCGTTATGGGTGCTCTGCTCGTGCTGGCGGGTATTGCGGTGGTCATTTTAGGGGTATGGGGGTATTTCGTCCCGGCAATTATTCGAATCAATTATTTCTCCGTGGCACAGGTCTTAATTGTGCTGTTTATCATGATTACCTTCACTCCGCTTACCGCCCTTCTGATGAAAAGCGCCAAAACAACAACCGAAATGGTGTGGGGGAAAATGCCGATCAGGGCGGCATACAGCCTGGTTTTAAATGCGGTCATGGTTATCCTTCTGATGTCTCTGATGGGATATGCCCGTTCTTCCTCCCGAGTGCATTGGCATATTTACGGGGTCATGCAGGATACGTCTGAATATGCGTACTCCCCGGCTTTGGGGTATGCCGCGGCATTCATGTCTTTGAATACGTTCGTCTTCTGCCTTCTTGTGGCCTTTATTTTCTGGGTGGCCACGCTGGGTGACAAAGCCAAAGCCAAACCGATTCAAGGGAAAACCGTTGATATATCAGGCCAAGCGGCGCCTGCAATGGCCGGCGGTTCTCCGAGGGCGGGAGAGCGTTTGAAATGAGGCATTGAAATTCCATATTTGTTAGCGAAGAAATATCAATTCCGGACATTGATTAAGAGCAGCGAGGGACCATGAGCGAGGTTGCTTTACTACAAATTATAGGATTGTGCGTAGTCGGCGGGGGAATTGTCGTTCTCCTTTTCATCAAGTCCATGTTTATTCGGGTGGTCGGGTTTGTGGCAATGGTTTTGGGTGCCTTCAGCCTCACTGCCTTGAGTGTACCGCAGATGGCTTCCTTGCCGCCGGCTGCAGAGACGTTCGATTTGGCAAGTGTGCAATCACCGGATGACTTAGCCTCTATCGGACAGAAAATATTTTTCAGTAAGGGGCAATGCGCCTTATGCCACTCCATTGGTCCAAGCGAATCGGCCCGTTGTCCGGATCTTAGCGGGATTGGGGCGAAGTTGGCTCCGGAATTTATTTATGAAAGCCTCACGCAACCGCAGGCCTATATTTATATGGATTACCGCCATGAAGGCCTTCCGAAGGAATACCCGGCCAGGATGCCTAAAATAGATAAAGATCCGATCGGGTTAACCAAGCAAGAAATTTATTCGGTCATTGCCTTTTTGCAAAAAATGAGTGGTGAACCGATTAGTATAAAGGTGGAGGATATCATGAACCTAGAAGAAGGTGAGGGGGAGGATCTGAAGGTTGCTGCCATCGGAAAAGGTGCCAACAACCAATAGGATAACCATAACACGAGCAATGCGAAGGGCGGTCGCCCCACACTGGAGGAACCCATGAAAGGTCCAATATTCAATGGAGCTATAACTCTGATCGGAGTGTATGTGTTTTTGGAGTTTATTCTTCCGTTGTTTACGGCTCCACTCCCATCAAGTTTGATTTATTTATATTTGGCTCTGGCCTTAAGCGGCATTATGATTTTCGGGACAATGAGTGCCCATTCGATGGAAGCATTTATGGGCCCGGTTTTTAGATTTCTTGCCGGAAAAGACCAGACCGGTGTCGCTCAAATGGCCAGGTTGGCGGTTCTGGTCATTTTTCCCTTGTTGGTGGGGTGGCAAACTTTTACACGGTTAGCCCCAAGCGACTTGCCTCCGGCAGAAAGTCGAACGATTCATCCTGCCCCTCCTGGGGAATTTGTCGGTTTATCCAATCCCTATCCTAAAACCCCGGAAAATATCATGATGGGAAAAGGTCTGTACGCGGCCTATTGTTCTCCTTGTCATGGAGCCGATTTTGATGGAAAGGGGCCTGCCGCTCCTGGGTTCAACCCTCCACCTGCCAATTTTAGGGATCCTGGGACCATTGCCCAATTGCAGGAGTCCTACTTGTTTTGGCGAATAAAAAAGGGAGGGGTGGGATTGCCGGTTGAAGGGATGCCCTGGAAGTCCGCAATGCCAAGATGGGAGGAGGAGTTGCCGGATGAATTCATTTGGAAAATTATCATGGGTGAATACGATGGGGCGCACCAATCACCCAGGACCTGGGAAGAAGAAGATTAAGGTTCCTGCCCTGGTCCGAATGTACTCATGATGCATCACCGGAGATGATCTACATGTTGAATGGAAAAACAATTTTAGGAAAGATGCCTCTCATCGGCTTTTGGTGTGCCATGAGTGTCGGCTTGGCCTTTGCTAGTGATCCTCCCCTTCCGGATGATCCGGAAAGTGTTTCGGTTCGATTGTATCAAGTCGAGGGAAATGTCCCCGCTGACGATCCGAATTCATCCGTGTGGGCCTCTATTCCAGAATCGGAATTCAAATTAGCCCCACAAGTTCACTGGCCTGCCAGGATTCAGGAGGTGACGGTCAATAGGGTCAAGGTTAAGGGGGTTCATAACGGAGAGGATATGGCCATTTTGGTCGAATACAAGGACCCCACGGAGGATGCTGGTGATGGCGCAGCCCTGGAGTTTATGGTGGGAGACAAACAAGCGCATTTTGCCCATGGTCAAGAAATGCTTCAGGTTGAGGGGGGACCGGTCAATATCTGGTTTTGGAAAAAGGACAATGGAAAAGCGCTTGATATGAGCGCCAAAGGTTTCAACACCCTCAAGGTACAGGAAAAACAGAATGTTCAGGCCAAGGGGGTGTGGGAGAACGGTATTTGGAAGGTGGTGTTTTCAAGAGCGTTAAAAACGGATGACGAACAGGATGTCCAGATCAAGCCAGGGGAGTGGCGGAGCGTGGCCTTTGCCTTTTGGGACGGTGCGGTTGTAGACGGGGTCGTGAAAGAAAAAGGAAGTCAGAAGGCGGTCTCTTCCTGGTGGTATATACGGGCAGAGCCCGGTGCGGATAATACCATTTACGGTTGGGTGATTTTAGGGTTGGCCTTGGCTGTTGGATTTGAACTAGTCGTCGTACGGAAATTGAGAAAGGGCCAATCATCATGAGTATCATGAACTGGGTGGCCGGAATGAAGAGAATGAGAGCGCTGATCAACGCAGTTTTCACCTCATTAATAGTTTCCTTATTGATTGCGGGTTGTATGGGGGACGAAAAAACCGCCAGGGGCAAAAAACTTTACAATCATTATTGCAGCCATTGTCATGGTGAATCTGGCCAACAAGGAGAGGGATTTAACTGGGAACGAATGCCGGATCCCCGTCCGAAGAACCTGGCTTCGCGGGCGGAAATGTCCACGTTTAGTGACGAAGAAATTTTCCATACGATTTCCCGTGAAATGCGGGATACCTCAGATCCAAAGGTCCAGGATGATGATGATTATTTTGCTGTGCCGACAATGCCAACCTTTCAATATACGCTAGCAGAGGAGGAAATTTGGTCTATCGTAGCCTATGTACGAACCCTCCATGGAATGTCCTTGACGTATGATCTGGAATCGAGGCGGCAGGAACTGGAATCTGCGTATGAAGCTGCTCAACAGGCTCTGGCGCAAGCCAAGGCCAAATATGATGAAGCCCAAGAAAAGGCGGCTGAAGAACAGGCGGCCAAGGAAGAGGCTATGACGGATGAAGAGTTGGAAGATTACGAACCGGAAGAAGTCGAACTTCCGGAGGAGACCGCATTTCTGGAGGTATCCAAAAAATATGAAGCGGCTAAATCCGCGTTTGAGGGATTCGCCAAACGTCCCAAAAGTTCCCACGTTCAACGTCCCGACTTGACCCTTGGCGAGAAGGAATTGGAAGAACAGGCGAAAATTGGTGAAAACTTGTATTTTGCCAAATATGGTTGTCATGGATGTCACAGTATTAATGGAGAGGGTGGATTGGTTGGACCAGAATTGGACCGGGCAGGGTTCCGTCTCAATCCCACCTGGGTGTATCGATGGATTCTCTATCCTCAGGGGATGAAAAAGCATACTCGAATGCCAAACCTGGGCATATCAAAGGACGATGCAAAAGCCCTCACCTACTATTTGGGTACGTTACGAGCGCCAAAACCCGAAGAAGCAGCGGTGGCAGCGAGGGAATAAGGCTGTCTATTTGTGCGGATATATGGTAGGTGCGTCTGACGGATTGAGGGGGGCCTGGCCCCCCCTTTTTTTTTAGAGAATGCCGAAAAGGATTCCAGATAAAATTAAGAAGCCGATCCAACGATGTTGTTGAAACATTGAAAAGGCCATGTCCGGAGTAACCGGAAAACGAAGCCGATACACCTGATAGGTAATAAGGACCGCGACAATCCCCAGGGCAAGATAATAGCTTAGGCCGAGATGGCCCAAGAGGCCGATGATGGACAGGCCAATGAGCATGAGGCAGCCGAATAGTCCGACTCCCAACCAGAGGGAAGCGCCCCAAAAAATCGCCGACGATTTCACGCCAATTCGACGGTCATCTCCCATATCCTGAATGGCGTAAATCGTATCGTAGACCACGGCCCAACAGGCAGTTGAAACGTAGAGAATCCAGGTGGAAACTTCCAACCGGTTTTGGACGGCT
>JBDIVP010000185.1:0-6972 GCA_039794325.1 Candidatus Inrsubterrania sp.
ATCACCAAGTTAACCAGCAACTGGCCGTCCTAATGTTGGAAGGGTTGGGTTTTCGATGTGATGTGGTCGCCAACGGTCAGGAAGCCCTGGAAGCGGTTAACAGAATTCCTTACGGCCTTATTTTTATGGATTGTCAAATGCCGGAAATGGACGGCTATGAAGCCACGCGAGAAATCAGAAAGCAGGAAGCGGAAAGAGCCAAACGCCACGAAAAACAAGGGCACACAACCACCACCTTCCCATTTCCTCCTCGGCATCGAATTCCGATCATTGCCCTCACAGCCAACGCCATGCAAGGCGACAGGGATAAATGTCTCAGAGCCGGCATGGACGATTATTTGGCCAAACCTATTCGACCGGAAAGCTTGAAAGCCACACTGGATAAATGGCTGAACATTCCGGAGCAACCGGAGACACGAGCACCCCAAAGTACTCCTCCCTCAGATAGGGTGCCATTCGATCCGGTCATCCTTGCACAATACCAGGAATGGGGAGGGCCCGACTTTGTGTGTCGCATGATTCATCAGTTTGTTCATGATGCCCTGACCTGTGTCGCTGCCCTGGAATCCGCCTTGTTGAAGGATGAGCCGACTGCATTGGTCACCGCGGCACACGCGCTTAAGGGTATCTGCCGCAATATGGGTGCATCGGAACTGGCCCGGTTATCGGCAGAACTTGAGCAGAAGTGTCAGGACCAAATCCCCATCCACATCCGAAATACCATCGAAGCCATCAGGACAACCATCGATCATATTTCCGTTCCAGAACGTCCACGGGGCCAATAGCTAGCCGTATGGGTTTTTCAAAAACACCGACCATCCCCGACCGACGGAACACGAGTCTCACGCCCCCTCGACCCCCTCACTCCATCTGGGTCTGTTGAAAAAAGCCGCCAGCAGCGTTCTCGCCATTTTTCCGTGCTCACGTACTCAACGTACGCTCCGCCCGCAAAACAAGCGTGTCCCCCTGCGGGATGAACCAAGCCATGCGTGGCCTTGCTGGACAGACTTTTTTGAACCGCCCCAAAGCCATGATCGTCAACGCAGCCATGAGCAAATTTGTCCTTGAAAATTTCAATTATTCAACACCCCCCATCTTGTTCGACCGGCAGGTTTCACAAATCAATTTCCATCGTTCGGAGGTTTTTTGCCCCCACACGGTATCAAGCCTCTTTTGATTTTGTCCGACAAAAACATTTAACGAGGACTCCGCTACAACCTCACAACAGGGGCACTTACACAGCCCACCGGGTCCTCGACCAATATTTATTCGGCATTTCGGGGAGGAAGTCGTCCCCCTTTTTCCGGTTCCTTTACTCAAAAGGTGCAGAATGATTCCCCTGCAACAATGTCAAAATGCCAAGATTGTAATCGTCGATGACCAAATGACCAATATCATGCTCCTGGAAAATATTCTCCAGAATGCCGGCTACAAACATATTCACTCCACCCAGGATCCGACCGAGGTCATCCCGTTAGTCAAAGAATTGAATCCGGACTTGATCTGCCTGGATATCCACATGCCGCAAATCAACGGATTCCAGGTCATGGGGCAACTTAAAATCATTCGGCAACAAACCTATCTGCCCATTTTGGTCATCACATCCGAAGAAGATCGGGATATACGCCTCCGAGCCCTGGAATCGGGTGCCAAGGATTTCCTCAACAAACCCTTCGACAGAGTGGAAGTGCTCATGCGCATCCGCAATTTATTGGAAAGCAGTTTGCTCAACAAAGCGCTGGCCCAACAAAAAGACACCCTTGAAGCCACCATTCGCCTGAGGACTCAGGAGTTACAGGAAACCCAATTGGACGTGGTCCATCGGCTCGCTCGGGCAGCGGAATATCGGGACAACGAAACGGGGGCGCATGTCATCCGGTTAAGTCATTTTGCCGTCGTCCTGGGGCGTGCCTGTGGAATGTCCGAGGAGGAATGCCACGTGTTGTTCCATGCAATCCCGATGCATGATGTGGGAAAACTCGGCATTCCCGATCATATTCTGCTCAAACCAGGAAAGTTGGATCCTGACGAATTTGAGATTATGAAACAACATACCCTGATCGGTGCCAAACTGTTGGCCAATAGCCAATCCCCGGTATTGAAAATGGGAGAGATCATCGCCCTTACGCACCATGAAAAATGGGATGGGTCGGGCTACCCCAACTATCTGGCCGGAGATGATATTCCTCTGGTGGGAAGAATTTGTGCTCTTGTTGATGTCTTCGACGCCCTGTCATCCAAACGCTGTTACAAAGACGCCTGGCCGCTGGAAAAAACCATAAAAGAAATTCATACGCTGTCGGGTACACATTTCGACCCTCACCTTGTGAAATTGTTCGAAGACCTCCTACCGGTGTTTTTGGATATCCAACGCACCCATACGGACATGTAAACGCAGGTGGTCGAGTATCCTCTCGGCGTTTTCCGGCCTGATCCCCTCCCCCAATCCCATTCACTCAGAATTGGTATTGGAAGTCCCCTGCCTCATCCATCATCTTGAACAACCACAACCGACTACGTTACGCTAGGCCGAAAACGCCATCAAGGTATGACTCCGCACGAAACGTTGACAAGATCCGTTCATTTATTCCCGAACACCTTAAGGAGGCATAGAAATGGGTAATCCGCTCGATACGATTTCCGGCACTATTACGGCGGGCTTCGTCCTGACCGTCATCCTGTATGTTCTGGTCAAAGCCCTGGTTTAGGGTTTGACCGTCGCAACCCCAAGCACCAAACAGACTGTACGCTTTTATTAATCACTTGACTGAAATGAGGGAACTATTATGGAAACCTTACTGGCGTGGGGACATTTCCTCGCGGGCATTACCTGGATTGGCATTCTCTACTATTTTAATTTCATCCAAGTGCCGTTTTTAAAAGCCGTCACTCCCGAAACCAAGGCGGAGGCCTTTAAGCATCTGGTACCCAACGCCCTCTGGTGGTTTCGCTGGGGGGCCCTGTTCACCTGGCTGTTTGGCGCCGCCCTGCTGATGAATCAGCATCGTTTGGGCAGTGCCTTTTTATTGCAAGGACCCGATGCCGTCATCGGAATGGGTGCCTGGCTTGGGACGATCATGCTGGTGAATGTCTGGGGTATCATTTGGCCCAACCAAAAGAAGGTTCTGGGTCTTAAGGAAGCAACGGCCGACGAAAAGGCCAAAGCGGGACGCATGGCCCTGTTGGCCTCTCGCACCAACACTATGCTCTCCATCCCCATGCTGTTCTTTATGGCCAGTTCCGGCCATGCTTCGGGGTTGTTCTAACCCCTTCTCCTTAGGCCGGGCGTTTCAACCGACAATCATAACCAAGGCGGGATCGTGCGATCCCGCCTTGGTTTCTCACCAGACACTGGAACTCCCTCCGTCGTCCGTGGAATGGGCCTCAACACTCTGAACTGACCTCATTTCGAACCCGTTAATCCTGTACGACAATATGCGTATCGGTTTCCTCGACACCCGGTATGGTGTGAATTTTCGTCATAATAAGGTTTGAAAGTGCCCGATCATCAGGCGCATTGACCAAACCGAAAATATCCGGTTGGCCAAAACAGGCATGAGCTTGCTCCACGCCCGGCAGAGCTTTCAGCGTCTGCAACACATCTTGTGATTTCCCTGCCTTGACCTTCATGAGAATGTACGCTTTCGTTGCCATTGAAGCCCTCCTTAAATGAGTGGGAATCTGGATTGGCCCATCAATGAGCCGCATGACGTTGACACATCCGAATTCTAAATCATCCCCCCTGCATCCGACTCCACCGAGACTTCCTTTTTACCACAGATGGATTTTAGCTTTCATGCCGGCTTTCGACGATGTTCTTCCGAAACCCTTCGCGTCTACCATCCCACGGTTGCTGAAACCCGCCCCTCCTCAGTAGGATGACCTTTTCGCAACCGAAATTCTTGCTGACTTTGAAAAAGGAAACACGCGTGTCTCGTCTCGTATCTTTGATTCCAAGTGGAACCGAAATGGTCTGCGCATTGGGGGGAGGGCCTCAATTGGTGGGACGATCCCACGAGTGCGACTTTCCTCCCGATATTCGACATCTACCCGTTTGCACACAAGCCACGATAAACGGCCAGGACACAAGCTCCGGTATTCATCGGCAGGTATCAGGCAAACTTCGACAGGCCCTTTCATTATATGACGTTAATCTCTCGACCCTGCAGGCCTTACAACCTCAACGCATTTTCACTCAGATCCAATGTGAGGTATGCGCCGTCAGCACTAATGACGTTCAGCAGGCCCTTTCCGATTGGCTTGGAACTTCCCCTGAACTGGTTTCTCTGCAAGCCCGCGATTTACAGGGTGTCTGGGATGACATCGCCTGCGTCGCGAAAGCCCTAGACCGGCACACCGCTGGTGCCACCCTGCTGGATCAGATTCATCAACGCATTTCCACAATATCCAGCCGGACTCAGGATCGAACCAGAACTCCAACCGTGGCATGTATCGAATGGATGGACCCGTTGATGGCTGCCGGCAACTGGGTTCCCGAACTCCTGGAATTGGCCGGCGGACAACCGGCTTTCGGCTTACCGAGTGCCCATGCCCCCTGGATCAGCTGGGAAACCCTGCTCGAAGCCGATCCCGACATCATCCTGTTCATGCCTTGCGGATTTTCCATTTCCCGTACTCAACGGGAAATGGATTTGATGACTCGCCATCCACATTGGCCTTCCTTACGTGCCGTCATGAATGGAAATGTTTATTTGACGGATGGCAATCAATATTTCAACCGCCCGGGGCCACGCTTGATTGATTCATTGGAAATTCTTGCCGAAATCTTCCATCCGGATCTGTTTAGATTTGGCCATCATCAGACCGGATGGAGCAAATGGCCAATCTCCTAAGTAACCATGAACACCTTTCATGCCCTGCTTCATGAATTGAAGTTTACGGAGACGGGCTACCGGCCGATCAAATCACACATCGGAGCACTCTCAATTGACCAATCGACGCAGGACATGATAGATAGGAATAGTTCCTAAACAGGAATTATATGAAGTTTTCATTGGCGGAGATACAACAGAAATTCCGGGAACGGGGCTTGAAATGCACCCCCCAACGTGCAGCTATTTATGAAGCCTTGAGCGGCAGCACCGCGCACCCCACCGCGGAAGAACTCTATGACGAGGTATCCCCACGGTATCCGATGCTGTCCTTGAACACGGTCTATTACACCTTGGGAGTGCTGCGCAAAGCCGGACTTGTTCATGAAGTAAATGTGGGGCACCTCCGGGCTCGTTTTGACGCCAATGTCTCACCTCATCACCATGTGATCTGCCGGAGCTGTCAGACTATTATGGACGTCATGGATGACCGACTGAATCGTCTGTCTACCCCCAAAGGCCTTCCAGGCGATTTTTCAGTTACCGATCATCAGGTTACGTTTCACGGGTATTGCGGACAATGCCGTAAACCGCACTCTTTATTCACCGATCAGGGGCATACCCTGCAACCACAAGGAGGATTCCATGGGAAAAAGTCTCAAAGGCACCAAAAGCCACGATAATCTAAAGGCGGCCTTCGCAGGCGAATCACAAGCCAACCGGCGTTATCTCTATTTCGCACGTCGAGCCGATATCGAAGGTTATCCTGATGTGGGCGGGCTTTTCCGCGATACGTCGGAAGCCGAAACCGGTCATGCATTCGGCCATCTGGACTTTTTAAAGGAAGTCGGCGATCCCGCAACCGGGGTTCCCATCGGGAATACGGAAGCCAACCTGAAGGCCGCCATCGAAGGGGAAACCTACGAATATACGCAAATGTATCCAGGCATGGCCAAAACCGCCAGGGATGAAGGCTTTGATGAACTGGCCGAGTGGTTCGAAACACTTGCCAAAGCCGAGCGGTCCCATGCCAATCGGTTCACCAAAGGGCTGGAATCCCTCAAACAAGCATAATAGGATATTCGGAAGGGCCAAGACCGGTTATTCTTTTTCACGCCCGCGTCTTGGCTTTTTCATCTGGTTCCTAGATGCAGGAAAACGGATTCGCGCATGCCGAAATTTGATCTCATCAATCCGGGCTGGAACCGGACTCACCTGGAAGAGGAAACCCTCCGGGTTTTTGATATCTGCGACGGGTGCCGGCGGTGCTTTAATCTGTGTCCTTCCTTTACGACGCTCATTGATAGGCTGGATGAATATGAAAGCGAGATGACCAGATTTTCGGCGAAGGATTTCTCCAAAATCGAACAGGAGTGTTATTACTGCAAGTTGTGTTTCAACCATTGCCCGTACTCTCCCCCCCATCAATATGACCTGGACTTTCCCCGGCTCATGGCAGCCTGGAAGCAACAACGCGCCCGTGAAGGGAATGCCTCCCTACGGGATAAACTGCTAGTCCAGACCGATTTGATGGGGAAGATCGGCAGTCTAACCGCTCCTCTGGTGAACGGGGCACTGCGAAACCGGTTTATTCGAAACATTTTGGACCATGTTGCAGGGATTCATCGAAAGCGGGAGATTCTTCCCTTTCAGACCGATACCTTTACCCGGTGGTGGAAGCGAAAACCATCAAGAACCTCCGCCCTCCCCCTGAACGGGAAAGTGGCTTTTTTCCCCGGCTGTCTCGTTACCTATCAAGCACCGGACATCGGAAAAGCAGCGGTTCAGGTTCTCGAAAAAAATGGAGTGGAGGTGATCCTCCCCCCCGGCCAGCAATGTTGCGGCATGCCGCGATTCGACCTTGGAGACATTGCAGGGATGACCAAGGTGGCCGAAACTCATTTGAAAATTTTCGGCCCTTTTATTGAGCAGGGATATGACATTGTCATTCCGGCACCTAGCTGCAGCCTGATGTTCAAACGGGAATATCCCTATTTTCAATCAGATCCCGACATGAAACGGCTGGCTGATCATACCTTCGATCTGTGTGAATATCTCATGCGGATGAAGCGGGACCATCGTCTCTCGCTGGAATTCCCGAATAATCCCGGTACAGTCGCCTATCAGATCCCCTGTACGG
>JBDIVP010000186.1:0-6948 GCA_039794325.1 Candidatus Inrsubterrania sp.
GTCGTCGATAGCATAAAAGGAGAAGCACGATGCACATCCACCATTCAAGCCGAAACAGCCCCCGGCCATTCCCATCAATCTGGCCTCGTCAAACCCTTACCTTGATGGTTTTTCTGATCGGCCTGACCGGTCTGGCCTCAGGGGGTGAGCATCCGACTGACATTCCCAAAGACATGGCCTACATCCCATTCGGAGCGACGCTCATGGGAATTGACCGGGATCCTTCCCGGATGACGGCTGCAGCGGGGGAAACGGCGACGATGTATCAACGGCGCATGAACATGCCCTGGTCGGAAGCCGCCTTTCATGACGAAGGCCCCGCCCATTGGGTAGTCACCGACGGCTATCTGATCGACAAACATGAAGTGTCCAATAAGGACTATGCGGAATTCATGAAACGCACCGAGCACCCCGCCCCGGCCTACTGGGACGATCCCCGTTTGAACAAGCCCGAACAACCTGTGGTGGGAGTGAACTGGTTTGATGCGACGGCTTACTGCGAATTTCGTGGAAAACGGCTTCCCACCGAAGCGGAGTGGGAACGAGCCGCCCGCGGCCCTCAAGGGCTGAAGTATCCATGGGGGAACCAGCTTGATCCATCAAAGGCCAACTTCGGAAAACAATTCGAGGCGACTCTTCCGGTGGATTCCATGCCGGAAGGGGCCAGTCCGTATGGCCTTCATCACATGGCCGGCAACGTCTTTGAATGGGTGCAGGACTGGTATGATCCCGACTTCTACCGGAAAACACCTCATCCCGTGAATACCGACGGACCCACGAAACCCATCTGGCTGGGTGGAACCGGTACCTATGTCGATCGCTTGACGGTCGGAGCCAAACGAGTCATTCGAGGCGGCTCTTGGATTGCGGCCGACAGCAGCATCACCACCACCCACCGATTTTGGAACCATCCCTCGAACAACAGCTACGGGGTGGGGCTGGGATTTCGCTGCGCCAAAACCGCACCCGGGGAGGTCAATGAACAACTCAAGGTGTCCACCATTGAGGCCATGAAGTCCATGGGGCAGGAAAAATGGAAGGAAGCCCGTGAGCATTTAACCACAGCTTTGAAGCTGGACCCGCATAATGAGGAGCTGCAGGCCATGCTCCGTATTGTAGAAGGACCAAAACAATAGTGAGGAGACCATACACTATGCGGAATATTGGAAACTTCCTGCCCCAAGACACCAAAGCCACAAGGGTCCGCGACAGTGCGTGGCCTAGAATGCTGCTGAGTCTGGTTGTATGGGTTTCCCTGGGAGCTCCCGTATGGGGAGCTCCCTCGGAACCTCCGGTAACGGATGACCCCACTCCCATCATGATCCGTGAGGCCGCCGTGGCCGCCGACCGGGCATGGGAAGAATTTCACGCGGCCGCCATCGGGGGAACCCTGGCCTCTCCCGACCTTCAGGCCACCATTGAAGGGCAACTTCATGAAATGCGGAAAATGCTTATGGAGGCCAGACAAGCCGAGCGGAATCAGCGACATGAATCCGCCAGACAATTGATTCGAGAGATTTTCAACATCACGAACACTATCATCCAAGCCAGTCGGGAGAGGAAATCATGAGGACGTATGTAATGGGGATCTGCTCGCTCATGTTAACGACCTGCCTATTCGCTCAGCTGACGACGGAGGAAGCTCGATCCATGATCGAAAAAGATCCCGTGGAAATGGTGACGATTCCGGCAGGATCATTTATCCGCGGGAGTAACCCCGGCGAAGGCCGGCTGGACGAACAGCCCCGCCGAAAAATTTTTCTTAACGCCTTTTCCATCGACAAATATGAGGTGACGAATGCCCGTTATAGTGAATTTTTGAAGGAAACCCTCCATAGACCTCCGCTGAACGTCTATGGCGACAAACCCCTCATGGAGGAAAGTCCCGAGATCGCCAATCTACCCGTCGTCCAAGTGACCTGGCATGATGCCGTGGACTACTGTTTCTGGGCAGGGAAACGGCTTCCCACGGAAGCGGAATGGGAGAAAGCGGCACGAGGAACGGACGCCAGACGGTTCCCCTGGGGAGACGATTCTCCTGATCTCCTGAAGGCCAATTTTGACAAGGAATGGGAGGACACCCGCACATTGATGGATGTGGGCGCGCTGCCGAAGGGCCAATCTCCCTATGGGCTTCATCACATGGCCGGCAACGTTCGGGAGTGGGTCCAGGACTGGTATGATGCCGACTATTACGCCGCCAGCCCGGAGCGGAACCCTAAAGGGCCGGACAATGGGATTTTGAAAGTGGTAAGAGGGGGATCATGGAAAAGCTTTGAAGCCGACTTACGGGCGGCATCCAGAGGCAAAGGAGGGTTCGCCCTGAAGACCCATGGCATCGGATTCCGTTGTGCCCGGGACATGACTCCCACTCAGACGAGACATCAGCAGGACTGACACGCACGAGAAAGGGATTCAAGACTGGCCATGAATCAGAAGACGCGGGGGGGCCTCAACCTCCTTCTCTCAGGAAAAACAACTGTGCTTTTGTGGTTCCTTGTCGGGGTCGTCTTCGGGCTTCCCCCGTCCTTGACCTATGGCACCGTCAAGCAGGACCCGGGGGGACAACTTAGGGGCACCGTCAGTTATCATGGCCCATACCTTCCCCCAAAACGATTCAACCTCGTTCTACACCCTGACCCCTATTTCTGCGGTCGTATTTCCGATGGCAGGGGGTGGCGGCTATCACCTACGCCGGAACTGACATCCGAAGGGAGGGTGCGGGGAGCCATCGTGTATCTTCAAAACGCGGATGAGAAGAATCCGGTTTCCTCAGGTGACCGGACCCTGAAAATTCAGAATTGCGTCTTTCTCCCTCATGTGGAAGTCCTGCAAGCCGGTGAAGTTTTACAGTTGGAAAATTGGGATCCCATTCAACACCAACTGGAAATTTTCCTGACATCCATGAGAGGCGCCAAATCCATTTTTCAGGCAGACCTCCAGCCACACCCGGACAACAGAAAGAGTGACTATCTTTCGGAAAATCCCAAAGGTCAACCACGGCCCGGGGCACCCAGGCACTTCAAGGCGGATCAATCCGGGGTTCTCTTCTTTCGCTGTAACTTCCATGAATACATGGAAGGGTGGCGCATTGTGGTCTCTCAGCCCTATTACACCATGACCGGGGAGTCAGGGGAATTTTCGGTCGGCAATATACCTCCCGGGAAGTACCACCTTCACGTCTGGCATCCCCTGGGCATTTTTGAACAGACAATTCTCATTCGTAATGATCACGAATCCCGGATCGATCTGGAACTTTCACCCACTCGGACTTCCGCCCCACAGGAAGATCCCATGGCCAATGATCCGATGGCGATCGACTTGATAGGCGACATCCATATTGTTCCGACGGTGGAATTGCAACAATGGGAATCCGTCCCTCAGCGCAAGATGGAGGAATAAGCGCATGAAAATCGTCATTGCCGGTGGTTCCGGGTTTGTGGGCCGACAGGTCGCGGAAACCTGCTCACGAGAAGGTTTTCTGGTCAACATCCTATCCCGGCAACCTGCGTCCGATTCTCAGATGGCCTCCCTTTCACACAGGACCCTCCACTGGGACGGTCAACAGGTCGGTCCATGGGCTCAGGAATGCGACGGGGCCGATGTTGTCCTCAATCTATCAGGGGCTTCCATTGCGGAGCGCCGCTGGACACCAAGGCGCAAAGGCGACCTGACCAACAGCCGCGTGCAATCCACACAAACCTTGCTTCAAGCCATTGAATCCTGGAAGACCAAACCCCATACCTTTCTCTCGGCATCGGGAATCGGGTTTTACGGAGACCGCGGCTCAGACAGAGTGGATGAAACGGCGCCTCCCGGCACCGGATTCCTTCCGGAACTGTGCCAGGCATGGGAGTCGTCCGCCATGGAAGGACAAAGACTGGGTCTGCGGGTGATTCCCATGCGCTTTGGAATGGTCTTGGGACGCGAGGGAGGCGCCCTCGCAAAGATGACCGGTCCGTTTCGCCTGTTCCTCGGCGGGCCGATTCTTCCCGGATCACAATATGTCTCATGGATTCATCAAGAAGATCTGGCGCGCCTCATTCTCTTTGTGATCACCACCCCCTCCGTCACGGGACCGGTCAATGCCGTCGCTCCGGTGCCCGTCACGATGCGTGACTTTTGCACCGCTCTGGGATCAGCCCTTGATCGTCCTTCCTGGTTGCCGGTTCCCGAGATCGTGCTGCGCATCGCATTGGGTGAACTGGCCACCATGCTGACCACCGGACAGCGGGTCTATCCTCAAAAGGCCCGGGATGGGGGCTTTTCCTTTTCCTATGAGACGGTTGAACAGGCCTTACATGCACTATTCCGGCGCTCACCGCAAGGACATTAACCGGGAGTTCAGCCAAGGAGCGAATGCATGATTGAACGCTTTCTCATCTTTTTGAATCTGGTAGCTGGAGCCATTTTAGTGGGCAAGATCGTCTTTTTGTCCTTCGTGACGGCCCCGGTGCTTTCTCGAACCCTTGATACCGAGACTTTCGGCAGGGTGGTCCGAACCTTATTCCCACGGTATTACGCTCTGGGGATGATGAGCGCCGCTCTTGGGTGGGTAGCCTGTATGGCCTTAGGATTTTATCAAGGGTTCACGGCGATGATATTTTTCCCCGCCACCCTGTGGCTCGGTATACTGGCTATTGAACAGTACTGTCGAAATCCTCTGACGGCACAAATCAACGAACTCAGCGATCAGCTCAAGGCGAAGCACCGTAAAGGATTGACGACTCCCGGGCTACAAATGGAACGGGACGGGCTGCACCGGCGCTCCGTACAATTGAATTCGTTGGTCCTGCTTCTTGGTTTGTGCGTCCTCGGATTTGCAGGGCTCTCCCCTACCCTCAACTAAAGGATAAAGGAGAATATTCATGTTACCCCTTTTTTCACGACAACATCGTTGGCACCAAGGCCTCACTATCGTACCGGTCCTCGCCCTCTCGGCAGCTCTGATCCTGTCAATGGCGTTCGCAACAGACAGTCATTCGGACGAATCTCCAGCCCCCATGAACCCCCATGCCGGCTCTCCCGGACCGAATACACCCCTGCCCTCCGGCATTGTGGGTCTGGCTCTCCATATTACGGCAACCCGCATCGGAGATCCGGCCATCCTGATCATCAGGGCCGTACACCCGGCCGGTCCCGCTGCCAGAGCAGGAGTGACCCATGGAGAGGAAGTCCTGGCTGTTAACGGTGCTCCCGTGAACGGAAAAACCCACCAGGAAGTGGTCGAATTGATACGGGGAGACATAGGCAGCTCGGTGAACTTGGATTTACAGGGGCCACAAGGCCGGCGCACCATCAGTCTGATGCGCGTCAGCGAGGAACAGCTGATGGAGCAGACGCCTCCTGTGATGTAGACGGGGTCAATAAAAAAACGATGACCGATTCGCCCACCATCGTGCTTTTTGATCAGGATCTCCGGATGGCCGACAACCCGGCCCTCTCGGCAGCCGTTCAGCGGAGCCAACCCCTCATCTGCCTGTATATATGGGATCCCGAGTCCAACCCCGATGAACGTCCGGGAGCAGCGGGGCGCTGGTGGCTGCATCATTCTTTACAAAATCTCGACACCAATCTCCGGAAATACGGAAACCGCCTCATCATTCGAACCGGCAGGGTCCCCGAGGTCCTCTCAACCATCATCAGAGTCTCCAAACCCTCTGATATTTTCTGGAATCGGTCCAGTGAACCTTCCCGCCGGAACACCGAAAAAGAGATCGACGCCCTTTTGGATACTGGAAACGTGAAAGGGCAGAGCTTTTGGGGAACATGCCTGGCCGATCCCGCCGGTATCCACACCCAATCACATCAACCGTACCGGGTGTTCACTCCGTTCTGGAACTCTCTTTCCCGGCACATACCACCCTCTCACCCGCTGCCCGCTGCTCGGACACTCCCTCCCCCGCCTGCCGACCGCCTGCCGTCGGATTCACTGGACGCGCTACAGCTCTTGCCGAAGGTTGACTGGGCTCAAGGCATTCGGCAGATCTGGCGGCCGGGTGAAGAGGGGGCGAGGGCGGCCCTGCGAACTTTCCTCCGGAATCCGGTCAGGAGCTATGCCACCGAACGAGACCGTCCGGATCATTCCGGGACCTCTCGTCTCTCTCCCCACCTTCACTTTGGAGAAATCAGTCCCCGCATGGTTTGGCATACGATCAACCGGGCCGGCCGTCGGCACCAGCAATACCAATACCGGCACAGCTACACCGCCTATCTCAGGCAACTCGGATGGCGGGAGTTCGCTAGGTATCTCCTCTATCATTTTCCACATACCATTTACGAATCCCTTCACCGTGCCTACGAGACTTTCCCTTGGCGGGATGATGCCGATTCGCTTCGAACCTGGCAGCAAGGTCAGACCGGGTACCCGATCGTTGATGCCGGAATGCGGGAATTATGGCACACCGGGTGGATGCATAACCGAATTCGAATGGTGACCGCGTCATTTCTGACGAAGGACCTGTTGATCTCCTGGCGGAAAGGGGCCGAATGGTTCCGGGATACGCTGGTAGACGCCGACCTGGCCAATAACACATTGGGTTGGCAATGGGTGGCCGGATGTGGAGCCGATGCCTCCCCGTTTTTCAGAATTTTTAACCCTGTCACCCAGGGGTTGAAATATGATCCGGACGGAGAGTATGTCCGCAGGTGGGTCCCGGAACTGGCAAAATTGCCTGCCAAATGGATTCACCACCCCTGGGAAGCGCCTCCTCTCCTCCTCAAGGAGGCCGGGGTGCGGCTGGGGGAGACCTACCCCCATCCGATGCTCATCCATCAAAAGGCCCGGGATCGAGCCCTGGCCTCTTACAGACAATTCAAAAAACGGAAAGCACTCCGCAACATGAACGGAAGGACTCCTCACCGCCCATGATCGACACTACCCAGACCATCCATTGGAAACCGAGAGATGACGCATCGGATCACTCCGGACCATCAGGTCCGAAGCCG
>JBDIVP010000187.1:0-6930 GCA_039794325.1 Candidatus Inrsubterrania sp.
TGAGTGCTGAATCCAGGTGGCCAGGGACGGCTGCGGGGTTCCGTCCGGTCCGAAATCCACCAGGCGGGAATACAACAGGCGGTTGACTCTGGCTGATGTCGCATCGGTGGCATATCGAGGATCCAGGTTGCTGGATCCTGTGGCTAATCCGATCCGGATGGTGCCGGGATTGGGTGGGGGCGTGCAGCCGGCCAACAGGCCGCCCACCATCAGGGTCACGACCAATAATGCGATAACCAGGGGAATATTGAGCCTCAAAATAGGATGGCAAAACAATCATACCGGGAAGAGGTGAAAAGGCTATCCCCACCTCTTCCTGCCCTCTCTGTTTGTCTCATTGTACAGGGAATGCGGAGTTCGAGGAAGGCCGCGCACAAGGCGGACCGTATCACGATTGACCGTATCTCGGTTGAAGACCGGAAGGGTTATCCCGGAAAGGAGAACAGGAATGAATGTCACCGCTGCCAGGACTCCGGCAAACGGAAGTTCCGTTGAACATGCGTCCGATCCACGTGCCTTAACCGCCCCGACGACGATCAAGGCGACCGGCTTGCCTGAAGAATTGCTGGTTCAAATTCTGGTCCGGACCCTGTATAGCGTCGGAGAGGTGACCGAGCGAACGGCCGGGGAAATCATGAAATTGCCGGTCAGCGTCATGAAAGAATTGTTTACGGTGCTTCAGCGGGAGAAATTCTGCGAGGTGAAGGGTCATGGAGAGTCACTTGGGGTTTTGCTGCGGTACACCCTGACTGAAGCCGGACGGCAACGGGCCAATGCGTATATGGACTTGTGCCGGTATGTCGGCCCGGCGCCGGTTCCCCTTCACCAGTATATTGAGATGGTCAAAAGCCAACCGATCGGCAACCTGACCATCGACCGGCGAACCGTGACGGCGGCGACCGAGCATTTGGTCTTGACGCCGGGGGCGATCGATCAAATCGGCGAAGCCGTCAATTCCGGCTGGGCCATCTTTTTATATGGCCCGCCGGGCAATGGCAAAACCGTGATGGCCGAGGCCATCGGAAAGATGCTGGAAGCGGTTGGCGGAGGAGAGATTTTTATTCCTTACGCCATTGAGGTGGATGGTCAGATCATCCAGGTTTTTGATCCGATCACCCATGTTCAGGTTCCGATTCAGCAGGAAGCCACCCGCTCCCTCATCGAAGCCAAGGTGGAAAAAGATACCCGTTGGGTGTTGTGTAAGCGACCGATTGAATTTGCCGGCGGTGAGCTGACGATGGCGACGCTGGATCTCTCATTTAATGCGGCGGCCAAATATTACAAGGCTCCCCCTCACATTAAAGCCAACGGGGGAGTCTTCCTGATCGACGACTTTGGGCGGCAGTTGGTGCGGCCCCGTGACCTGCTGAATCGCTGGATTGTGCCGTTGGAAAAGCGAGTTGATTACCTGACCTTGCATACCGGCAAGGTTTTTCAGATCCCTTTTGATACGATTGTCTTGTTTGCCACGAACTTGGAGCCGGCGAAGTTGGCCGACGAAGCGTTTCTACGGCGGATCCGAAACAAAATCTATATTGCCGATCCGACCCCGGAGCGGTTTAAGCAAATCTTTGAAGAGGTGTGCCGCAAGAAAGGCGTACCGTTCGATCCCGAAGCGGTGGACTATCTCCTGGAATGTGTCTACCACAAATACCAGTTGAATCTGCGAAGTTGTCATCCCCGGGATCTAATTGAACAAATTATCAGTATCGCCAAATTCAATGGGGTGCCGCCGACGCTGTCCAAGACCTTTATCGATCGGGCCTGCCACACGTACTTTTTCGTTGAGGCTGCCGAATACGATCAAAATTTGGCGTAACCCTTTTGCAACAATCCCCAGGAAGAACATCCCGGAAAACCTGCTGCGTGAAGGTATGTGCTGGAGGCTTGATGAATGCGTCCGGTAGGAATTGCCAAGTAAAAGAGAATGCCGTTAAGGGAGGACTCTCCTTTTCCCCTCTCCCGGGGGAGCCTCGGTATCCAATCGTGAACCTCCTTTCCTTTTGGGTCCGATTCCATTACGCTATGCCGTGTCCTAAATTAGCCGAGATGAGCGTCATGCCGGATTCCTCTCCTCTGCCGGCTTCTTCCTAAGAATGATATGTCAACTCGTACGGCGACCTTACTGATTACCTGCCAAGACCAAAAAGGGCTGGTTGCCAGAGTGTCCGGGTTCATTCACGACTTTGGGGGCAATATCGTCGATTCCGATCATCATACGGATCGGGAAACCGGCGACTTCCTTATGCGGACGGTCTTTGATCTGGAAAAGTTCCAACTTCCTCCGGCGGACATTCCCGGGGCATTCGGCTCAATCGCGAAAATCTACGACATGAATGTTCAACTGTATTTTTCCGATCAAAGGCCCAAGGTCGGAATTCTGGTCTCCCGTTATGACCATTGTCTGGCGGACATCCTGCAACGCTATCGGCGCGGGGAATTTGCGATGGAAATCCCCCTTGTCCTTTCCAATCATCAGGATGCGGAATGGTGGGCGAATCTGTTTGGCATACCGTTTCATTGCTTTCCCGTTCAACCAAATGAAAAATCCAACCAGGAAGAACGGGTTCTGGAGACACTTCGATCGGCCGATGTGGAACTGGTGGTGCTGGCCCGGTACATGCAGATACTCAGTGAGGAATTTTTAAAGAAAGTCGGGTGTCCCATCATCAATATTCACCATTCCTTTCTTCCGGCTTTTGTGGGCGCCCGCCCGTATCATCAAGCTTACGATCGTGGGGTGAAAATTATCGGCGCCACGGCTCATTATGCGACTCCGGAATTGGATGAAGGCCCCATTATTGAGCAGGACGTGGTGCGTGTCGGGCATCGGGATTCGGTGCAGGACCTGATTCGGAAAGGGCGTGATCTGGAGGTGCTGGTCCTTGCCAGAGCCGTCCGCCTGCACATCGAACGCCGCATATTGGTCTATGGCCGCAAAACCGTAGTGTTTGATTAGGAATCCGAGATAGGCACTCGGCGCCGGCTTCCTTTCCCCTTCCGACCGTTGTCTTCGTTATAAGCTTCCTGTGGGCGGTTATGAGAGAGAGCGTGAACGCGTAATCCTTCAATTTCCTGCCTATCTCCCCCGGATGTGGCTCCCCTTCATGTCTTATGCTAGGCTGCGTTCACCTATGCCCTCCAAGTCTATAACGGCTCAGGACCTGTATAACTACACCAAATGCCCCCACCGGGTGTTTTTGGATGCCAATGGAGATGTCTCTGAAAAAACCGAAGTGAGCCGGTTTGTGAAATTGCTTTGGGAAGTGGGCTTGCAAACGGAACGGGACTATATCGCCACCTTGGGCGACCGTGACGTTGCCGACCTGCAGGCCTTTCCCGTGGAACAGGCTTTCGAGAAAACACTGGACGAGATGCGGAAGGGAACGGAAACCATTTATCAGGGATGCTTGAAGAGCGAAAATCTGGTGGGTCGCCCGGATCTCCTGGTGAAACGGGAAGGCGGGGCATCCTGTTTCGGCCGGTATCTGTATGAGCCGATCGATATCAAGGCCGGCAAGGGCTGGGAAGAGGCGGACGGGAAAAAACGAAAGTTCAAGGAACATTACGCATTTCAGATTTTGTTTTATCGGCTGTTGCTCGAAAAGATACAGGGCGCCGTTCCTCCGGGTGGAAGAATTGTGAATGTCGATAAAGAGATTGAAGAATTTGACCCCGCCTCCTTTTTGGAACGATTCACCCTGGCCATGCAGAATGTGGAACAATTAGTGTCAGGGCGGAATGCCTCGGAGCCTGTCCTGGGCAGTCACTGCACGATGTGCGGGTGGTTTACCCGTTGCTATCAATGGGTAAAGGCGGAATCGGATCCCACCGGCCTGTTTTTTGTGGGAAAACAAAAATTTGCCCTTCGCGAATAAGGCCTCTGCACCGTTGAAGATATTGCCGGGATGGATGTGGAAACCTATCTGAAGCCGCCTCGAAAGATTCCGCGTATGGGCAGAACCTCCTTGGTGCGAATGAAGGAACGGGCGCGTGTGCTGTTGGAAGGGAATCCGGTGATCCGGCCAGGCTACACGTTTCCCGAAGTCGAACGGGAGATGTATTTCGACATCGAGGATGATCCGACCCGTGGTGTGACCTATCTGTTCGGCCTGGTTGTTTGTGAGGGTGGCCGGCCCCCGCGTTACGAGTATTTCCTGGCCGTTCGTCCCGAAGATGAAGAGCAAACGGTCAGAAGATTTTGGACATTTCTGCAAACCTGTGGGGATGTGGTGTTTTATGTCTACTCCCATAAAGAGCGGACGACATTGCGACAGCTGAGGGAACGCTACGATTTGGACCAGGATACCTTTGAAGCTTATAAGGTGAAGGAATATGATCTCTACCAGCAATTGATCGTGGAGTACTCCGATTGGCCCACCTTTTCCTATGGGATCAAGCATATTGCCAAATGGGTGGGTTTTCAGTGGAGGGATCTCGACCCGTCCGGAGCCAATTCCATTGCCTGGTACAATGATTATCTGGCCAACCCCGATGATTCCACCCTGTTGCAGCGGATTTTGGATTATAATGAAGACGATTGTTACGCCATGCGGGCCATTAAGCACTATTTCCTGTCTGACCGGCGGCCGGGGCGTTTGGTGCAAAGGCCGGCGGCGAAAGGCGAATAAGGACCAAGGAGAAAACAGATGTCTGCAACGGTGTTGATTGTTGATGATGAGAAGGATTTGGTGGATTTGGTTCGTTATCACCTGGAGAAATCCGGCTTGAAATGTCTTGCAGCGCAAGATGGAGAGACGGCCTTGCATATGGCTAAGGACCGGATTCCTGATTTGGTGGTTTTGGATCTCATGTTGCCCGGGATGGATGGTCTTGAAGTATGCCGGAAATTACGCAAAGACCCCAAAACGGCGAATTTGGCCATTATCATGCTGACGGCCAGGGCAGAGGAAGTGGACCGGATCGTGGGATTGGAAATGGGCGCGGATGATTATTTGGTCAAACCCTTCAGCCCTCGTGAACTGGTGGCAAGGATTAAAGCCGTACTTCGCCGTGGACAGACCCAGGAGTCCACTCCCTTTCGACGAGTGGGTGAGTTGGAAGTGGACGAGGGGAGGCATCAGGTGACGGTGCATGGCAGGGCCGTGGAACTGACGGTGAAGGAGTTTGATTTGCTCTGTGCGCTGATGAAGGCCAATGGCCGGGTCTTGAATCGGGATCAGATTCTGGAGACGGTTTGGGGGTATTCCAATGCGGTGGAAATTGAATCGCGCACGGTAGATGTGCATGTCAGGCGGCTTCGGGAAAAATTGGGGGAGGAGCAGGGGCGGATTGTGACCGTCAAGGGGGTCGGCTATCGTTTTGATGCCGAGTCGGCTTGAATCCGCCAAACCAAATAGGTATGAGGATCACCCCACCCCTGTATGTGTCTGTCTGGACGGTCGTGATATTTGTACTGGGAGCCGGTGTCGGCGCGGCCGGCTGGCCCGGGTGGGCGGTGGGCTTGCTGGGGGTCGGATGTTTGGCTCTTGGCTTTGGGGTTGCCAATCGAAGTTGGCGGCGTTTGGCCGAACGGCAGGAAGATATCCAGACAGGGCTGCGTCAATTGCAACAAATTGCGGACCTCCATGATACCGGAATTTCAGTGTCAGAGGACGGCTCTCTCCAAGCGGGGGCGGTTCAGCAAGCGACTGCGCGTCTTCAAGCCCGGTTGGCTTACCTGGAGGAAGAGCGGGCGAAAATTGTCGCGGTGGTGGAGAATCTGGTTGAAGGGGTCTTGGCGTTCGATCCCAAAGGCAAAATCCTGTTCAGCAATCCCAGTGCTCGCAGGATACTGGGGTTGGAGGCCTTACAACTTCAAGGCTTGACCCTGTGGGAGGTGATCCGTAATCAGGAATTGGCGGAGCTGGTGGAAGGCTGCCAACATCTGGCTTTGCACGAAACCAGGCGGGCGGAGGTGGAATTGCACACCCCGTCTCCTATGGTGATGGAAATCTACGCCCTTCCCGTTCCCTTTTCCAAAAAGAAAAAAGGGTGCGTACTGGTCTTGCACGATGTGACGGAATTGCGCCGGTTGGAGCAAGTGCGGGCCGAATTTATCGATAACGTATCGCATGAATTGCGGACACCGTTGGCGGCTATTGTGGGGTATCTGGAGACGTTAAGAGATGAACCCTCGTTGGAAACTCCCACCAATAGAAGGTTTGTGGAGGTGGCGCATCATCACGCTGAACGTCTGACGCGGCTGGTTAACGATTTACGTGGGTTGTCCGAGATCGAATCGGGGAAAGTCATATTGCGTCGGGAGGCTATCCGGCTTGGGGAGGTTGTAGAGGAAGTCTGCGAAATGTTTGCTGCTCAGGTGCAGAAAAAGCAATTGGAGTTCCACAATCAGGTGACTGGAGAGATTCGGGCTTGGACGGATCGGGATCGTGTGATTCAAGTGTTGGTCAATCTGGTTGATAACGCCGTCAAATATACGCCTTCCGGAGGCACCATTTCGTTTAGTGTGCGGCAGGGGGGAGCGGGTCACCTGGCATTGCTGATTCAGGATACCGGTCCAGGCATCCCGTCAACGGATCTTCCCAGAATCACCGAACGGTTCTACCGTGTGGATCGTGCCCGCTCTCGGGAAGAAGGCGGAACCGGGCTGGGGCTGTCCATTGTCAAACATTTAATGCAACTGTTAGGTGGCAAGCTGCATATTAAAAGTGAAATGGGCAAAGGCACGACGGTGGAAATTGATTTGCCCTGCTATCATGACCCAACGTAAAGCCCTCTCTCCCTTTTTCCTTTATTGGTTTAATCCCTTAAGTGAATTGTTGGTCAGTTAACACATTCGTAACATGGGTGTTACATGAAAGCAATGTTATTTTTCTATGATGAAGCATATTATGTATGAAGGAGCTGATTCGTTTATGAAAACACGTAAACATACACAGATGATGAGGGTGTGGGTGCTGGTGTGGG
>JBDIVP010000188.1:0-6870 GCA_039794325.1 Candidatus Inrsubterrania sp.
GGATATGTCGTACTGGTGCCTAACCTTTACGGCCGACAGGGCGGGATGATCACCTCCAACACGGAAGTGGCCGATGCCCTTCAGGAACGGTTGGATGACCGGCAAGCGCTTCAAGACATCCATGCGTGTTTTGAATATCTGAATGCCAACATCGCTGAAGATGCAAACTTGGAACAAACGACCAGGAACGCCCATGCCCTGATCGGGTTCGGCATGGGAGCCACACTGGCGATCAAGGCTGCGGCACACCGACGACGGTTACAGGCGGCAGTCGCGATCTATCCATCATTGCCTCAGGACTCCACCATCGTTGAAAAGTTATATTGCCCTCTACTCCTGCATATCCCCGGTCAAAACACCACCATCGCCCCGAGCGAACTGGATCAATTTCAGCAGGCCGCCAAGCAAGCCGGGAAAACAGTGAATGTTCGACACTATCCGGAGGCAAGCGACGGGTTTTGTAATACCCTCTCCCCCGGGTTTCGGTCAGCGGATTGCGAATCGGTCCTGCAATCATCCATGGAATTCATTAGCAGCATTTTGAAAAAATCCTGAAAACGCCCTCAACCGAAAGTGTGGGAGGGGCTTTGGCCTCGGTCTCGCACTTTTCTGTATTGCAACCATGAGTAAAACCGGCACAGCAGGACTGTTCTTTACCCTGCTTTCTCTGATCGCAAGTCTATCGATACCTGCATCAGCCTGCGGCGCCTCCCTGATCCTGACTGATCCCATCCGGTTTTCAACCACACACCATGACAAGCTCCTCCAGCTACCCTCAAAAGATGAGGCCATTCAATTATTTCTCACATTGGAAATTCCCCAAACATCCCCTCCTAAGGGCAGGTATTCTTCAGATAAAATGTCTTCTCCGATTCATATTCCTCCGGATATTCAAGAATCTATTGCCCAAATCATGGGCGGTCTGTCCGCCATGGCCTACTTGAATGCTCGTACCGATCACGCGGAAGGTAGCCCCATTTTGCAGGAGCCGGCTGTCAAAAATCTCCCTGGCACACCGCCGGAATGGTTAGCCGACTTCCTTCCCCTGGAAAAGTTGGAGTCCGTCATTGCCCTTCAAGACATGGTCGGCACGTTCAGCAGTTCCTCTGACTGGTCCCCGGAAGCCGAGGGGCAAGCTTACTTCCAATTTGCCAATTATTACGAGCAAACCTACTCTATGCCACCAGAGGGTCTGAACACCTGGCTCCAGGCGTATCAAGATAATGGAATGGCCGGAATCGATTCCAGGCTGCAGGAATTTTGGCAAACTCCGGCCGGCCAGGTTCATCAAACGACTCTTTCTGAATCCCAGAAAAAACGTTTTGCCACCCACTATCTCTCCACACGATTGCAACCCACGATTCAGAATTACCTGGTGAACCAGAAATTAATCCTTCAAACCGAAGCTTTCGAGCTTTTGTTGACACAGATTCCCGTAGTCACACAATGGCAACATGACATGCGCCAAAACAGCGGTCTGGCGCGCATATGCGGCACCTGGCACTGGACCGTCCATAATCACATGAATCACCAGGACCATAAAATGACCGTGAACTTCCTTCCATCTGGCCAAACGGCCCCATCGAAGCAACCGATGCCCACCACCATCGCCGTCCGCGGAGATACCGTTTATCTGGAGTGGACATTTCCTCAGGGTCGGCAGGAGGACAGCCTCTTATTGAGCAACCGTGACACCATCATGGAAGGCACCTTTAAAAATACCCTTGGTCCCTACGGCAGTATATCCGGGAAACGCCTCTCAACCTGCCAGCCTTGACACCGGCCGGGCTACCAACCGAGTTTCCTCACTTTTTCCTGCCCTTAAAACGTGTAAAATATACCTAAGCCCGTTTTATAACCAAGGAGGTTGAAGTGTCTGGTTCAACTCTTCTCGAACCTTCTATCAAACGCTTAGGTGCCACCCTCGCACAGGAAGCTCAACGTCACAAACCGTCGGTATTTAATCATCGCTGGTGGAGTAATCTGCTCCTGGATTGGGGAACCAGAGACGAACATTTTAAAGTTCAACTTTTTCGCTTTATCGACGTCCTGCCTGCCTTAAAAACCGATGCACAATTTGCCAAGGTTTTGCAGGAGTATTTCACCGACGTAAAAGCCCTTCCCTCCTCCTTTCGATGGCTTCTCACTCATCTGACCCCGACACCACTGGGCCGCACTTTCGGCTCCCGCCTGATCCGACGACAATTTCTTCGCATGGCGTATTCCTTTATGGCCGGAGAATCTGTGGAGCACGCCTCCTCAACCCTCACCGGCCTCTGGCAATCGGGCTGTGCCTATTCGGCCGACCTGTTGGGAGAAGCCACGGTCAGTGAAGTCGAGGCGGACCGGTACCACCAACGCTGCCTGGGCACGTTGCGTGCTTTGCACGACTTGGCCAAAGGGTGGGAACCCCGCGCACTTCTTGAGGCGGATCACCTCGGCCCTGTGCCTCGGGTTCAGTTGTCCATCAAACTCTCCGCCCTCTACTCACAGTTGGATCCAATCGACCCCGAAGGAAGTTTTAGCGGTATCTCCCCCCGCCTCCGGTCACTGCTTGATCTGGCACAACAGCTCCCGGCCGCCATCACCTTCGACATGGAACAGGCCGAACTGGAACCGTTGATCCTTTTTATTTTTACCCGGATCTTTTCCGAACGCGACTTTCAATCCTACCCCTATGCGGGAATTGCACTTCAGACCTATCTCAAGCGTTCACCGCAAAGCCTGGAGATGCTGTTGGAATGGGGGAAAACGCGTCAAACCCCGTTCGGGATCCGCCTGGTGAAAGGAGCCTATTGGGATTCGGAAGTAGTGTTGTACCGACAGCGGCATTGGCCGGTTCCGGTATTCCAGGCCAAAGCAGAGACGGACGCCAATTATGAAGCTCTGGCACAAAAAATACTCGAACAGCGAACTCTGATTCGACCCGCCTTCGGCTCTCATAACGTCCGAACGGTGGCCTTTATCCAGGCCCTGGCCGAATCAAAGGGACTACCTCCCGAAGCCTATGAATTTCAAATGTTGTTCGGCATGGCCGAACCACTCCGTGATGCTCTCCTCAGGCAGGGCCACCGTCTGCGGATCTACACCCCCATTGGTGCGCTTCTACCCGGCATGGCTTACCTTGTCCGCCGACTATTGGAAAACACCTCCAACGAGAGCTTTATTAGACGTCAATATGAAACGTCAGAATCACTCGATCATCTGCTGGAAGCCCCACAGGTTCATCCGGTCAAACAGACCGACCAGCCAGCCACCACCGACTCTCCTACCCCTGCAACTTTTTCTGGAGATTTACCGGAATTTTCCAATGAACCTCATACTGATTTTTCTTTTCTCCCGGCACAGGCTTCGATGGGCGAAGCCATCCGGAACACCTTGCCGTTACTTGGAAAACGACACTCCTATCCAACCCCCTCCGGCCTGGCCTTGACCGGTCCGGAACTGATCAGCATTAACCCCGGCAGGCCTGACCGGATCATCGCCCGCTTTCCGACGGTTTCCGTTCAGGACCTTCCGTCCATCATTCAAGGCGCTCAAGCCCGTCTGGATTCCTGGCGTCGAATCCCTCCTCACGAACGGGCCGACATCCTTTTCCGTACCGCCTCCTGCATCCGGAAACAACGGGCGGAACTGGCCGCCTGGGAAATCCTGGAAACGGGCAAACCTTGGCGGGAAGCCGACGCCGATGTAGCCGAAGCCATCGATTTTCTGGAATTTTACGGTCGTGACATGATTCGGCTTTGCCAACCCAATCAATTACTCCAGGCTCCGGGAGAGTTGAATCTCCGCCGTTGGAAGCCCAGAGGGTTGGCCGTGGTGATCGCCCCTTGGAATTTTTCCCTGGCCATTCCCACCGGACTTGTCTCGGCTGCGTTGGTGACCGGAAATGTGGTGCTGTTCAAACCCTCCGAGCGTTCCCCCATGATGGGCTATCACCTGTATCACCTGTTCTCCCAGGCTGGACTTCCGCCGGACATTCTACATTTTCTTCCTGGTGGTCCCGACCTCGGTCAAGCCCTGGTCCGCCACCCTGCCGTCAATCTCATTGCCTTTACAGGATCTCAGGCTGTGGGTCTGGACATTCTTCGCACCGCCAGCCAGGTATCGCCCCACCAACGCCATATCAAACATGTCATTGCAGAAATGGGTGGGAAAAATGCCATTATCGTGGATGAAACCGCCGATCTTGATGAAGCCGTCATCGGCGTATTAGCCAGCGCCACCGGGTATCAAGGACAAAAATGCTCCGCATGCTCGCGCGTTATTGTCCTGGAGGATATCTATGAGATATTTTTGGACCGCCTCAAACATGCGGCTCTCAGCATCCCCATCGGACCACCCGAACTAGCAGGGAACCGCATGGGCCCCTTAATCGATGACCGGGCATTAGCCCGTGTCCGCCATTATGTAGACATGGGGAAACGGGACGGCACCTGTCTGCTGGATCGGCAATGCGACGGGCCGGGATATTTTCAAGGTCCGGTCATTCTGACGGATTTACCCGTGAGGCACCCCGTCGTCCAGGAGGAAATCTTCGGACCGGTTATGGCCGTACTGAAAGCAGTAAACATTCGGCAGGCAGTGCAGTTGGCCAATGATTCCCCCTGCGCGTTAACCGGAGGCATCTACTCCCGCAGCCCCTTGAATATCCAATTTATTCAAGAAACCTTCGATGTGGGGAATTTGTATATCAACCGGCCGATCACCGGTTCATTGGTGGGACGACAACCCTTCGGCGGGCATCGACTATCGGGAGTCGGACGAAAAGCCGGCGGCGAGGGCTACCTTGAACAGTTCATGGAGGAAACCATTGTGAGTGAAAACACCTTACGGCGAGGTTTTGCTCCGGCTCAATGAGGCCGGATCGGGAGACGGGGTAAATTTTTCCAACTCTTCCATGACCTCCACCATCCGTTCATTCTGTGTACGTGGAGAAGGTATGGATTGCCGCTCCACATACTTCACCAACCCCACCCCCTTGGCAAACCAGGCGGTCATGACGTCGGTTCCTTGGACGGTAATGCCGCTTTCGGACAAATGCACATTCATCGTCATTTTGGCTTCCAAACGAACAGCCTCATGAAACTCACCTGCCGGCACCGACACCGATTCACGGTCATGGACCGTCACGACCGCCAAAATATCCACCTTTTCCGATTCCCCATCCCGATCCAAATCGATCCCTAAACTTAACCCCTTTCGATTCAGTTGTTCAAACGAGCTGGGAATCTCCAAAGGGAACCGCACAATCTGATAGGGGACAAGCTGCCGCTCCAGGACCGTCCCCGGCTTTGATCCGTAATATCGGATACCGGCCGCATCGCGGCGATAATAACTATCGGAAGGGCCCTGGTCTCCCGGATTCGTATCATGGAAGACCGTTACCTCCACTCCATCAAGGTTTTCAGTACCGATGACTTTTGAGACATTGATGAACTGGGTATCTGCAATCTGAACCATTCCCCCTTCCCGTAGCGTTCCACGATAGGTCCACTCATTGCCTTGTTGATCGGGAAAATACGCATGAACCTCCTCATCGATCACTAAGACGGAGGACCAGGCCGCAGGAACCGCTTGAATGCCGGTGAGAACCCACATTCCACAGAAAAGGATTCCGAACAACCGGGAGGACAATGAGGTCAAATGATTCTGCATAGGAAGGAGTTTCGCGATGAACCTACCATAGGTCATTCCCAGCCAGCAAGGCTTTTTCCCAGTCTATCACAACAAGACTTCCGGCGCCTGATCCGGCTATCTTTTGAAAAGGCAATTGGAAAAAGGCCGCCAGCGGCCATTTTCTTCTTGGTCCGGAAAGAGCATTGCCTTGTAGGATAAAGATATGTTCATCTGTTCGCTTCAGGCGATAAGATGGAATTCGGTAATTGGACATGAGCCCAGGCCCTCTATGACTTCCCGGCAGACCTCGTCAGCCCTCATCTTTGGAGGGTCCGGCGTGATCGGACAGTCCATTGCTAAAACCTTTGGACAAAACGGTTGGAGAGTGGGGCTCCATTATCACCATAATAGGGCTGCCGCAGAGACAACCGTCGAGGTTATCAAGGAAACAGGCGGGGAAGCCTCCCTGTTTCAAGCCGACGTCACCCACTCCCCCCAGCTCCGTACCCTTCTGGAAGCCTTTCTTGATGCCCATTCAACTCTGGATGTTTTCATATGGGCTGTTGGCACGATGGTATCCGCTCACACGGTGAAAACTTCATCGGAAAACTGGATTAATACGCTCCAGACCAATTTGACAGGGGCCTACCTGGCATTAAAGGAAGCCGCCTCCACCTTCCAGCGCCAACAACAGGGATCCGTCATTCTTATCGGATCGCTCTCCGGCCAGCAAGGCCATCCTGGCCAGGCCGCCTATGCTGCATCAAAAGCAGGGCTGGTCGGCCTCATGAAATCGTTGGCGAAAGAATGGGGGACACATAATATTCGGGTTAACGTCGTCTTTCCCGGTTGGCATCGCTCCCCGCTTACCGGAAACACATTCGACTCGGCTCTACAACTGAGCCCTCACGTGCTTCATCGCACACCGGGATTGGATCAGATTGCCCAAATGGTCTACCATTTGGCTTTGGCCGACCACATTTCAGGACAGACCTGGAACCTGGACAACCGTATCTGGTAAGGACATTCCCGGGATGGATGACGTAAACAGGCACGCCCTACTTCTTTTATACCAAGGGAACCGTTGAGAACGCCCTTTACCTCAAAGATGGGATCATTTTTTATTACGGCCACCGATACCGGGGTGGGAAAAACGACATTCGTTTATTCCGACCTGATCGCCGAAACCTTCGCCACCCGCCACCACCGCATCGAAGTCGAAACCGAAAGCCGCCTTATGCCGGCGCTCGA
>JBDIVP010000189.1:0-6849 GCA_039794325.1 Candidatus Inrsubterrania sp.
AGCCGCATCAACCGCTCAAAAGGCGGCCCAAGGAGCACAATCCGCGGCCATGCAGGCAAAGCAGGCCGTTGAGCAAACAGCCAGGCAAACGGGCCAGGCGGTTACCGGAGGAGTGCAAACTCAAATTAGCAACATCCAAAACAACCCCTTGGTGGCCAAACTGGAAAGCGAAATCCAAACGTTGGAGGCTGTCAGGAAACTTCAACTTGAACCCCTGTTTAGATGTCTGGCTCAGGCATCAGGGCAGGCCTCTGCCTCATTCCCTCAAATGGTGCACCAATTTGCGACCAATCCGGCGGACTTCGGAAATCGTCTGTTTACCGATGCGCTTCGGCAGTGGGAACAGGATTTCAGGGGAATCATGGCCGAGCAACTCCAAATATTGACCAATCCAACCGGTGGCAATCTGCAAGGGGGCCAAATCGTGGACATGGCCTTGAGGTCAATGGACAAACTGGCCCAAAGACAACCCGCGGCAAAATGTTTGGCTCAATTTCTCCGGCCGCATATGACGGCCCTCCGCAACATGTCCGTTCAACTGCAACAGAACATGATGAGCCAGGGACAACGAATCTTTGACACTCAGGTTGCCCCCGTGGTGTATAGCTCCATCAACAAACAAATGGGAGAGGTCCTCCAGGCGTCGCTCACCCTCACTCCTGCTCCTTCCCAACCCATTCGTTCGCGTGGACTGGGTGGCTTCCCGTCTCCTGAAGCCGAACTGATCCCCGAAGACGATTCCATCCGCGAACGTGGCATTGGCAAGGGGACCAAGGACTATGTCAAAAAACTTTTGCCGGGCCTGAAGGATATTAAAACGATCGTACAGGCCACATTGGCCTATCACCTGTTAAACCCGCAGGAGTTAAAAACCGCTGCCATGCATCTGCAAACATTAACCGGGTCCTTGAATAATCCTGCTCAAGGGCAGACAGCCCTGCGAGGGCTCCAAGTTGCTCTCGATCCTGATTCCCCCTGGACGGAAGCCCTGTACATCGACATCGGCATGGAAATCCTTCGCGTCGCGGGGAATAAGTACCTCGACATGACCATTCCAGGCGGGGGAGCCTGGGTCGTCAACCAGGGCACCGGGCTCTTGAATTTGGGAGAGGTCACCGTCGCCGATGTCGTCCAAGGTGTGGCCGGCCTCGTGCCGGAAGTCGGATCGTTCGCGGCAATGGTAGTGAGAATCGGACCGGACGCGGTTTTTCAAATGCTGGTTCGTGATTTGCTAAACAATTCCATTCTGGCGGGACTGCACTTCGCGTTTGACAAGGTCATGGACGAAGCCAAAACCGCCATGAAGGAAAACCGTTCAATGGAAAGCATCCAAGGTCGTGCTGGCCCGCTGTCCGCGCTCCTCCCATTCCTGCCCTCCAAACAACAGGTCATGTTGCTGGCCGACACTCATACCAAGGATGTGAAAAAGGCTTTGATGGAATATAACGCGAGTGTCATCGGACTGGCCGAAACCGCCTCACGGTGAGACATCATGAATCAGCCTGATCTTAACAGTCGACCAATGGATTTCGAAGGCTATCCATGTTGAAAAAAGAGGATGTATACCCCTCTGAATTTCATTTGTATCGCAAAATGCCATGCGGGGCATTTTATGTCGCCACACCCAATTTGTATGTGAATTTCAGGATCAAGCCTGCTAATTTAAGGATTTCGAAAGGTACGACCGGTGCTGCCTTATACTGGGGAAAACACAAGATCACCAATAACTGATTATCCACTCCTGTCTAAAAGGAGGCGTCATGCGACATTCAACGCGACATCGATTATCATTCCTCATTATCGTGGCTCTTTTTTCACTGTCGACACTGGTGAGCGGGACCGCCTTTGCCGACACCACCGTCACTCTGGACCAACCGGTCCATTTCACTACCGCCGATGGCAGCGCCGTGGTGCTTGAGAAAGGATCATATTCTCTGGAGGCAGCGGAGAACTGGCTCAGAGTGATACCCGGTGAGGGCCAAACTGTTGATGCGCTTTTGTTGGAAGCCCAAACAGCCAACCATGAAGAAACCCTCACGGCTCCTCTGGCAATATCCTCCCAGGGAGACCAACCCGACACCCATCACCTGGCCTTGCTGCTGCAGGACGGCAAGCGGTTGGAAGCCATTGGGAGTTATAGCGGGATTCGATCCAGAAGTACACGATCCGTATTGTCCCTCCATCGACTAAAAACCATCCGTTCCACTTCTCAGAGCCCTACTCAAAGCACAGCACCTACAGAGTTCGCCACTCCGTTAATCGGGGGGAGCGGAGGCCATACATCGTATAACCTGAACTGCGGCAGCGGGTCGGTTCTCGTCGGTGCGACATACAAGGCCGGAATGTGGTTGGATGCCATAGGAATAATTTGTCAACGGGTCAATCCCCAAACCGGAGCTTTGGAGGGGGAATTTACCAGGGGACCGGTGGGGGGGAGAGGGGGAACTGCTCGAATTGCTCGATGTAATCCGGGAAACGTTGTTCAAGGCATTCGAGGATATTCCGGACAATTTGTCCATATCATTTCCATGCGCTGCAGCCGATGGGAAGCCTCTCGAAAGGCACCAGTACATAGCACATCCGGAAGATGTATTGAGGATCGCTGCCTCAGTTTCGGCGGGAGTGGGGGCAGTCCCAGTGATACGTTTTATTGCCCTTCAGGCCAGGCCGGAAAGGCTTTCCGCGGAAAACACGGCATTTACATCGACAGTACCCGGTTCGTCTGCAATGCTTGGGACCAATAAAACCGTGTTCCACCATATCACAGGATAACAGGAGGACTGGATGCCATATCGTACTGTCTTAGCCGTTGGATGTTTCACCCTGTCTCTGGCCTTCTGGAATTATGCGCAGGGCGCCACGAATCCGGACTTGGCGGCCCTGTCTCAGGGGTCGGTTGTCCAGTTCACCGGCACGGAAGGCATTTCCCAACCGTTTGTGTTCGATATCGAACTGACCGCCTCGAATCCCATATTGAATTTTGCCAATGTGGTCGGCCAACCGTTGAAGATTGCCATCAGTTCCGAACGGATGATTACCGGGCTGATTGAACGCATCGAACAAACGGGGTTAAGCGGTCGGCAGGGCCAGTATCGCATCCGAATCGTTCCAGCCTTGAAACGATTGGCTTATCGCCGCACCAACCAAACATTTGCGGAGGTTAATGCGGTGGAAATTGTCACACGCTTGTTGAATAACGCCGGACTTACCAACGTCGAATCCCGGCTAATGGCTGCCCTGCCGGCCAAGGCCATCACCATCCAATATCAAGAGAGCGATCTGGCCCTCCTCTCCCGTTTGCTGGAAGCGGAAGGCATTCATTACCACTTCGAGCCGTCGGGGGGACAGGAAAAACTTGTCCTGGGAGATTCCAACGCCGCGTTCCCGGTTCTGCCACCGGGGAGACTGGTTTTTAGTCCGGCATCAACCCCGTCCATCACTGGTTTTTCCCGTGGACAGGCCATACATTCCGGAAAAGTTCAGGTGGGAGATTTTAATTGGCAGACACCCCAGAGCCATCCCGCCGGCACGGCTCAAGCACCGCAGTTTGCCAATTTGGCTGAAGACGTGTTTCCTGCCCCCGTAGAGACCCAACAAGGCGCGCAACGTTTGGCGTCCATCCGGATAGGCGTCCGGACGACCGAAGGGCAAGCCTGCCGAGGTGAATCAACCTATTCTCAGTTTCAAGCCGGATACCGATTTGTTCTGGCCGGTTACCCACGTCAGGATTTTAATCAGGAGTATGTGATCAGCAGCGTCGAACATCACGGACATTCCAATAGCTACCGCAATACCTTCACCTGTATTCCGGCTCATGTGACCTTTCGTCCGTCTCCCATCACACCGCTCCCGGTTATTGCCGGCGTTCTACCCGGCATCGTGGTCGGCCCGAAGGGCGAAACTAAATACGTGGATCAATACGGCAGGGTCCGTGTGCGATTTCCCTGGAGGAATCCCGCGTTCAGCAACAAGGACGAATTCGGGGACAGCGGTTGGGTACGGGTTGCGCAAATTGCTACGGGCATCGGGACCACGTCCATGTGGATCCCGGACATTGGGGATGAAGTGGTACTGGCATTCGAACACGGCGACCCCGGCCGTCCCGTCATTGTCGGCAGCCTCTGGAACGGAAAAGACCTCCCCCCGTCCTCCCTCCCCCTAAACAAATTTCGCTCCCTATTTCAAAGCCGTTCTACCTCCGGCGTCATCAATGAAATTACCTTTGATGAAACCGCCGGCCAGGAACGATTAATTTTCCGCTCAGGCAACCAATCTTTAACCCTGACACCGGCAGGCATCACCGCGACATCCCCGATCAGGACGCCGGCCATACAACCCCTTCGTCCTTCGACTATCCCGCAGCGACCTACCTTCCCATCCTCACCCAAACAGTAACGGATGATCAACGTCGGCCCAGGAGAGCAATGAGTATGAGACGGACACAGGGAAGACAAGCGCCTCCTCCCCGGATCTTTTATTTTCCTTTGTTTCCTATGTTGGGATAGGGAATAGGAACGGAGCCCCCCGGTGCCGGAGATTTCTGCGTATCGGGAAATACAAAGGAAGGACAGCGGGCCTTAAACAGTTTCACGCTGCCGGAATAGTCGCCTGCCAGCGGATCGCGGGCGTTCTTGGTCGGCAGGGTGACCCATTTTAAGGCCTTGGCACCTGGCGCAAGATTAGTCACCTCCACCTCAACCGGTCGGGCTTGTGCATTTCTGACTCAGGAAAGGCTGGAAATCGCCGGAGAAAATGTGAACGTCTGGCCGGCATCCAGGCTTTTCGTGTTGGTCTGAGATCCCACTTTATAATCGACCGCACATTCATTCTTGGCCCATCCAACCAAGGGAATTACCAGGAAGCCGAAGCCTAGCAGAGAAATCGTCACCACTTGGCGAAATTTTTTCAGTACATTCATAACATCCTCATAAAAAGGCGTCGGGAGTCTTTTTATTTTATGACATTATGTACGTCCGGAGAAGGACACCAACGCGAGCAAACCAACAACCTCCCCTGATCGAGGCTATTGGGCTTGGAAAGGTCTAATTCCTCATCCGAACCCTGGGCTGTTTGACCGTACATTAACAATTACAGGCCTGATTGTCTGTAAGGAAAGATAACCCTAGGCAGAATAGCCCAAATGGGGGGAGCCACTAGCAGAAAGTAGAAACTTACATTAATATACCCCACATTCTACACTATCACTTTTCCGGACTTTGCCGTTATGCACGAACCATCGTCTTCATTCTCCATATTGATTTATTCCCAAAAGGAGCCGCTTCACTCATGAACCAGTAAGTGCCGGGATTCGACAAACTGATCAACAGAGGTCAAACCCTACCCCTACACACCCCCCATGACGAACCACCCCCCCATTATTCGACGGTTCTTCTCCAAATATCCGGCAATCTTCTTTTTCCTATTGGGTTACCTTTTAGGCCCCTTGAATGGAGTTCCCTTTTCCCATGGAAACGCCCTCCCCGCACGCACCCTTATCGGCCACCAGGGAGAAATTTTCGGATTGGCCTTCGATCCCACGACAAACCTCTTAGCCTCCGGAAGCGGGGATCAAAGTATTCGCCTGTGGGACATGCATACAGGCCGCCTTCAAACCATCCTTAAAGGCCATACCGCACCGGTTCGCACCCTTGCCTTTTCGCCGAAAGGACACTTTCTGGCTTCGGGAGCCAGCGATAAAACCACCCGCATCTGGGACCTCCAAACAGGCAAGGAAGTGGGTTCATTCAGTTCGGTGTTCGGCAATGTCCGGGCGGTAACCTTTGCTCCTGAGAATGAGGATATCTTAGTCAGCACGGGGGACGGTGGCAGTCTCCGGTTAATTGACTGGAAAGCCAAAAAAGAATTAAAGGCCATGAAAAGCGGCTTCGGGATCATTTATACCGTGGCCTTTTCGCCTTCAGGTTCAATCCTGGCCACGGGAAACAGCGATACCCACATACATATCTGGGACCCCATCAGCGGACAACAACAAACACGATTCTCAGGCCATTCCAAAGCCGTCCTCTCGGTGGCCTTTTCTCCCGATGGCGCATTGCTGGCCAGCGGTTCCGCCGACAGTACGGTGCGACTGTGGGATGTCCGGACAGGACGGGAGCGAGGAGTCCTCCTCGGCCATTCCGGCGAGGTGACCGCTGTGGCATTTACCCAGGATGGAGCAACAGTCATTTCGGCAGGGAGTGACGGCACGGTACGATTCTGGGATCGTACAACCAGCCGATCATTGAATGTTCTTGCCGATCATAAGGGCCCGGTCTGGGCTCTCGCTGTGGCCCGCGACGGGACAGCTATGGCCTTTGGAGGCAGGGAGCGAAATGTGCATGTTCAATCGGCCGCCATCAATGACCCCACTCTGTTCGCCCAACCGGTATCCCCCTCGGTCATTCCACGGGATGCCGACGTGGGGCCACCCCCCGTTCCTCCTCCTCATGCGGAAGCCGACTTTTCGATTCACCCTCATGAAATCAAACCGGGTGATGCCCTGACAGTGGACCTGCAGGTTTCCAATACCGGAAAAGGGCCCTTGTATCGATTCCTGGCCACAATCAGGAGCGCCAATCCCCTGCTTCATGGCCGGACCTTTTATTTCGGAAAAATCCCACCCGGCCAATCCAAGTCGGAACAGTTAACGATCACCCTTCCACAGGAGATAACGGCGGAAGCCATCCCATTGGACATTCACTTTGAAGAATATAACGGATTTGTCCCGGATCCCCTCAAAGCCGTGATTCTGCTGCACGGGCCTCCTCGTCCCCGCCTGGCCTACAACTACCAGATTGTGGATAACGGTACTGGGCAGTCGGTAGGTAACGGCGATGGCCGCATTCAAAA
>JBDIVP010000190.1:0-6841 GCA_039794325.1 Candidatus Inrsubterrania sp.
TTCTCGGCCCGAAAAAATCCTCAATGTATTCCAGCGAATACACTTCCGGTTTTTCCGGCCCTGCGGCCTCGCACCGAACCCCGGCTCCTTCGCCTCGTCACGAACGGCAATGCCGGACAGGCTCCTATCGGCACGCCAGCCCTTTCCGTCGGCATGAGAATTGATTTTGAGAAGGAGCCGGATCATCAGGAAATGTCAAAGGTTCTGATAAAATTATCTGTAAACAAATTTTCCCAGGGCGTATGCTGAAAAGGCAAGCAATATTTCCTGGGAACTGGCCCCGTGAAACGGGTAACAAATAATGGGGAGGGTATCGTGAAGCGATATGGTGTGACGGCAGGAATGGCTTTCATCATGGTGATGACGTGGTCAACGATTCCGGGAATGGGCCCGGTTGACAATCTCTATGCCGGGGAAAGACCGGTGAAAGAGTTCTTTGTCACCGTTCAAGAGACCTCCATGACGTTGTTGGAGGATCCCAAAAAGGAGGTGGCGGTCTGGGCCTACGCCCTGAAGGGTGGGCAGCCTTCGGTGCCGGGTCCGGTCATCCGGGTTATGAAAGGTGACAGGGTCAAAGTGCATTTTTCCAACACGCATCACCTGCCGCACACCATGCATTTTCACGGGGTGCATCCGTTCAACATGGATGGCAACGGTCAGCGGGCCATGGGGGAGGAACAACTGCAAATGCCGGGGGAGTCCTACACCTATGAATGGGTGGCGGAGGATGCCGGATATTATTTCTATCATTGTCATTTCGACACCAGGAATCATTTGGATCACGGCATGTATGGGTTGTTTGTCGTGGAAGATCCGGCCTGGTCCACTGTCGATCGGGAACTCCTCACCGTGTGGGACGAATGGGACACAAATGGCGACGGCATCTACGATGCCCATACCATCAATAGCCGCTCCGCCCCGGGCTTTACACCCCTGACGGCTGCTCCCGGTGAACATGTGCGGCTGGTGCTGGCCAACATCGGGTTCGAATTCCACACCCCGCACCTTCACGGACAAAAATGGGTGGAAGTGAATCCCGGCAATCCTCAGCTTCCTGGGTGGGATAATCCCAACGGGGTGCTGTCCATCGGGCCGGCGGAAATCAGAGTGGTGGAATTTGTCGTCAAACATGCCGGCACATGGATGTTTCACTGCCATGTCCTTCCACACTTGACCGACGACGGGCGGTATCCAAGGGGAATGATGACGGTCCTCAAGGTTACGGATGAGGAAGCGAAGGATTCAGGCTCGGGGAGCCTTGCGAAAGGGGCTGAGCCCGAAGGGTCCGGGCTGCCACCGGAACCTCAGGTGGCCTCGGTCCCGTCCATCAAGCCGTCCGAAATTCCCGACGGTCTGGCGGAGCGGGGCTATGATGTCTATCACAAAAATTGCCAGGCGTGTCACGGCAACTTCGCCAGCGGGGGATTCGGCCCCGCCTTGCAGCAAAGCCCTGTTCTGTTCGAAGACGACAGGTTCTGGAAGACCGTATTAAAAGGAAAAGGCAGCATGCCGGCCTGGGAGAAACGGTTGAGTGCCCAACAGATTGCGGATGTTCAAGCGTATCTGAAGACCCTCAAACCGCCGCCCCCGCCCTGACCTGGTGTAGAGCGGGGGTAAAGGCGGGAAAGTAGAAATCGGATATTTGCTGATGAGACTTTTCAGGCAGGAATGCCGCTTGGGGACGTGTGTACCCACGAAGCCTGCTCCTTTCACTTCGGAATCCAAGGCAGGTGAGAGTCTCCAGTCCTCCCGGAAAAAGCTCTATCCGCTGACGGTGTATTTTGATGGGGCCTGTCCGATCTGTCGCCGGGAGATCGACTTGATGAAATGGTTCAATCGAAAATCCCATCTCCGGTTTGTAGATTTTTCGGCTCCATCCTATCGCCCCGCCGAACATGGGTTGAACCCCTGTGATCTGGGGAGGGTAATCCATGCCCGCTGGGCCGATGGTTCAATCAACACCGGTGTGGAGGTGTTCCGGGAAATGTGGGAGGCCGTTGGACTCAACCTGCTGGCACGAGTTGCCCGCCGCCCAAGGATCAATTCCCTCCTGGTCAAAGCCTACGCCTGGTTTGCCCGGAACCGTCTGCGGCTGACCGGCCGCGCATAAGGTTGTTTCTCCTGGCCTGAAATACCTATAGCCTGTCCGCCTGATTGAACCACTTTGCTCTGATTGTGATTATGTTCCTTATCCGATCACCGCAATAATTTTTCATCGAACTTCCGCCAATTCCCCAGGAGCTGCCGTACCTGTTCCTTTCGCCTTCCTGGCTTTCCAATCAAGACTTTTTATCTCATCGGCCAGGGCCACGCTGTCCGGGGTGCCTGACAGGCGGACTTCGAACGGATAATCCTTAATCTGGGTCGTGATGGGGCAGCATTGCTTTTAAACTTGCCAGAAAGGGAATATTAGAATATAGTCTACACATGTAGTATTTTTATGCATGTGGTGAATTTATGGCATTGAACATCAGAAATCAGGAAGCGGAGAAACTGGCGGAGGCGGTGGCCGCCATGACGGGCGAAACCAAGACCCAGGCTGTAACCGAAGCCTTGAGGGAGCGGCTTGAGGGACTGAAGCGCCGCAAGCGCCGGCACAGCGTGGCAGACAGGCTTGATGAAATTGCCAAACATTGTGCTTCCTTGCCCGTTCTCGACAAACGCACCCCGGATGAAATTCTGGGCTATGATGAGCGCGGGCTGCCGACATGATTGTCATCGACACCTCGGCGGTTCTTGCCATTTTGAATGACGAGCCGGAACGCCGGTCATTTAATGAAGCCATTGAAAAAGCCGTGCGGTGTTTGATTTCAGCTTCCAACTTTGTCGAAACCTCCATCGTACTGGAAGCCCGCAAAGGCTATGAGGGTGTGCGGGATTTTGACCTGTTTGTCGCCAGTGCCGGCATCAAGGTGACGGATGTGGATGCGGAACAGGCTGAAATCGCCCGGACGGCCTTCCGCAAGTTCGGGAAAGGCCGTCATGCGGCCAATCTGAATTTCGGGGATTGTTTTTCCTACGCGCTGGCCAAAGCCTATGATGCTCCCCTGCTCTTCAAGGGACATGATTTTTCACACACGGATGTAACGCGGGCTGTATAGGGAAAACAGAACATAACCGGTAGGGAAAAACATCGCTGGAAAACGCCACGAAAGAAAAAACGATCCCGCGTATCAGGAACAAATCAGAGAATGGGATGTGGCGCAGGAAGACGGCCTTCAAGATCATGAGGAAGACCGTGTTGGTACGGAAGAACGGCTGAAAAACCCGGCGCGGTATTTGAGCGGCCATGAACTGAGAGAGCAATAAGAAAAAGATACATGAAAACCTAACTGCCCGTTAAAAATTACAATCTGACGCCGGGACAAGTTGCAACCCTGGCGGACGTGCCGCCGTAGATCGAATGGCTGGCCAATATCACTAATGACAAAACCCGGCGGGCCTACCAGAACGATGCCAGTGAGTTTTCCGACTTCCTCGGGCTGAACAAGCCGGAAGACTTCCGCACGGTCACGCGGGCGCATGTGATCGCCTGGCGGGACACGCTGGAAGACCGGGAACTGTCCCCGACGACGATCCGGCGGAAACTCTCCGCCCTGTCTTCGCTCTATGAATATCTGTGCGAAAAAAACGCCGTCGCCGGGAATCCGGTCGATGGCGTGAAGCGCCCGATGGCCAACGGCAATGAAGGCAGCACGCCGGCGCTGTCAGACGCGCAGGTGCGCCGGCTGCTCGAAGCGCCGCCGGAAGATACCTTAAAAGGCATCCGTGACAAAGCCATTCTCGCCACCCTGCTCTATCACGGCATGCGCCGGGAAGAGCTGTGCCGGCTGCGCGTGAAGGATATCCAGAGCCGGGAGGGTATCCGGCATTTCCGGGTGCTGGGAAAGCGGGACAAGATCCGGTATATCCCGCTGCATCCCCTCGCCCAACGCCTCATCGAACACTACATGGGGCTGGCCGGCCATGAACAGGATTTGTCCGGGCCCCTCTTCCGGCCAGTTAAAAATAACCGGACCGGCACGCTGGAACGGCCCCTGAATGCGAATTCGATCTACCGGAACATCGTCAGAAAATATGGGCTGGAAACCGGCCTGAACATCGAGGTCAACGGCCTGTGCGTGCATTCGATGCGGGCCACGGCCGCCACCAATGCCCTCTCCCATGAAGCCGATATTGCCAAGGTGCAGGAGTGGCTTGACCATGCGAATGTTTCAACCTGGTGGCTTTACAATCGGAGGAAATCGGGGCGGAGGATAGTTCGACGTTTCGGGTGTGGTTTATAGAGGTGCTTTTGATCGAAACGCCCATATATCGTATGATTTAAAGGAAATTCACCTTTTAAAAAGTAGATCACCCACGGCGAAAAAACCTTTGGATTATGGAAAATTCTGGACGAAAGATGATGCAGTTTGCTCAAAGGAAAGCCAGGAAGGGATATTTCTTTTAAACCCACGAACCAATCCCCGCATAACCGGCGGAAATGAATTTATTTAAGGCTCACATGTCTGAATCAAAACATTCTTCGTTTTGCGGGTCTTGCAGACAACCGACTAGAGAAACTTCCTGCCCGCATTGCGGATCAACCCTGCGTGCAATTTGTGTTTCCGTTCAGGTATCCATTGGCTTCAGAGAAAAATTACGGCTCAAAGGAAGACAGGACGGGAAAAAGAAGCCTGTCTTGGAGCAGGTTCATGGTGATGATCTTCACCGGAAGACCGGCATGTGGAAAAAACTGAGCAGGATCATTGACCGCCAAAACAATTTATATCACGAGACCGTTACAAATCCTGAAACAGGAAAAATCGAACATGAATGCAGGGAGCCTCTTTCCGAACACCGTGGGCACGGTGCCGCCAAAAAGAAAAAAACTGATTAACAAAAACAGTATGGTAGTTTGAGCTATGGCATTTGTTCGATGTGAAAGCTGCGGTGTCAAACCTGCTGGTACTGGTAACTACAAACATGATTATGTTCGAGCAGTCCCGCCCGTTGGCTATCCTGAAACCGCTTTGATATGCGGTAGGGGAAATTGTTCGAATCCTGGAATGATTTGGCTGGAAAAAAAAGAAGAAGAAGCGTACGAGGCCGGGAAACGGGTCTTTCAACTCAAAACGAATAGAGTCAAAGCTCGCGCTTCATAATATTCTTTATTTGAATCGATGAATTTCTATGGCTGAATATCAGTTTTCCCAGCAGGATATAGATATTTCCAAAAAGCTTCATCAGTATATTATGGCTGGGGTCCTTGGTGCTTTGGGGTCTCTTAATTCCTTATATCAGGACCTCAGATTAGGTGGGGGATTTTTTAAAGGGAAAAAAATGGACTTCGAGATTGAGAGAAAAACAACTCTCGAATTAATCGGGTATGTAGCTGCGGTACTGACAATCCTTTTGGAAAACTTGCCTAGTAAACCAGAAAATCTCGAAGCAATAAAAAACATCTTGGATGGAGCCTTATTTGATGCTCAGGAAGATTCCAGTAACCCCAAACCGCTATATTTAGAATATCTAAGAAAAAGGGGAGATAATGCCTTAATGCAATTGGGAGGTTATGATATGACGCTATTTTCTGTACATGGAGCATTAAGCGCTAGAATCATTGGAATTTGGCCGGTGATGGATAATAATCCAGCGGTGATAGAAAAGCTTTCTCAAACTTTTGAGGACATAAATAAAAAAATCGAAACGGGACTTAAAAATCTTCTGAATGAAACATTTCCTTCCATTCCTTGATGATCCCTGTCCCCTTTATTGAACAGAAGCCTAGCCCACCGCGATTGCGCTACAGAATGAACTGCGCCGCCGGGTGCGAGTCGCCGACGATTTTCCTGTCCCGCCGCAATTAATGGCCGGCATCGATGTCTGGTAGTGGCCCGTCAGGATATTCCCCTTTTCGTTCCAAAGCTTTCAGCCACAATCACCGCGTCCACTGCGTTCCCTCCGGCCTGCGCCGGGGCAGGCTCCACAAGCGGCCGCCCTCTCACACAAAGCCGATATTGCCAAGGTGCAAGAATGGCTTGACCATGCGAACGTTTCAACCTGGTGGCTTTACAATCGGAGGAGATCGGGGCGGAGGATAGTTCGACGTTTTGGGTGTGGTATTGAATCAAAATTTCAGGTCCTGCGGCAGGATGCCTTAGGTCCAGGAAAATTGCTTGGTGTTTTATAGAGGCTGTGGTTCTACAGAGAATCCCTGAAATTTTCCGGAAGGAATTAGTGGAAAAAAGAGGAAATATAGATAATTACAAAGTCTTATGGTAGAAAGTGGCGTGTCCGAAAAATTGGAAGAAAATAAAGAAACCGCACTCCGTGAAAACGAAAGCAAAAGAAGCGCCCATTATTCAGTTCTTTTAGGAGAATGGTTCAAAACAAAACTGGAATACGATAAAACTCTTCTTACCCTCTCATCAGGGGGCATTGGCCTTCTTATAACAATACTGACAACCGTTGGAGCAAATAATTGGTACGAACTGGCATTTTTTGTGGCCGCCTTTCTGTGCTTTGGAATTTGTATATGGTCCTCTCTTAAAATTTTTAAATTGAATTCCCAGCTTATTGAAAGAGAAATTAACAAAAAAGATAGCTCTGATTTAGACTTGGAAAGATGGGACAACCTTTCTAAGATAACATTTATACTGGGAATATGTTATTTCTGCCTGATTGGATTATCCGCTGCCATAGAAGATTTTAATAACAAGGAGGGTAATGAAAGAGAGAGTGCTAAAGTTAGTTGGAATTTGAAGCGGCTCCCCCTTCTATGGTGAGATGGCCTTCGACCAAGAACGTCATCTTCCCTCTTCAAAGAAAGGAGCCACTTCATGAGCAGTATTGCGAAAAC
>JBDIVP010000191.1:0-6801 GCA_039794325.1 Candidatus Inrsubterrania sp.
TCCTTTTGTTGCTGTTGGGAGGTGTGAACGGCAAAAGGTGACGATCCGGGACGAGTTCCAGAATACCCGTTGGGGATGATGGCGGGTTCGCTGACGGCGTGGGGTTTTTCTAGTGGGCTCCGTTCGCGCCCGGTGATGACGTTCAGAATGTCTTCGATATCCGTCCTCCGTCCCTGCGAGGCTACGAAAAAAATAGTCTCGATGCCTTGATACTGATCCAGGCTGAACCAGTTCGTGCCTTCCGGTAAGACATATTGCTGCCCGGCTTTGACCGGGTTGGCAAACGGAGCCGAGGCCGAGGGGAACAAGCCCTGCGCCCACGCGGAGCCGTCCACGGCGATGATATAGACGTAGCAATCGGTATGCGGCCGGAACATCACACGGAATTTGTCACCAGCCTTTGGATTACCCCTTCCATCACGGAGAACGTCCCCATCCTTGATGGGCAGGTAGGATTGGGTTCCATTCACCATATGTTTTTTGACCAGCAGCACGTCTAAGCTGATGGGAGTGGTTTTCAAGTCGGCCAAGTCACCGGGGTGCATCAGGGAAGCGAAGCCTGCCTCCATCCTGGTATTGGCGTAGGGGTTGGGATGGAATTGTCCCTGATGATCCAAGGGGTATGATGGTGCCGGATAGGGCTGGCCTTGATCGGAATAAGGATGTGGGGTTGTGGGATAGGGGGGAGGCTGTTGGGCCTGTTGTGGATATTGGGTTGGAGGATAAGTGGAATAGCCGGGAGCAGAGGCCTGCGGTTGAGCCGCATAGTTAGGATAATTGGAATCAGGATATCCAGGTTGGCTCTGGTCCGGGTATTGGTTATAGGCATATGGCGTATTGCCCCCGTACCGCTGTTGCTGGTCCTGATAGGGGTCGTATGGTGCTTGGGAATTATCCTGCGAAGCTGGATAGCCCTGGGATGAGGGGTACCCTCCTGCTTGTGGGTAAGGATCATTTTGATAAGGATTGACGGGGAGGCCTTCCTGCCTTGCCGGATTGGTGGGCGCCTGCAGGGAAACGAGCAGGTTTTGCATGTTTTGTTCGTGAGTATCGCCATAATTGTTCACGGCGGTGTGCAGAAGGTTCGCCCCAAATTGAAGGAGCGGCGGAATGAGAAACGGGAGCGCCATGCAGCCACTGAATAGGAAGCCGATTACTGGGAGCAGCCAAGATCCTGATGTGGGAGTTTGTTTCATGATGGGTGTGTTTTGTTTTTGTGCGAGCCGTGGTATGAAGGCACCGTCATTGGTGTTGAAACCAACGAGTGAGCCGCAGATCTTCTCCGGCCGTTTTGGCCAGATAACTTGTGGGAATTATGGTGTGGTCCTGTTCCGAGCCGGTCGAAAGGTGGAACGGATCGGCGCTTGGACGGGCTCCCCCTACACCATTGGGGACCATGGCCACTTTGGTGACCTGCCGGGGGGTTTCCGATGCTGGGCGTTCTCGTCCCGTGATGCTTTGAAGGATGTCCTCAATGTCCTGTCGCCGTTCCTTTGATGCCACAAAAAAGATGGTTTCAATACCTCGATATTGATCCAGACTGAACCAATTGTTGTTTTCGGGAATGACATATTGTTGGTCGGCTTTGACCGGATTGGCCAGAGGCGAGGTGGGAGGAGGGAAAATGCCTTGAGCCCATCCAGAGCCGTCAATAGCAATAATATAGACATAGCCATCCATATTGGGACGGAACATGATACGGAATTTATCCCCGGCTTTGGGATTACCGCGTCCGTCTTTCAGAACATCCCCGTCTTTTATGGGTAGAAGCAGCGTGGCTCCGTTTCGTGTGACTTTTTTGACCATGACGACATCCAGTCCGATCCTGGCTCCGGTTTCCTGAATGGGTATGCCTGTGTCCGGCTGATGATAGGTTTCCGGCGGATATGATGGTTGAGCATATGGATCCTGTGGATGGCTTTGTGAGGCGTAGGGATCTTGGGGATAGTGTTGTTGCCCATAAGGGTCGGAGGAATAGGTTTGACCGTATGGATGGTGCTCTTGTTGTTGATAATACGGATCGTAGGCTTGGGTGTGTGACTGTGGATCCTGATGAGAGGGATATCCTTGTTGGCCCGCGTAGGGGTCGTAGCCGTAAGGTTGTTGTTGCGGATAATCTGCGGGGTAGGGTTGCCCCTGTGTTTGGGGATGACACGGTTCGGGAGAAAACGTGGCATGAGGAACTTGGCCACGGACTCCACGGGGATATACCTCCCCCGATCGCTCTTGAGCATTGGGGTCGAATTCCTCCTGAATCGGATGCTGCTCGAATGGGTGACCTTCCCCATACTCGGCATAGGGATCTTGGGGAACTCCCCCCATATCAAATTCGTGTTGATCATCCATGGAATAGCCGGTATAGGGGTCGGTGTGGTCTGGAATCCCGGTATTGGGATCACCGTATTGAGGAAAGTCGTTATAGTAGTCCGGTTGTCCCTGTTGAGTATTCGCCCCGAAAAAATCCTGTCCTGACGGGTTTTGAGTTCGTTGTCCTTTGGGTGTGACGAGCCTCGTCAAGAATTTGTTTAATTGTCCCGTATAGAGTTGACTGTAATTCGCCGCGGCGGTTGCCAACAGGGTTCCGCCGATATTGGCGAGGGGGTTGAGAATGGCTTGCTTTATAAATGAGGTCGTGGGGCTCGCGCTTGTGGTGACCTGGTCTGGTGAGCATGGATTCCCTTGGGAAGCGCTGCCAGGTCGATGAGGGGATGTGCAGGCCGCCACCATGGTCAAGATCAGGATGGCAGCGGTGAAGGAGCGAATACGGTTCTTCATGAGCTGACCTCTATTCGTGGCGGAACCATCGAGTCACACGTAAGGCCTCGCCGGCTTTGTGAGTGAAGTAGGTGGTGGGGATTAGGTTGTGTTCGGAGGAACCATCAGGATGAACTTTAAAGGGCGAAAGACCTTGTCGACTGCCATGGTATCCTGCAGGGATAATCGGGGCTTCCACGACCTGTTCGGGACGGGTTTTGGGGTGGCGTTCCCGACCGGCAATGTCCGTCAGGATATCCTCAATATCCTGGCGTTTGTCCGGTGAAGCTACGAAGAAGATTGTTTCCACTCCGGTAAATTGATCCAGACTGAACCATTGGTTGTTTTCGGGAAGAATGTATTGTTGCCCTGGTTTGACCGGGTTGGCAAAAGGTGACGTCAGAGCCGGAAAGATGCCCTGCGCCCAGCCGGTTCCATCAATGGCGATGACATAAAGATAACAATCGGAGTTGGCTCGAAACATGACACGGAATTTATCGCCTGCCCGTGGATTGCCCCGTCCGTCTTTGAGAATATCGCCGTCTTTAATTGGTTGAAGGATTTCGGCTCCATTCATGACGGTTTTTTTTACGAGTGCTACATCAAGTTGGAGGTCCATGAGGTGTTGGCCCGCTAAGGCGTCGTAGGGTTGCATTTGCGGTTCCTGTGGTGCTTGGGGCGGGATTGGTTGGGAATATATGGGTTGTTGAGGAAAATCGGGCTTTGAAAGGTTATATGGGTCGGTGGTGTCTTGCTGTAAGGGGGAAGGCGGTTGTTCAGGATATCCCCCTCCGGCATAAGGGGTATAAGGAGGATAGGGATCCTGAAATTCTTGCTGTGGAAGCGGCGCGTGACCGGTATTTCCCATATCGGGGTAATGAGGGGCATGTTGGCTTTGTCCATAGCCATAGGGGGGCTCGATGGGATCGGGCGATGAGTATCCCTCGTAAGGTGGGGCAGAAGGGTAGGCATTCTCCGAAGTGTGTCCGTAAAGGGTTCCTTCGCTTGGATTCCCATAAGTAGGGTCGGTTGGGCCATATTCATAGGAAGAGGTGTTGGGATCATAAGGCATCTGTCCGCCGGTTGCATAGGGATCATAAGGTGTGACCGGCAGGATACTTTGGACGAAGGGTTGTTCGACTGCCGGTTGCCGAAGGGAATGGAGTAATTGAGTCAACTGGCGTTCGTAGTGCGAGGTGTAATTCATTGTGGCTTTTGCCAAAAGGTCTTTCCCGAAATCCAATGCCCCTTCAAGTGCCCCGCCTAGGGCTGGGATTGGCATCAGAAGAGATACCCCCAAAACTAACGGAAAAACCGATTTACGCATAGCAGGATAAGTGAAGGAGGACTGTCGTAGTGACGAAGGCATGGTGCTTTCCAAAGTGTGGCGACGTCCTTGGTTCATTCTAGGTACTCTATCATCAAAAGGGCAAATGAGAGAGTCATGAAGTAAAAATGCGTGTGTGTCCTAATGCTGGAGAGTCAGTCGAATCCGGTATTCAAAAGGTTCATGGTTGGAGGAGTGTTGCGTGGTTGACAAGATCGGGATGTTCCTGCAGGGAAGAAACAATGGATTCCGGAGAAATGCCGGCTTTGGGTGAAACACGCAAGGTATACCATCCATCCGGGCTCGGACCCTGAGTAAATTCCCCTCCCAGTTCCTGTACCAGCGTTCGGATGTGAATTTCCTGAGCCGTCTCCCTAAATCTCACCTGGATCCTGATGGCAGGGATAATCGGGGTTCCTTGAGGGATGCCACGTTCAATGACGAGACCGGGATCAGGACCGGCTTCACGGTTGGGGCTGCTGAGGATCGATAATAGGAGAACGGCTTGGCCGATAATTAAAACACTGGCCAGGGCAGGAACCCATCGGATGGCAAACAAGGAATGAAAACCGATTTCAAGCCGTTCCCACCAGGAGGCCTCAAAGGTACGGGTGATTTCCGTCCGACCCGTCTCCCTTTCCTGATGAATGCGGTCCATGATTTTGGTGAATGTCCTCGGAGAAGGACTGGGACGATCATGAATGGCGGATTTGAGGGCCTTTTGTATGGCCTCCACCTCTTGAAGTTCATGACGGCATTCCTGGCATGCTTTCAGATGAGTTTCCATTTGGCGGTGCTCCTTCGGTGTCAGGGTCCCATTGAGATACCCCGGGATGAGTATGGCCTCGGTATGCGCTGGGTGTTCGGTTTCCATCGGCGTATTACAGAATCTGTTCAGTCAGTCCCTGGCGTTGGAGACATTTTTTGAGCTGTTGTTTGGCATAGTACACCCGGGTTTTGACGGTATTGACGGGAATGCCCAGGAGTGCCGCGATTTCCGGATAGGAAAGTTCTTCATAAAAGGCCATGTGCAAAATTTCACGGTGCTCAACTGTGAGGGTGGTTAACGCCCGGTTGGTAATGGCGGCCAGCCGTTTCTGTTGCGAATCTTCCATGGGGTTTTCATCGGAGACCGCGCTTTCGATGATGTCCTCCAGGGGCATACCGCTCCGTTGTAGACTGGTTAGTTTACGAAGGGCATCCACCGCTTTATGGCGGGCAATCCCTAATATCCAGGTGGAAACTTTTGATTGGCCCTGGAATGTGTGGAGCCCCTTCCAGATTGCCAGCATGACTTCCACCAAGGTTTCCTCCGCCAAGGCTCCGTCATTCATCATGGTCATGAGATATTGAAAAATCCGTCGTTCATACCGTTGGTATAGAACGGCGAAGGCCTCGTCGTTGTTTGGTGAACATGCCTTCATGAGATCTGAATCCGTGAGCTGTTGCCAGTGGGTCGGGTTCATGTGGGTGGCGGTTCAATTTCAGGAGGAAATTCAGCAGATAATCTGCTCTTCCAAAGAGAGAACGGGACGATGCCATGGACCGTGGCCTCCTAGCATAGGATAGCAAGCGGGAGAAGACAATAGGCCTCTGTGTATTCAAGATTTGAAGGGTAGGGCAATCCGGGTTCACGCTGGAATGGCTTTGCCTGACCATCAAACGGCAGGGGATAGGGAGTGGTGAAGGGTGTGCATGGTATGCCGGGTGGGGTTGAACCTTTTCGGGCAAGACGTAGACATACCGGGTACCGGCAGGTTGAGAGATGACAGAAAGACCGATAGACTATCCAACCATTAACCGCCAGTTTTTAATGAGAGGTTCAATATGAAAACGCGACACGGCTCGTTTCCCCTGATTATGGTTCTTGTGGGTGTGATGTGTGTTGGACAAACCTTGTTAGCGGCTATTCCGGAGGCTGAGGGTGCGGGAGAGGCATCCGTACGCCGGGCCCTATTGATCGGGATCGGAGCATACCAGGTTTTACCACGGTTGCCCGGTGCCAAAAATGACATGGATTTGGTGTATCAGGTGCTGGTGTCCCGGTATGGGTTTTCCGAACAGCATATCCGGACGCTCCGCGATGATGCGGCAACCCGTGAAGGGATACTGGCTGCGTTCAATCAATTGGTGAAGGAGGCGGGGCCCAATGATGTGGTGTATGTTCATTACTCGGGCCACGGGTCTCAGGTTCAGGATCTGAACGGGGATGAGCCGGACGATCAGCTGGACGAGACGCTTGTACCTGCGGATGGAAGGACGGAAGGGATTCCCGATATTACCGATGACGAATTGGAAGAAATTCTCTCACGCTTGAAAACACCCAAAGCGGTGATTGTCCTTGATTCCTGCCATTCCGGTACGGCGACGCGAGGGCTGGAGGTGCGGCCGCGATCCGTTCCGATGGATACTCGGATCAATCTGTATCAGCAACATGAGATAACCACCCGGTCAATTGTTCCGGTGAAGCAGCATCGTTATGTGTTGTTCAGCGGTGCCGCGGCTCATGAAGAAGCGTTGGATGGACCGGTGGACGGGCGCTATCACGGGTTTTTTACACATTCGTTGTTCAAAAGTTTGCAATCTGCTCCGACGGGAGCTTCCACCCGGGAAGTGTTTGCCGGAGCCAGGCAGGAATTGAAGCGAATTCAAAGCCAATTCGGGCGGACCAGTATGCCGGAGCCTCAGTTGGAAGCCTCCAGGGAGCGGGTGGACCTTCC
>JBDIVP010000192.1:0-6780 GCA_039794325.1 Candidatus Inrsubterrania sp.
AGCAGGGGGATGAGCAGTACATTGTGTTGTGGGATCCCACCGGATTGTCGGCGGAAAAATTAGTGGTGCCCTTGAATTTTTTCTATCTGTTCCAGTTTTTTGACGGAGAGCATTCTCTTGAACAGGTGGGGGCCGAATATCTCAAAAAATACGGGGAATTTCTGATGCCCGACCGACTGAATGAGTTGGTGTCCGATTTGGACGATAAACTGTTTCTGGAAGGCGAGCGAGCCCGGCAGGCTCAGCAAAACGCCTTGGAGGCGTACCGGGGGTCGGCGGTGCGGTCCATGGCGTTTGCAGGGAAGCAGTATGAGGCTGATCCGGTTCAATTGCGGGCCCAATTAAATGCGTATTACCAATCCAAAGAAGGCCCCGGCCACGACCCTTCCGAGCATGCAGGTCAGGTGATCAAGGGGTTGGTGGTTCCGGGTTTTGACCTGAAGGAAGCCGGACCCATTTATGCGTGGGGGTATAAAGAGCTGCGTGAGGGCCAGGTGCCGGATGTGTTGATTGTGATGGGGACGTGTCATGCCGGCCTCGAGGGAGGCATTGCCTTGACCGATAAGGATTTTGAAACCCCGTTCGGTCGCATACCCGTTAACCGGCCTTTGATTGAGGCCATCCGGCAGGAAAGTGGAGAGGCTTTTTTTCAGGAGGAATTATCCCATATTCGCGAACATAGTCTGGAGTTTCAGTTGCCTTTTCTCCAGCATGCCCTGGGTGAGGGCCGGTCGTTTTCCATTCTACCCGTTCTCTGTGCCTTTCCTCCTGCGACCTTGACCGGCGGGGAGTATACGCCGCTTTTTGAGCGAGTGGATCAATTTTTGTCAGTGACCAAGCGAGCCATTCAAGCCACGGGGCAACAGGTGTGCGTCCTGGCCGGTGCTAATCTTGCCCATATCGGTATTCGATATGGCGATCAGAAACCCCCGACCGACTTTTCCTTTCATCGGTGCATGCAGACTGATTTGGAAATGTTGAAAAAAGTGGAAGAGGCCGATCCCGAAGGATTTGCGGAATTTATCTTGAAGGAAGGGGACCGTCGGAGGATTCTGGGTTTTTCGGCTATCTTTGCGTTGTTGAAGCTGATCAGGTCCAATGAGTCGCCTGTCACGGGGCAGGTGCTGCGCTATGACCGAGGTATCACCGACCAGTTTAATTCGACGGTGACGTATGCCAGTATTGTCTTTGTGTAATACGTTTCGTTTCCCTCAGGCTCTTTCATAGAGGCTGCCCCCGGTTACTCTTCCACCCGGACTGTCATCATGACTGGCTCCAGGGGGTTGTCGCGTTCGTCTCTCGGCAGAGCGACAATCTTATCCACAACATTCATGCCTTTGGAGACCTTGCCGAAGACGGAGTAGGTGCGGTCGAGGCTGCTGGAGTCCTCTACGCAGATAAAAAACTGCGATCCGCTGTCGGAAACATCACGCGTCGTGTCCTGATTGCGCGGAACCTTGGCCATGGAAACCGTCCCACGCCGGTGAGGTTGGTCACTCGGCTCCGGGGGCAGACTGTAGCCCGGACCGCCGGTGCCGTGCAGCTCCCGTTCAGGATTTTTGCTGAGCGGATCTCCTCCTTGAATTAAAAAACCCGGTACCACGCGGTGAAAGGTGGTCCCGTCGTAAAACTTAAGCTTTCCCAGATTCAAAAAATTTTCCACATGACGTGGGGCGGTGTCGGTATAAAAACGGATTTCGATATCCCCAAACTTGGTGGAAATAATCGCTTTGGGATTTTTCTTCTTGAATTGAAAGGGTAACGAATCGGGCACAGCGGGGTCACTTTACCAAGGCCCCGCAAAGTTCATCAAGTCACCAATCGGGTTTTCTTGTGGATGAGCCGGGACTCGATGGCATCACAGGCCGAAGCTAAGCCATCGGTTTTGTTCAAGCGTTGGGCAAGCCGGCGACAGGAATCCTGAATGTGGGTAGAGGAAAGCAGAACGTGCAACCGGTTTGCGAGGGTTCGGCTGCGAAATGATCCGGTAGTAATTTTTCCGCCTGCCTCCAGCGTTAGAATTCGGTGGGCATTATCGAACTGGTCGAAGGCCAGTGGCTGGATCAGTTGCGGGATACCGGCGTATAAGGCCTGCGAACAGGTCCCGATGCCTCCATGATGAATGATGGCAGCGCACCGGGGAAGAAGGCGGCTGAGTGGAACATAAGGATAATGTCGGATGGATTCAGGGAGTAAGGCAGGCAGTTGTTCCGGATAGCGTGTCAGGAAAATCCCCGGTTTCTTCAAATGTCCACAGGCTTTGACGGCTTCCGCAAAAAACCGTTGCCCATGTTTATTCGCCGACCCTGGTGTAAATACTAGGGGTTGAGGATGAGCCTGTAAAAAGGTGTGTACGGATTCGGGAAGTGCGGCATCGTGGCTCTCATCGTACAAGGGAAAGCCCGTAAGGGTTGTGTGCCGGGGCCAGTCGCATTGGGGAGGGGCAAACCAATCCGGAAACATGCCGATTACCAGCTCGGGAGAATGAAGCCAGCTTTGAACAATGCTTGATACCGGGGAAAGCCCCAAGTCCCGCCGAAAGGCATTCAAATAGGGTTTGATCAGGGGATCAATCATCGTATGGTTGATAAGGGACCAGCACCCCCGTTTGAACCATATCGGGAGCCATGCCGGTAGTGGCAGGTTAGGCATCTTGGGAGGGGAATGGGCGGAATGAAAGACTCCGGGCGAGAGATGGATTGTGGCATGAGGGATTCTATGCGTTTCCTGCACCAGTCTGGCTGCCAAGCCCAAGGTGGAACTGATCAAGACGGTATCGGTGGATGTCACATGCCCGCACAGTATCCGGTAGGTTTCCTGTAATTTGGAAGAGGCCAGCTGTTTCATGACCAATCGCCACCCTTTGTGCGGGTGCCAGAGGGCCGGATTGTCTGCAAAGGTGTCATAAGCTTCCGCCGAGTCAAGGGACACGAAATCGATCCCGCTTTGTCGGATCAGATCGGCAAAGTGGCCGTTGGTAAAAAATGTGACTTCGAACGAGCGCCGGTGAAGGGCTTTTGCCAAACCCAAGAGGGGGAGGACGTCACCATAACTCCCTACGGCTATGATCAAGATTTTCATGAGGTGGGCCTTTCCCTCAAGTCAATCTATGGTTGGATTTCTTGAAATTTGTCGCCTTGCCATGATGGATTGTTGTATCAAATTGGGAAGGGGTTGGTCTTCTGGTTGGTTTTCCGGATGTTCAACGAGTTCGGCTTGGTATGCGACCGATCCCGGTGTGTGCAGCACAAACGGCAAGAATGCACCCCGATAGTTGGCTGCGGGCCATACGAGTTCACATGGAAGACGGGGTGGAATGTGGTGATTGACCTACCCGGCAAAATCATACTAGCCTTACAGTTTCATGAAATGTCGGAGAAGTCGGCAAACGGGATGGTTCAATCGAATTCCCAAGCATAACGGAAGGAGGAACCCATGAAGAAGGTGGCCGTGATTTTATCGGGATGCGGGTTTTTGGACGGCGCGGAAATTACCGAAGCCATCAGTACCCTAATCGCCATCGGCCAAAACGGAGCCGAGTATAAAGTCTTTGCTCCCAATAAGGACGTGCCGGAAACCAATCATCTCACCCAGAAGCCGACGGGGGAGAAGCGAAATGTCTTGCAGGAGTCCGCACGCATTGCCCGCGGGGATATACAACCCTTGGAAAAACTCAAAGCCCAGGATTTTGATGCGCTGGCGTTCCCTGGCGGGTATGGCGCGGCTCTGCATCTCTGTAATTTTGCCGAAAAAGGCAGCAGTGGACAGATTGATCCGGAGGTGGCCAGAGTGGTGAAGGAATTCAGCGACAGCCGGAAACCCATTGCCGCGATCTGCATCGCGCCGGCCATCATGGCGTTGGCCTTTGGCGGCAAAGGGGTCAATGTGACGATTGGTGAGGACGCGGGCACCGCATCCGAATTGGAAAAGACAGGAGCCAAGCATCAGACCTGTGCGGTGGAGAAATTTGTCGTGGATCAGGCCAATAAGATCATTACTACTCCGGCCTATATGTATGGAACCGCCAAGCCGCACCAGATTTTTGAGGGAGTAAGCGGGGCCATTAAAGAACTGATCAAAATGTCGTGAACGAGGAACTTTCGCACAGGCAAAAGGGTGGGATGGCTGGTGATCCCGGGAGATGAATACTTCCTGTGTAGGCAAAAGGGGTTCTGCAAGGAATCCAAAAGAATCACACTCACACTGATGGATGAAAAAGGAGTATCGGCGTATGGCATTGATTACCCCGTTCCGCGCAGTCAGACCCCGGCCGGAGCAGGCACCCCAGGTGTCCGCCCCTCCCTATGATGTCGTGTCATTGGAAGAAGCCCGCCAATTGGCCGAGGGAAATCCTCACAGTTTTCTTCGCATCAGCCGCGCCGAACTGGAGTTGGATGATACCGTGGATCCCTATTCACAAGTGGTGTATGAACGGGGTGCGGAAAATTTCCGAAAGCTCATGCAGGCCGGCATTCTGACACGGGAAGCCACCCCCATATTCGGCGTTTATCGGCAAAAATGGGGGCCGCATGAACAAACAGGGCTGGTAGCTCTGGCATCAGTCGAAGAATACGATCGAGGGCTGATAAAAAAACATGAATTCACCCGGCCCGTCAAGGAGCAGGATCGGGTCAATCTCATCCAGGCTCATGATTCACAATCCGGTCCGGTCCTGCTCTTCTTCCGGACCAATCCCGATGTCCTCAATCTTTTTGATCGGATCACGGCTACCAAGCCGGATCTGCAATTTGCCGCCTCCGATCAGGTCGAGCATGCGGTCTGGAGTGTCCGTGAGCAGGATCACATTCAGAGCATAGTCGAGGCGTTTCGTCGCATTCCGGCGTTATATATCGCCGACGGCCATCATCGGTCGGCGGCAGCCAGTCGAGTCCGGGCAGCCCGTCGTGAGTCTCACCCGGCCACCGCACCGCATCCGACCGACGGATTTTTGAGCGTGATCTTTCCTCATGATCAGTTGCAGATCCTCCCATATAACCGGGTGGTACGGGATTTAGGAGGCCGGACCCCGGCCCAATTGCTCCAAGCGGTTTCCGAACACTTTGAGGTTCACTCGACTTCTGCGCCCGGAGCCCCCCCCTCACTCGGATTCGACATGTATCTGGCCGGACAATGGCACCGAGCCAGGCCCATTCTTTCGGAGTCGGACTTGAACGCACTGCACCAGGATCCGGTTCGTGACTTGGCCGTGTCGGTTCTGACCGAGCGGGTTCTGGAGCCCTTGCTGGGGATCAAGGATCAGCGGTCGGATCCCAGAATTGATTTTGTCGGCGGTGTGCGTGGTCCCGATGTTTTGAAAGCGTTGGTGGATCGGGGGAATTGGGATGTGGCCTTCTGGTTGTCACCGACGACCGTGGATCAGCTGATGGCCGTCTCTGATGCCGGTACGGTTATGCCGCCGAAAAGCACCTGGTTTGAGCCCAAACTCCGGGATGGATTGTTTATTCATCTGCTGAATGCAGATTAAGGGCACTCATCCTGCAAAGATTCTTCCGTATCGTGTTGCAGAATGCTTGAGAAAGGCAGCGGCTGGCATATTCAAGCGGGTGGAGAGAAGGCTGGGCTGCGGTCGGTTTCCTTTCCCGGTGATGTTTGGGATCAGAAGTTTCCCGCTTCAATGACATCTTCCAGGCTGTTGATGTCCAGCCAATGGCCGACGGTATACAGGACTCTGATCGGATATTCCCGTTTCAGCAATTCCCGAAACAACAAAGTCATGGTGGCTTTCCGGTTTGCGGGTGTGGTGAGGAGTGTCTCCAACGTTTCCTGTAAAGGTTTTCGCCCTTGGGCGGAAACCTTGAAGAATCCCATCCAGACACCGTGAATCCGGTCACGGAAAAGGTTGGGCCCCATGTCTTTCAAGCAAATATGGGCATAAAAAGCTTTTCGTGAGTTGGGGGCCGTACACTCCGTGAATCCACCCAGCCTGGTGTAACTGGTCTTTTCCTTCCAGTCACTGTCCACGAAAATGACAAAATCTTCTTTGGTTTGGGTCAAGGCCTGGGGGATGTAGGTATTGAACAGAACATCTCCGTAGGAAATGATGGTGTCCTGTGGAGAGGCACCTGTCGCATCAAGGGCTTTCCATAAGGAATACAGTTCGCCGGTATCCGCAAAATCGTCATTATCGACATATCGAAGGTTGGGGAGCATGACGGCCTCCTTCTTGTATCCCCGCACCACCAGAATATTCTTGATCCCGACGCTGTTATAAGCATCAACGATGTGCGAGAGCAGCGGAACTCCCCGAACGGGCACCATGGTTTTGGGTTTGTCCTCGGTCAGCTCACCCAACTCTTCTCCCTGAGATGCGGCCAGCACGATCGCCGAAATCCGCTCGGCGCTTTTGGGAAGATAGCGTTGTTCCGCTTCAAGGAGTTCGGCTGCCCCTTGTAACCGGAAGACCTCCGAGACCGGTGCAACCTTGTCTTCGATGGAAAGCAGATTTTCCTGATCTTTGAGGGTGCGGGCGATGTCTTGCATGGCGGCCACGGCGGCCCGCAGCATGTGATTCGCCCAGATGACCATGGAAAAGCCATGCTGTCGAAAGACGTCGGTAGGGGTGGAGTAATACTTCGTCGGGACGATGACGACGGGACAACGGTCCGCCCATTCCCGCTTGAAGGCCAAAATTTCATCGGGAACGGCGAGGGCACTATGGATCAGAATGCCGTCGGCTCCGGCTTCATGATAGGCTTCGGCCCGACGTAAGGCCTCCCGCAGGCCCCACCCGCAAATAAAGGCTTCGACGCGGGCGATGAT
>JBDIVP010000193.1:0-6756 GCA_039794325.1 Candidatus Inrsubterrania sp.
GATGGTGACGCACGACCTGGTGGGATCCGCGGATTTCCGTGAATTGCAAAAAATTTCCCCTTCCTTCCTGGGATTGGGCCGCGCCCCCTATACCCTGAAAATCGGAGACGAGCAATGGGAATGTGCCACCAGTAAAGATCTGTTACAGGATATTCTTGAGTCCGGGAAAAAAGGCATGTCGATCCAACGGTATAAAGGACTCGGAGAAATGAATCCCGATCAATTGTGGGAAACGACCATGAATCCTGAAAGCCGAAGTCTCCTGCAGGTCACCCTGGAAGACATGACCGGGGTGGATGAAATCTTTACCATCCTGATGGGGGATGAAGTGGAGCCCCGCCGTAATTTTATTCAACAACATGCCCTGGAAGTACGAAACCTGGATGTGTAAGGGCCAACGCTGAACCATGTCACCTGAAGCACGTCTCCTCCAAGTCGCCATCGAAGATGAAATGCGTCTGTCCTACCTGGACTATGCCATGAGTGTCATTGTGGGCCGGGCCCTGCCCGACGTGCGTGACGGGTTGAAACCCGTGCACCGCCGTATTCTCCATGGCATGAACGAGATGGGTTTGGGAGCAGCCAGGCCCTATCGGAAATCGGCCAAAATCGTCGGGGAAATCATGGGGAATTACCATCCCCATGGCGATTCCGCGATCTACGATACCTTGGTCCGAATGGCGCAGGATTTCAATATGCGCTATCCGCTCATCGACGGGCAGGGAAATTACGGATCGGTCGATGGCGATCCGCCGGCGGCTATGCGGTACACCGAGGCTCGGCTTACTAAATTGGCCGAAGAGATGCTGGTGGATATCGACCGGGAAACCGTGGACTTTGTCCCCAATTACGATGAGTCCTCCCAGGAACCCGTTGTGCTTCCGGCCAGAATTCCCAACCTTTTGGTGAATGGGGCCGGGGGAATCGCCGTGGGTTATGCCACGAATATTCCCACCCACAATCTGGGGGAGGTGGTCTCGGCTCTTATCGCCTTGATCGATCAACCGGAACTGACCGTGCAGGATTTGACGGCCCACATTCCGGGACCGGATTTCCCCACGGCCGGGTATATTTATGGCACACAGGGAATCAAGGAAGCTTATGAAACCGGGCGTGGTCTATTGACTCTCCGGGCAAAATCCGAGATTGAAGTGGACGAACGGACGGATCGGGGCCGGATCGTGGTGACGGAACTGCCCTATCAGGTCAACAAAGCCAAGCTAATCGAAAAAATCGCCGATCTCATCCATGAAAAACGATTGGAAGGCATCTCCGATCTCCGGGATGAATCGGATCGGGAGGGGTTACGGATCGTCATTGAGTTGAAACGCAATGAAAACCCCTCCGTGGTGTTGAACCAGTTGTATAAGCACACCCACATGCAAACCACCTTCGGAGTCATCATGCTGGCGCTGGTCGGCAACCGCCCCGAAGTGTTGAACCTCAAACAAATTCTTGAAGCCTTTATTGCTCATCGAAAGGAAGTGGTCGTTCGCCGCACCGCCTACGATTTGCGGAAAGCGGAAGAACGGGCCCATATTCTTGAGGGCTTGAGGCGGGCCCTGGATTCGCTGGATGCCGTCATTGCGCTGATCCGCGGCGCGGCCTCCCCCGATACCGCCCGGCAGGGCCTGATGGAACAATTCGCCCTGAGCGAGATTCAAGCCAATGCCATTTTGGATATGCGCCTGCAACGGCTGACCCAGTTGGAACAGGACAAGCTTCAGCAGGAATATAACGAATTGCTGGCCCGCATCGCCCACCTGCGAACGGTCCTGGGTTCGGATGCCATGGTCCGCCAGATCGTGAAAGATGAATTGGTGGAGGTCAAGGATCGGTATTCCGATGACCGGAAGACCCAGATTATTCCGGCGGTAGCCGATCTTCAAATGGAAGACCTGATTGCCGAGGAAGAAGTCGTGGTCACGATCACCCGTGCAGGTTACGTAAAACGCAATTCGGTGTCCCTGTATCGGGCGCAGCGTCGTGGCGGCAAAGGCAAGGTGGGGATGGGCGTGAAGGAGGAGGACTTCGTGGAGCAGATTTTCACGGCCTCGACCCACGACTACCTCCTGGTGTTCACCGATGCGGGAAAAGTGTATTGGCTCAAGGTCTATGAGTTGCCGGACGTGGGGCGGGCCAGTAAAGGCAAGGCCATCGTGAATTTGCTGGCCTTAAATACAGGTGAACGGGTGACCGCGACGTTGACCGTGCGGACGTTCACCGAAAATCATTATGTGGTCATGGCCACCCAGAAGGGCTATATCAAAAAGACCGAATTGTCGGCTTTCAGCAATCCCCGGCAGGGAGGAATCATTGCGTTGACTTTGGAAGAGGGCGATCGCCTAATCGGCGTGGATATGACGGATGGGACCCGGGAAATCCTTCTGGGAACCCGCATGGGGATCGTTATCCGGTTTCGGGAAGAGGACGTCCGTCCGGTGGGCCGGACGGCCAGGGGCGTCCGTGGAATTACTCTGGAGGAAGAAAATGTGGTCATCGGCATGGTGACCATCACCACTGATTCGGGGTCGTCAATATTGACCGTGACCGAACGGGGGTATGGCAAACGTACCCCGGTTGAGGAATATCGAGTGCAATCGCGAGCCGGCAAAGGGGTGATCAGTGTGAAAGTGACCGATAAAAACGGTCCGGCCATTTCCTTTCATCAGGTGTGGGACACGGATGAGATCATGTTGATTTCGGCGGAGGGCATGATCCTTCGAACCAAAATCGGGGATATTCGTGAAATCGGGAGAAATGCCCAAGGAGTGCGTTTGATGGATCTGCCGGAGAGCGATCGTATTGTCGGTGTAGCCAAGTTGGCGGAAAGCGATGAAGAAGAACCCCCGTCCGGTCCCGTGGATCAGGATGACGAATCCCCCTCTGCCATCGTAGAAGATTCAAATCCTTAATCCCAAAAAGCGGGAAAGGGGAAGGGACAAGACCAACCCTTTCTTTTTCCCTTGATGATGAAAGGTGTGCCTTGATGCCACCTTGGTCGTATGAAGCCTGCCAAAAAACCCCTCGATCCTGTGGTCAAAGTCGGGTTGGGTATCCTGATCGGAGCCTTTTGCCTGATCGGGTTGGGAATGTTTCTTTCACGCCCGGACCGAACGATCCCTCCCTATAGTATCGGCGCCCAACAGGGGACCGTGGTTGCGGTGCACCTTCCTGCGTGGACCAGCGATCCGGAAATTGAAAGTCTGGTTCGCCGGTTCGGCCAGGTGGGGAAAACCTCCCGTGATTTTGGCCCCATGAAAATCCGGCCCACCACTCCCGACGATCCGCAAGGCCGGTATCAACGCCTCCTCGTCCTTATCTTCTCCGATGCCGGATGGGCGGAGCCGGATATGCTGGATCGGTATTTGAAAGCCAAGCACCCCGGATCCGGGGAATCATTTGTCACTGATTATGAAAAGGCCATTCGCGGGGGGTACCGATTGACTGCCGAGGGACAGGCCGGGTGGCTGGGAGGCTACTCTGGACAATCCGGGGACCAGTCCGGGCATACGGTCCAATGGCTGTTCGGTGAACCGTAACACGGACCGTGGTCATTCCTGCTTATTGTGAGGTTCCGGCCGTGTCGGAGAGGCTCTTGGCGATGGTGAGACTGATGGCCTCCCGTAATTGAGGATCGGCGACCCGTTTGGCCAATTGTTCTGCCAGAGCGAGATGCTCGGACGAGGGGATGGGAAGCGGGTTTTCGATGACCTCAGGATGTTTTGGCATGGAAAAAGGAAGCGTCCCCAGGCGGAGCACGATGTCCATCAGGGATAGCTCCGGCATGAGGGTTTGCAGGGTTTGAAGGATGGTCGGTTTTAAAAACACCAACTGTTGAAGCCAGACCGAGTTCTCTGCCACCAGGTACAATTTATGGAAACGAATACTATCGGGGGAGGAATGTTTTGCGATAGTCTGGCCTACAATCGAAGGCCATTGGTCTTTTAAACGGGTTTCCAGGAGTTTTTGTCCCAGGGAGTGCCCCTTGGAAAAATCCTGGATAAGAACCTGAATGGACTCAAAGTTTCCCACAATTTCGATATTCTAGAAGTTACGGTCCGTCGGAGCAAGTAGAGCAAACATGACGAAAGCCAAAACCGAAGAATCGGGTAAACAAATCGGTTCCAACAGGAAAGCCTTCCACGATTATCATGTGGAAGCTAAGATCGAAGCGGGAATCGCCTTGTTGGGGACGGAGGTCAAAGCCCTGCGGGAGGGCCGGCTCAACCTGCGGGACAGTTATGCCGCCATTCATCAAGGTGAGGTGACCCTACACAACTGTCACATCGGGACCTATAGTCATGGCAACCAGATGAATCATGAACCGCTTCGACCACGAAAACTTCTCCTTCATAAGAAAGAAATCGAGCGGCTCATCGGAAAAGTGCAGCAAAAAGGCCTGACTCTGGTACCGCTCCGGATGTATTTTAATGCCAGGGGGAAGGTGAAAGTGGAGCTGGCGCTGGCACGGGGGAAAAAATCTTATGACCGCCGGGAAACCATCAAGCAACGGGAAGCCAAACGTGAAATCGACCGGGCTTTGAAAACTTCCAGACGGGATTCATAAAACCCCAATCGGAAACGCCTGACCTGTCATAGGAGAATTCATGCCGGCCTTCCGCATCCACTCAGCCGAATTTCATCAATGCTGCGGTACTGTCGGCCAATTTCCCAAAGGCCGATTGCCGGAGATTGCCATGGTCGGCCGGTCCAACGTCGGCAAATCTTCGGCGATCAACTGCCTGTTGAACCGCCAAGGGTTGGCCAAAGTCGGCAAAGTGCCCGGCAAAACCCAAACCATCAATTTTTACAAGGTCAAAAGCAGCCGGGGGGACTTCGGATTGGTGGATCTTCCGGGTTATGGCTTTGCCAAAGTTCCCGAACATATCAGAGAGCAGTGGATTCCGCTCATCGAACAATATTTCCACACCCGGTCGACTCTACGGGGCGTGGTTCTGTTGGTGGATGTGCGAAGAGTCCAGGAGCAGGATCGCCATATGCGGGATTGGTTGGAACACCTGCACATTCCCTATGTTGTTGTGGCGACTAAAGCCGACAAAATCACCCGTGGGAATCGAGCCGCCGCGATTCGGGACCTGCGAAAGGAGTTAAACCTCTCTCGTGACCCGATACTTTTATCCGCCCATTCCGGAGAAGGGAAAAGCACCGTCCTGGACCAGATTCAACAATTGCTGGATTCAGGCCGAACAACCCCTTAGGTTCAGCGATATTGAAATGTCGTGGTGAGATGCCTAACCTTGCCCCGTTTTTCTTTCTTGTGTCTTTTAGCTGAATCGACTACCCTACGCTTCAGCGGTCATGCCGAGAATCTTTGACAATATTGAACAACCCCTGCTTCCGGCGTTGTGCCAAACGCTGGAAGTGGCCGACCGTGCCGATTTCTGCGTGGGATATTTCAACCTTCGTGGATGGAAACAATTAGATTCGTACATCGAAAAATGGCCAGGCGGGGAAGCCGGTTGTTGCCGATTGCTGGTAGGTATGCAACGGCTTCCCCAAGAAGTGTTGCGCAGCGGGTTTTCCCTCCTGCAGCAGGAAGCTTCGATTGATAATGCGGAAGCTCTACGTCTCAAAAAGAAATTAGCGGAAGAATTTCGCCACCAGTTGACCCTGGGCATTCCCACCAATGCCGACGAGGCCGGACTCAGACGGCTCGCTGCACAGATCAAAGCTAAACAGGTTGTCGTAAAACTTTTCCTTCGGCATCCACTCCATGCCAAGCTCTATTTGTTATTCAGGCCGGATCCGATCAACCCGACTGTCGGATACCTTGGAAGCAGCAATTTGACGTTATCCGGCCTCTCCCAACAAGGCGAACTCAATGTGGATGTGTTGGATCACGATGCGTGTGCCAAACTCGCAAAATGGTTCGAAGACAGGTGGAATGATCGATGGTGTCTCGACATTTCGGATGAGTTAGTCAAAATCATCGAAGAAAGCTGGGCAAGGGAAGCCAGGCGGAAACAAGGATTTGAATTTAAAGCTGCGGCGGGTAAAATATCAATCAAACCAAAGGCGTTAGAGTAAGAAAAACCTATTCTTATGATAAAAGACTTTTTTGGGCCAAGTGGAGGGAAGTGCAACCACACCTAATTGAGCGCTCTAACCATGAGTACGACGATTGATCTAATTCTACATCCCTTCACCGATGCCAATCCCATAGGACTTGTTGCCGCACCTGGGATAAGTTGGGTTGGTTCAGCTGGCATTATCCTTTTAACTCTTGTCGTCTTGATAAGAATGTTTACACAGGATTGGAGGGTTAGAAAACCCGTCGCAGGGATTACAGCGGAGTTCGAAAACCTTCGGCGTCAGCAACCAGTTCTGGGTGCTGAAGGTCTTAACCTTTTAGACGGGCACTTCGGTAAAATAGAGCCACTGACACAAACCTGGGAAGAATTTCGGGAAACGGTCCTCGTTACTGAGGACTCCCCAGGAAGAATGAGGGTTTATAACACACGTCCTGTAGAAGAATTTTTCACGGAAGACAATCTGATCAATCAACGAATCAATCTTTCCTTCTACTCTAGTTTCCCCGGAATCGTGACAGGAATCGGGTTGCTACTGACCTTTTTAGCCATTTTTGTAGGGCTATTAGAGGTTAACAGAGATGGTCCTAAGAAATTGGACAGCCAGTTACGCTATGATCTCTGACTCAAAGGAGGAAAGAGATGAGCAAAACACGAAATCAGTATTCTGCGGCCTTCAAAGCCAAGGTCGCCTTGGCGGCCT
>JBDIVP010000194.1:0-6752 GCA_039794325.1 Candidatus Inrsubterrania sp.
GCGTCATTCAACGAAGAGCCTACGGGTTACGCGATGAGGAGTATCTCCGCTTGAAAGTCTTGACCTGTATGCTCAAACCCATATGAAAAACCCTCCAGAATCACCCACTCACTTTGGAGATGAGCCTGTTATTTTTCTATGATGAAGCATATTATGTATGAAGGAGCTGATTCGTTTATGAAAACACGTAAACATACACAGATGATGAGGGTGTGGGTGCTGGTGTGGGCCGTATTCGGCGGGCTTCTCGTGGGGAGTGCCGGTTGGGCCGAGGAATCTATGGAAGATCCCGAATGGAAGTCGTATGTAAAAGTGAGTGGGGTCTCCGGGAATCTGAACAGCATTGGGTCGGATACGCTGAATAATTTGATGACGCTCTGGGCGGAAGGATTCCGGAAACAATATCCCAACGTGAAAATTCAGATTGAGGGGAAAGGATCCAGTACGGCCCCTCCTGCACTCATCGAGGGGACGGCACAACTCGGGCCCATGTCACGAAAAATGAAGGGGAAGGAGATGGACGGGTTCGAGGCGAAATATGGCTATAAGCCGGCGGCGTTTCCTGTCGCAATCGATGCTTTGGGCGTGTATGTCAACCAGGATAATCCCATTCCCGGTCTGTCTTTGCCTCAGGTCGATGCTATCTTTTCCAAAACTCGCCGGTTAGGGGCCAAGGAGGATATCAAAACCTGGGGGCAACTTGGGGTGAACGGAGGATTGTCGAGGGGGTCCATCAGTTTATACGGCCGGAATTCGGCCTCGGGGACCTATGGCTTTTTCAAGGATCGGGCCCTGCAGGGAGGTGATTACAAGGATGAAGTCAAGGAACAGCCCGGTTCGGCCTCGGTTGTCCAGGGTATCACCGGTGACCGGTTTGGTATCGGTTACAGTGGGGTGGGATACCGCACGTCCGGCGTCCGGTTGCTCCCACTGGCAATGAAAGAAGGAGAAGCCTTCGTGGATCCCTCTTTTGAGAATGCTTCCAAAGGGGCATACCCCTTATCCCGGTTCCTGTTTATTTATATTCATAAAGTTCCCAACCAGCCCCTTTCCCCCATTGTCAGAGAGTTTTTGAAATACGTGTATAGCCGCGAGGGACAACGGGTGGTCATCAAAGACGGCTATTACCCGATACGTTCCGCCATCATTGAAAAACAGTTGGCGCATCTTCGTTAGAGATTTCCGGATTTCATCCTGTCTGTGGCCTCTTCTGCCATTGCAACATCAATGATTGTGAACTAACTTCATGGGTGGTCCTCCTCCTACCGGTCCGGATATCGCTGTTTCGGATCAGACGCATCATCGAATACGACGTGGAACGTTTCATCGCCGCCTCCGCCATTGGCTGGATGCGGGTGGTCGTGGGGTGGTCTGGATCGGGGGGATTGCCACGATTGTCAGTGTTCTGGCGATTTTCCTCTATTTGCTTTGGGAGGTGGTACCTTTGTTCCGGGCGGCCGATGCCGAGCAGCTGGCCGAGTGGATGGTGGAGGTTCCCAAAAGGGATTTACCTTCCGTCACTCTGGTCGGAATGGATGGGTATCAAGAAGTCCTGTTTGTTCTGGAAGGCAATCAGATCAATTTTTTTACCATGCCGGAGGGGAACCCCCTTGTTGAGGCGGGAGCGCAACTGGAAATACCCGGCACGGTTCAGTCTTCGGTTTGGGTGGGGCAAAAAGGGTATGTCATGTCCGTCGCCACGCGGGAGGGGCTCGTCGTCCCCGTAGAGGTGAAATTTCAATCTGTTTTTCAGGAGAATCGCCGGCGGATCGTGCCCGAGGTCAAGGTTCATGAATCCTTACGGATCGTCCCTGCCGGCGAGGAACTCGTGTGGCATGCCCATACGCAAAATGATCGTCAACAAACCATTGCCGCGTTGACGACAGCAGGAAGGCTGTGGTTGACGTCGGTGGAGGAGCCCGGGGAATTCGCATTTTCCGATGAAATCACGGTCACGCAACGTCATTGGGTGGTCCCGCCTCAAATGGGCATCAATCAGATCCTTCTGGATCATCTGGGCAAACGGCTGGTAGCCGGGACGCAAAGCGGTGAACTGGTGTCATGGGATCTTCAAGAAGACTCCGAAAGTCCCGTGCGGAAGGTTTCGGTATCCGATTCCCCTGATCCGGTGACGGCGCTTGGTTATTTATTGGGTGAGCGTACCTTGATAGTCGGTACGGAGTCCGGCCGGGTGACGACGTGGGCGCCCCAGGAAGCCGGGCCTGCCGAGACGGATATCCCATTCCGGAAAATCCGGTCATTCATGCCCCACCGGAGTCCGGTGAAAATGATTTCCTGGTCTCAACGGGACAAGGGATTTATGACGGCGGATCATCTCGGGGCGGTGCATGTGCATCATGCGACGACAGGGCAAACGCTTCTGGAGTTTTCTCCTGCCGGTCAGGAGACGGCGGGGCTCCGGTTTTCTCCCAAAGCGGATGGGGCCGTCTGGTTGGGAAGTGGGGGGCGGGTACGTGTGTGGGCCATTGACAATCCGCACCCGGAAGTGACGTTCCGGTCATTGTTCTTCCCTGTTCTGTACGAAGGATATGATGCTCCGGAGCATATTTGGCAGTCATCCAGCGGGGCGGACGAATTTGAGCCGAAACTCGGTCTCATTCCGCTGATTTTCGGGACGCTGAAAGGGACCATGTATGCCATGATTCTCGCCGTTCCGTTGGCGGTGATGGGGGCGGTATACACCGCCATGTTTATGCATGCCCGCTTGCGTTCCATCGTCAAACCTGCCATTGAGATCATGGCCGCGTTACCTTCCGTTGTCTTGGGATTTTTGGCCGGTCTGTGGTTTGCCCCCCTGTTGGAAGATATTTTTCCCGCCATGGTGGCTATCGTCGGTCTACTGCCGGTTGTGATCGGCATGACCTGTCTGGGTTGGCAGGGTCTTCCCAAATCCTGGCGATCCTTGGATCGGTACGGCATGGATTTAATGGTGATGATGCTGGTCATTGTCATGACAGTGGCCGGGTGTCTGGTGTTCAATGCCTTTTTCGAGTCCGTGCTGTTCGGCGGCGATTATAAATGGTGGCTTTCCGATCGTTGGGGCCTGGTCTATGACCAGCGGAATGCCATGGTGATCAGTTTTGCTATGGGTTTTGCCGTCATTCCGATTATCTTCAGCATTTCAGAGGATTCCCTTTCCAATGTCCCCCGGCATTTGATCGCCGGATCCTTGGCGCTTGGGGCAACCCGATGGCAAACGCTGGTGCGATTGGTCATCGTATCGGCCAGTCCCGGAATTTTCTCAGCCTTGATGATCGGATTCGGGAGAGCCGTCGGTGAAACCATGATCGTGCTGATGGCCACCGGAAATACGCCCATTCTGGATTGGAGCATGTTCAACGGGTTTCGAACCTTGTCGGCTAATATTGCCGTGGAAATGCCCGAAGCGCCTCATGGCGGCACCTTGTACAGAGTCTTGTTCCTGTCAGGATTGATATTGTTCGGATTCACCTTTTGTATCAACACCATGGCTGAACTGATCCGGCAACGGCTCCGCGGAAAATACTCGCAATATTAATATTCATGGACGACTCATCATTCCTCCGGGCATTTTTGAAATCAGGGTCGCTGTTTATCTGGCTCTGTGGCGGGGCGTTGGCCCTTTCACTGCTGATGATCGGCGGGCTGCTGCTATTAATTCTCATCAATGGGATGGGTTACTTCTGGCCGAAGGACCTGGTGCAATACACCTTGGCGGACGGCAAAATGATACTCGGGGAGGTGGTGGCCTCCGAGGTGATTCCCGGCTCCGAAACCGCCGGACAGCCTGAGGGGAAACGCCGGATTCAGTTAAAGGTCGGCAATCGGGACCTGTATGGCTTGGATTTCACTTGGGTGAAGGAAGAAGATATCGTCTCGCAGGCTTACCCTGAGGATGTTGCGGCATTTGAACGGAGAGAATGGGGCAATTTTTACGGATGGGTGAGCGAAGTCCGTGACGGGGACATGCGGTTGGCTTCCGGGCATCAAGAAGGCCTTCCGGCTTTGATCGCCCTGCTGGAGAAAACCAATGCCCTTCAGCACGACATGCATCGCCTTGAGCGGAGCGAAATGGGAGCCATCAATCATCAGATTGAGCAGGCGCGCTTGAAACTGCGTTCATTGGAACTTCAGGGACGCTTGGAATCCCCTGAAGGGGACGCCATCCGGCAGCACATGCAGGAAGCCGAAGTCTCCTATGAAATGACCAATCGGCAACTTGTCCGGTTGGCTGAGGAACTGAACCGGTATTGGGTGACGTTGGCGGATGCCGATGGACGGGAAAAGACCTTGCCCGTGGGAACGCTGATCACCGTTTGGGTTCCGAACGGGATGAGTGTGCTCGAGAAGATGAAGCTGTATGTCCGGAATTTTTGGACCGTGTTGAGTGAGGAGCCGCGGGAAGCCAATACGGAAGGAGGCATTTTCCCGGCCATCTTCGGAACCGTCATGATGGTCTTGATTATGAGTGTGGCGGTGGTGCCGTTCGGTGTCCTGGCAGCCGTGTATCTCAAGGAGTATGCGAGACAGGGCTGGGTGACCCGCATGATCCGCATTGCCGTAAATAATCTGGCGGGGGTGCCGTCGATTGTCTTCGGGGTATTCGGGTTGGGATTTTTTGTCTATACCGTCGGGGGAACCATCGATCAGTTCTTTTTTTCTGAAGCCTTGCCGAATCCGACCTTTGGGACGGGAGGCATTCTGTGGGCATCCCTGACATTGGCGCTCATGACGGTGCCGGTGGTCATTGTGGCCACCGAAGAAGGCTTATCGGCCGTTCCCAGAGAATATCGCGAGGGATCCTTGGGATTAGGAGCCACGAAGCTGGAATCGCTGGTTCGTGTAGTGATCCCGTGTGCCATGCCGGGGATTTTAACGGGTCTGATTCTGGCCGTCTCCCGTGCCACCGGGGAAGTGGCCCCGCTCATGTTGACGGGAGTCGTCAAATTGGCTCCCGCTCTACCGGTCGATTCCTTCTTCCCTTTTTTGCACCTGGATAGAAAATTCATGCATTTGGGCTTTCATATTTATGACGTGGGATTTCAATCTCCCAACGTGGAGGCGGCAAAGCCCATGGTATATGTGACGACCCTTATTCTGGTGCTGGTGGTAATTTTCTTAAATATGGCGGCTATTGCCTTGCGCACCCGGATGCGAAAGCGGTACGCCGGTTCCGCCGTCTGAATGGAGCGACCGGTGACGGCTCCCTTGACACTGGCCGCTCAAAAGTTTGATAAAGACGCTACAACTGCCCCTCACGACAAGCCTGCGATGTCTTATACTCTCACCCAACAACCCACCAAACTGTCGATTGAAGACATGAATTTCTATTATGGGGCGATCCGGGCCTTGAAAAATGTCAATATGAAAATTCCCGCCAATAAGGTGACGGCCTTCATCGGGCCCTCCGGATGCGGGAAGTCCACCTTTCTTCGCTGTTTTAACCGGCTGAACGATTTGGTGGAAGGGGCCAGAGTGGAAGGCCGAATTTTGTTGGACGGCCAGGATATCTACAGTCCCCTGGTGGATGTCACCGATCTGCGGACCCGCGTGGGTATGGTCTTTCAAAAGGTGAATCCGTTTCCAAAGTCGATTTACCAGAATGTGGCTTACGGACCCCAACTCCACCATATTCGCAAACGGGCCAAACTCGATGAAGTGGTTGAAAATAGTCTGCATGGCGCCGGATTATGGGAAGAGGTGAAGGACCGCCTGCATGCCTCGGCATTAAGCCTGTCCGGGGGGCAACAACAACGGCTGTGTATTGCCCGGGCGTTGGCGGTCAATCCCGAGGTCCTGCTGATGGATGAACCGTGCTCGGCGTTGGACCCGATCTCTACTGGTCGGATTGAGGAATTGTTGCACACCCTGAAGGAACAACTGACCGTCGTGATCGTGACCCACAATATGCAGCAGGCCGGACGCGTGTCGGATTATACCGGGTTCTTTCTTCTGGGGGAGCTGATCGAATATGATGACACCAAAAAGATTTTTACCAATCCGGCCGATCAGCGGACAGAAGATTACGTGACCGGCCGATTCGGCTGAGTAGGGTGAAGGAAGGAGACCGGATGACCATGCCACGACATTTTGACGAGGAACTGACGGACCTCAAACAGAAACTGTTGCGAATGGGGGCGCTCGTCGAAAATCAAGTCCGGCAGGCTTTAACCTCTTTGGTGGAGCGCAAGGATGATTTGGCCAGGCAGGTGATCGAGAACGATCGTCAGGTCAACACCCTGGATGTGGATGTTGATGAAACCTGCCTGGAATTGCTGGCCTTGTTTCAACCGGCGGCCCGGGATCTCCGGTTCGTGACGACGGCCATGAAAATTTCCACCGAACTGGAACGCATGAGCGATCTGGCCGAAAATATTTGTGAACGGGCGCTCGAACTGAATCGGGAACCGCAACTCAAACCCTACATCGATATTCCTCTGATGGCGGAGCGTGCCATCAAAATGGTCGGAGAGGCCATTGATGCTTTTGTGCGGGGCGATTCAGCCTTGGCGAGGAAAGTCTTGAAGGACGATGATCATGTCGACGAATTGAATGAACAAATTTTTCGGGAATTGCTCTCTTTCATGATGGAAAACCCCCAGACCATTACCCGGGCAATCCGGTTATCCTTCATCTCGAAATATATTGAGCGGATTGCCGATCATGCCACCAATATTGCGGAATTGGTGGTCTATCTGGTCGAAGGGAAAATAATCCGGCATACCCTCCCTGCCTAACCTTTCTTGCGTTGG
>JBDIVP010000195.1:0-6748 GCA_039794325.1 Candidatus Inrsubterrania sp.
ATTCGGCTCTACATCGACCGATGGAATGTCAATCCCACGCCGTTCGTCTGGACCAAAGAGCCGGCCGACATCATCAAGAAGGCTCTTCGGCGGGCGCATTAACATAACTTTTAAGACGAGACACTAGATCCCCGCTTTCGCAGGAATGACAAAGTGATCAGCAGAAAGCTGCCCCTCATGTATCACCCGGAACCCTGTGCCTCCTCGGCCAGATCCCGAATAATGTGCTGTTGAAGATCGGCAAGTTTTCGACTGACCTCCACCGGATAAGGCGGATCGGCAGGGGATATCGCCCGCACCCGCTCAGGCAAGCGGGCCATCTGCTCCCGGGCATAGGCCCGAGCCTGCATGAGATTGACCGCCCCTGCAGGCAAACGGTTGCCTTTTCGCATCATCGGCACCAAGAGCGGCCGGCCCACCGGCTGTTCATCGGCACAGCCGATGATGTCACGCACATCCCTTTCCCCTTCCGCCACACGGAATATTTGCTTGCGCCCGGGGAGCACGGGTTTGCCCGTGGACAGTTTTAACCGTCCCTTCCCGGCGTATTCACACAGCTTGTAGGCGATATCCAGATCCGGCACATCGCTCGAAACCCCCATGCTGGTCCCCACCCCGAACCCGTCGATGGGAGCCCCACCCGCCAACAAGGCCGCAATCGCATCTTCATCGAGGCCTCCGCTGGCGAAAATTTCCACCTGTTTCAGCCCCGCCTCATTCAGCAACCGCCGGGCCTCAATTGACAGCTCCAGCAAATCTCCGGAATCAAGGCGCACCGCCTTGACGTGAAACTCCTCACCAAGAGCCCGGGCCAACGCGATGACCTTGCGAATACCCTCCAACGTGTCATAGGTGTCCACCAACAGGGTGGTGTTCGGAAAGACTTTGGCGAAGTGGCGAAAGGCGGCGGCTTCGTTCTCGTGCGCTTGGATGTAACTGTGCGCCATGGTCCCGGCCACGGGAATGCCGTAGTGTTTGCCCGCCAACACATTGGACGTGGAGGCCACCCCGCCAATCCAAAACGCTCTGGCGGCCTTGAGCGCCGCATCAATCCCATGCATCCGGCGGGCGCCGAAGTCCACCACCGGCCTTCCCCCGGCTGCCGTCACCACCCGACCGGCCTTGGTGGCCAGAACGGTCTGCACATGAACTTGATTCATGACAAACGTTTCGATGAGTTGGGCTTCCGGCATGGGGGCCACAATTTCAAGAATGGGTTCGTTGGCGAAGACCGGGGTGCCTTCGGGCACCGCATTCACCTCGCCGGTAAATCGAAAATCCTTCAGCCAGCGCAGGAAACGATCCGAGAACAGATGCAAGGATTCCAAGTAGGCCAGATCGTCTTCCTCGAACCGGACCGTTTCCAGAAATTCCAGGACGGTCTCGACGCCGCAGGCCAGCAGAAAATTCCGCCGCGGATGCAGGCGGCGCACGAACAGGCTGAAGACGGCCTCCTCCAACATCGCTTCCTCAAAATACGCCTGAAGCATCGTCAGTTCGTACAGGTCGGTGAAGAGGGCCAAGCCGCCACCCTTCCCGTTTGCATGGGCAACCACCTTCATGCCGTCAGCTCATCAAGAATTCGGGCGAACAAGCGCTGATCGTCGTCGCTGAAGAGGACAAACCGAATATGCGTGAGGGTGGCCAATTGCGGAATGGTTTGCAGAACCGTGGTCAGCGCGACCCGGGCGGCCGCTTCAATCGGATAGCCAAAGACTCCGGTCGAAATAGCCGGAAAGGCGATGGATCGAAGGCCGTGCAGTTCGGCCAGCCGAAGGGCATTGGCATAGCAATCGGCCAACAGTTTGTCGGCCGGTTCGTCTTCCCCATAGACGGGTCCCAGGCAATGGATGACGGACCGGTTGGGCAATTGGTGCCCCCCCGTGATGACCGCCTGCCCCGGACGAATGGGAGCGAGCGGCCGGCCTTCTTCCTCCAACCCCGGTCCGGCGGCCCGATGGATGGCTCCGGCTACGCCTCCGCCCGTACGCAAGTGCGCATTGGCGGCGTTGACGATGGCGTCCATGCCGGGTTGATTGGCGATATTTCCCCGTACACATTCGAGGGTGACGCCGTTGATGGTTCGCTGTGCGATGGGATGGCCCTCCTTTTCCACAATCAGCGTCCGCCGTGTGAACACGAACCCTCCTGCCTGACAGGAGCCTGTTGAGTTAGCCTACATCAATTTGGTGCCGAGGGGAACCGGGTGATCCGGCACACACAAGGCTATTTCACCTGTATCGTTGGGAAAGCCGGTCACAAGGCATTCGGATTTCACGGGACCGATTTGCTTGGCAGGAAAATTCACCACCGCCAACACCAGTTTGCCCACCAATTGATCCGGGGTGTAGAGCTGCGTGATTTGGGCGCTGGATTTCTTGATCCCCAGCTCATGACCGAAATCGACCTGCAGGAGATAGGCCGGCTTCCGGGCTTCGGGAAACGGATCGGCACGAACAATGCGCCCGACCCGGAGCTCCACTTTTGCAAAATCATCCCAGGAAATCGTCTGCACTTCACCCTCCGTTGGATTTCAGCGCCTCCCCCAGCGCGCGCAGCAAGGCCGCCCCATCCCCGCGCCAGGCACTGCCATGCATACAGGCCAGTGTGGTGGGATTGGTCGAGGCCAACTTTTCCAGCAAGGCTCCCGTCTGTTTGCCGTGGGAAAAATAATCCATCTGGCGGCGGAAGGCTTCGCTGGGAGCAAGAATGTCCGCTTCGGTCACGGCGGGCAAATCCGCTCCGCCTTGTGTAAACAGGTCTCCACATAACAAGGTTTTCGTTTGCTCTTCATACAGCATCCCGCATTCCCAGGCATGCGGCAGATGCGGCGTGTCATACCACCGCACGGTATGGCGGCCCAAGGTCAGCCGCTCCCCATCGGCCAGCGGGCGCGGGGGCCGGTCGGCCATGTCCCCGATCGAAACCATGGCCGCCACGGTGCCGCACAACGGCACAGCCTGGGGGGCAACGGCCAACCATTCGTTGAGGGAGCCGCATTCATCGGCCTCCACATGCGACAACGAAATGTACCGCAGTTTTTCGACGGACAAGACAGTCGCCACGGCTTCCCGCACCAATGGAAACATTTTTCGCGGACCGGTATGAAAGAGCAGGGGTTCGTCATCCACGATCAGGTATTGATTGAATGAAAAGCCGCCGGCCCCTTCGATCATGACCGGTGTGTTGATGCGGTACATGCCGTCGGCAATCTCCTGCACATTCGTGCCGGATTGGGTGTTGGTCACGGACATGGGTTTCTCCTTCGCTGGACACCGACGTTTCCGGGTTCCCCCAACTCATCCGCGTCCATGCATAAAGTTATTGAAATGGAATCCAGGGATTCTTGGTCAACGGGGGCAGGATGTCAAGTCGGGAACCAGCGGGGCGGAAGGGTACCGGGATTTTTCACCCGAGGCCCTTTCTTTCTCACTGGCATTCTATACAATAGTGCCATTCCGTGCTGACTGACAAAAGGAGTGGACCACGATGTCGGATTTTGAAAAACTGGGTGTGTTTTATCTTGGACGGCCCTATGACCCCGCCACCAAATCGCCCAAACCCGGCTGGCTGCTGTACGACTCAAAAGATCTCGTCACCCATGCCGTCTGCGTGGGCATGACGGGAAGCGGCAAAACAGGGTTGTGCATTGGTCTCTTGGAAGAAGCCGCCATCGACGGCATTCCCGCCATCGTCATCGACCCCAAAGGTGACATCGCCAATCTGCTCCTGACCTTTCCCGATCTGCAAGGCCGGGACTTTCTCCCCTGGATCAACCCCGATGACGCCAAGAAAAAGAATCTGACTCCCGAGGCCTTTGCCGAACAGGAGGCGGAAAAATGGAAAACCGGGCTGGCTGCCTGGGGGCAGGACGGCGCCAGAATCGCTCATCTGCGGGAAGCGGCGGAATTTCTCATCTATACCCCCGGCAGCACCGCCGGGTTGCCCGTCTCCATCCTTCAATCCTTTTCCGCGCCCCCTCCCAACGTCCTCAACGACGCGGAATTACTGTCCGAACGCATCGCCACAACCGTCACCAGCCTGCTGCATCTCGTCGGCCTCGACGCCGATCCCATGCAAAGCCCCGAACACATTCTGGTCTCAAATATCTTGAAGACCGCTTGGGAAGCCGGGCAGGACCTGTCATTTATCGTCCTCATTCAACAGATTCAACACCCCCCGTTTACCACATTGGGGGTGATGGACCTGGAATCGGTCTTTCCGGCTAAAGACCGGTTCGGCCTGGCCATGAGGTTCAACAATTTGTTGGGAGCCCCGGGCTTTTCCACCTGGCTGGAAGGGTATCCGTTGGATATCGACCGCATACTGCATTCTCCAACGGGCAAACCCCGTATCGCCATTTTTTCCATCGCGCATCTCAATGACACGCAACGCATGTTTTTTGTGAGCCTGCTGCTGACCCAAATGGTGGGGTGGATGCGCATGCAGTCCGGCACGACCAGCCTTCGCGCGCTCCTATATATGGACGAAGTGTTCGGCTTTTTCCCGCCCATTAAAAACCCGCCGTCCAAAGCCCCCATGCTGACCATGCTCAAGCAGGCCAGGGCCTTCGGATTGGGGGTGGTCCTGGCCACGCAAAACCCCGTGGACCTGGATTACAAAGGGCTGGGAAACACCGGCACCTGGTTTATCGGACGATTGCAAACCGAGCGGGACATGGCTCGTGTCCTGGACGGCCTTGAAGGAGCCGCGGCCAACAGTCAAGGAGGCTTTCACCGCCGCGCCATGGAACAACTCATTTCGGGATTAGGTGCCCGCATCTTTCTCATGAATAATGTCCATGACGATAAGCCGGAAGTCTTCGAAACCCGATGGGCCTTGTCCTATTTGCGTGGCCCATTAACCCGAAACCAAATCCAACAGTTAATGGACCCCATCAAAGCCGACATATCCGCGGAACTTTCCCCCCTTCGACCTGTGACTGCAGCCCCTTCCACCACGGTCAAAGCGGTCGGCGGCCTGCCCACCCATCCACCGGTACTGCCTCCCGGCATTCCGCAACATTTCGTCCCGATTCGCGCAAGCAAACCGCACGGAGCCTCCCTCCTCTATCGCCCGCAGTTCTATGGAGCCGCCTCGATTCATTATCAGGATGCCAAGACCAAACTGGATGAAATCCGTGAAGTCCATGCGCTGGTCCCTCTCCTCGACAATCCGTCTCCGGTTCAGTGGGATCAGGCCGAGACGCCCGATCTGTCTCCCGCCGACTTGGACACCCGTCCGGCCGGCGGGGCCCATTTCGAGGATCTCCCGCCTGCCGCCGTCCAAGCCAAATTCTATAAGGCATGGGAAAAGGATTTTGCAGAGTGGGTCTATCGCACGCAAACCCTGGACATGTTCCGGAATACCGCGCTGGGGTTGGCGTCCGAGCCTTATGAACCGGAACGGGATTTTCGACTCCGCCTTGAACAACTGGCCCGGGAAAAACGTGACGAGGAAACCGAGGCCTTGCGAAAAAAATATGCCGCCAAGGCCGCCACGCTGGAAGAACGCATCCGGCGTGCCGCACAAGCCGTCCAACGGCAAACGGAACAGGCTCAGCAACACAAACTGCAAACGGCGATTTCTTTTGGCGCCACGGTGCTTTCGGCCTTTCTGGGACGGAAGGCGGTGTCGAGCGCGTCAGTCGGCAAGGCGACAACCACCATCCGGGGGCTGGGCCGCACCATCAAGGGGCAACAGGATGTGGGCCGGGCCGAAGAGAATGTTGAGGCCCTCCAACAACGACTGGCCGAATTGGATGCTCAACTCCAGCAGGAGATTCATGCATTAGCCACCAAGTGGGACGTGAACACCCTCCCCTTAGAGCACCTGACGATACGGCCTAAAAAATCCCAGATTTCCAACACATGGGTCACGTTGGCCTGGCTGCCCTATTGGGTCGAATCGGAGTCCAGCCAGACTCCCGCCTGGTTGTAAACGGCGCCCGCTCGGACTCGCTAATGCCCCATTTTCCTTTTTCACGCATTTCCCGTATTCTGGAGCATACAGCCAACCGGCGGTTCGCCGGAGGAGCCGATTTCACGGACACGATCAGCCAACGAGCTGTCCACCAACGTTATCCGATTTTCCATAATTTTTTTCCAGGAGGGGGTCATGGAATTGATTCAACAACTGGTCAGCAATCTGGGTATCAATGAGGGGCAAGCCAAAGGAGGAGCAGGCTTATTATTCAACCTGGCCAAGGACAAACTGGGAAGCGGAGAGTTTCAACAACTCACCACTGCCATTCCGGATATCACCAAACTGATGAACGCCGCGCCCGAACCCGGAGCCGGAGGAGGGTTGATGGGAGCCCTAGGGAGTGCGGCTTCCGCCCTGGGAGGCCTGGGAGGGAAAATGGAAGGCATTGGAAACCTGGCCCAACTGGCAGGGGGGTTTTCTCAACTTGGATTGAGTACGGACATGGTAGGCAAATTCATTCCTATTGTGTTGTCTTTCGTCCAGAATCAAGGTGGGGATGCGTTGAGAGGTACGCTGGAAAAAGCTTTGCAACCGTCATGACCCCCACACAGAACGTGACATGATCATCCTCTTTTCTTTTTTAACGTGAACAGGACCGCCCTATGAACAGGATTGCTTCCGATCGCGCCTTTCTCCCGTCCACACGCTTTCTGCTCCTCACCAGCATGATTGCCCTTCTGCTGAGCAGCGGATGCCAGACCGTCTACTACAACGTGATGGAAAAAATGGGGTATCACAAGCGGGACCTTCTCGTGAGCGATGT
>JBDIVP010000196.1:0-6746 GCA_039794325.1 Candidatus Inrsubterrania sp.
CGGAGTGGAAACGGGCCCTCAATCAGTTTGCGGTCTTATTGGGAGATCGAGCGCCGACAACATGCCCGCAGAATCAATTACACAGAAACCTTTACAACCCCAGACATGGTGACCGGTGTTCAGAGGACTTTCTATTTCGGTGTTTTGAGGTTTTATACCATCGGTGCTGACAGTAACGAGACGATCTCAGCATGCCCCGTATGCTCCTATTCCCCAAATCTGGCCACAGGACGGCGGCGGTCATCGGAAAAGCCGGTGCGATCACGGCAGAGGCCAAGGCTCATGGACGGCAGGGAAAGAAAGAGGATATACGAATTCAAGGCCCCATCGACAGGAACCCGTTTTGGGGCTGGACCCAGATGGTGCGGTCGTGCATGAATACGTCTCAACTAGAGATTTTATTACTCTTCCTTAGAGTAACAAGCAAAGAACACGGTGCAGAACTGTGAAGGCACGCCACGACTTACTTTTGATGCGTTTGCCAAAGGAAGGGCTAGCCGATGGAGGTTAGCGCATAGCTCGTGCTTCGACCGCCGCCCGGCTCGCGCACGAGTATGCCCCGGTTGATAAGGTCGTTGATGTCGCGCAACGCGGTATCTGGAGAGGACTTTGTGAGCGTCGCCCATTTGGATGATGTCATCTTGCCTTCAAATCCATCCAGCAGCCGATTGATAACTTTTCGCTGACGCTCATTGAGCGAGTGCTCCTTGAACATTTCCCAAAAACGCGCCTTTTGAATGACACCTGAGAGCGTCTGCTCCGCCCCTTCGATTGCGCGGTCTAGACATTCCAAAAACCAGTCCAGCCAGGCGGTGATATCCAGATCGCCCTTCTGCGTGGCCTCCAGAAGACCGTAATAGGCTTTGCGCTCCAGACAGATTTGCGCGGACATGCTGTAGAAGCGCTGCGGGCTTTGCTCGGACCACGCCAACGCCATATCCGCTATGGCGCGCGCCATCCGCCGGTTTCCATCGTCAAACGGGTGGATGGTGACAAACCATAGATGCGCTAGAGCGGCCTTGAGCACCGGATCGTGCGAGGTGTCTTCGCCGAACCATTTCAGGAAGGCCGCCATTTCTGATTCCAGTCGAGACGCTTTTGGCGCTTCGTAGTGGACTCGCTCGCGCCCGATTGGGCCGGAGACGACCTGCATCGGACCGGAGCTATCGTCGCGCCACGCACCAACGACGATTTTGGTCATGCCGCGGCGCCCGGTCGGGAACAGGGCGGCATGCCATGCGAACAGGCGTTCGTCCGTCAGCGGCGCTTGAAATTTCTGGGTGGCGTCAAGCATCATCTCCACGACGCCTTCGACGTTCCGGTCAGCCGGAGCCAGCGCGCCGATATCCATTCCGAGACGCCGAGCGATAGAAGACCGGACTTGTTCCTTATCGAGCATCTCGCCCTCGATCTCGCTGGACTTGAGAACGTCCTCGGTGAGGGTAGCGAGAACGGCCTCCGCGCGGAGGTCAAATCCCAATGCTTCCATGCGCCCGATCAGCCGTCCCTGCCGATGGCGCACTGACGCAAGGCGCTGAGCCAGCGCCCCTTCGTCCCATCTGAAACGCGGCCAATCTTTCAATTCGTGGATATAACTCGGCATTCTCCGCACCTCTTGCGGATATTATGTCCAATATTCGCTGCATAGTTCCAGTTTTTGGTATTTGCGGGTATGAGATTGGGTATCCACGCCCTGTTCGCGGATTCCAAGGGGCGCAAGAGCCCTTTGTTTGAAGGGTGTCCAGAGGGAGAGCGATGTCTCTCTCGGGCAGGGAGGTGTCGGAGGGAGCAGGAACGCTCTTCTGACAGGCCGGTGTCGGGGGGCCAGTACCTTGACGAATGGGGTTCAGGGGGATGTGGTCATCCCCTTGTGACCGTTGGGTACAGGGAGATCGAAATCTCCCGCGAGTGATTGACCGGCGATACGGTCTGCTGGCGCATGAAGGCGCAATGCCTGAGCTGGGCCAATGACCGCGAAGGATGCAACGGGAGGAGCACAGAGTCAAGGGGCCGCATAACCGAGATCGACCGTCAAATCGAAACCCTTCCGGATCGCATCATGGATGGCAAGAGCGTGCCCCTCGTCGCCAGCTATGAGCGGCCGGTCGAAAAGCTGGAACTGGAGAAGCTGTTACTGGACTAAACAATCGGCGCTCGCGGCAAACCGTGCCGAAGACCATCACAAGAGTTCGGACCCGCGCTTCGCTTTCTCGAAAATCCAATGAATCTTGGCGTTCAGATGACCTTGCCCGCGAACAAGCGGCTTTGATGATGTTTTTGCCGAACGTCCGGGGTACAAAAAGAAAAGCGGCGTTCGAACCCCGATTTATACCTGTCCCGTCAATGCACCAGCAGCGATTTCCGGCGGGAAAAGTGGATTGGCGCGCCCGACAGGAGTCGAACCTGTAACCTCTTGATCCGTAGTCAAGTGCTCTATCCATTGAGCTACGGGCGCTAGAAAGGCTTTAAATTTGAGGAATCTCGATTCAGCGAGTCAATTTGCCAGGAGGTGCCTTCTGAATTTTTCTCAACGGTAACATGTATTCACGGTCTGAAGCGAATCACCACAAGAACAGGCGTACTTTCCTGTGGATATCCCTATACTCCACGACTCTCATTCCGCGTATTATCACGATCTTATTTCGTAGCGAACCTTATACAGATCCGTCAATAGGACCGTCAACTCCAGCAGTTTGACATTGGGCGGGCATTTTCATAGGTGGGGACACTGATTCCTTTTTGTCCAGGTGCCATGCCCCTCCCTCCAGAGAACCGGTTTTCCGTTACCCTAAAGGGGAATTGCAGCTTCGGCCATCCGGTTATTCACTTCATCAGACAGGAGGCCAATCATGTCCTAGGGCTTTTCCCCTCGGACATTCCCTAACCATGGAGGACATCCCATGTTGAGCCTAACCGAACACGTACAACAACACACCATCGTTTTCGATTTGGCAGGCGGTTTCGATGGAGAGTCGACGAAGAACTTGGAATGCCATATTTTGGAAGCTCGTCGGGCTGGATGTCAGCGTGTGATTTTAAATTTTTCAGAAATTACCGGCATTGATTCGGTCGGCTTGGGCCAATTGTTTCTCCTGTACCATCGTCTAAAACCTCACCACCTGCATCTCAGCATTGTAAGTCCCTGCCCGGAGGTTCAAAGGGCTCTCGAAAGCGTCCACATGCAGGATATTCTTCCTATCTTCACCTCTGAAGCGGAGGCCGTTCGGCCAAATGTCTGTTTATAGGATTCATCCGTCCTGACACAAACCATCAATTTTGAAAGGATATCTGCCATCTGAAATCCTCAGATTTTTCTTCCCTTTTTCAGCACGGTTCAGGCCGTCGCAACCCTTGCGGCAGCTTCGTGGTTTCATCAAGACAGGCCATGTCCACCTGATATTGGGTCAATCCGGTCACACCCGTCAGGTCCGCCCCCTGTAATTGTGCCTGGAACAACATAGCCTGATGTAAGGAGGCCCCTTGAAGATTCGCTTCACGAAAATTTGCCAGGTGCAACATGGCATCCTGTAAATTGACTCCACGAAGACTGGCCTTGCTCAGCTTGGCTTGACTCAAATTCACTCCCTGCATTTGGGCATCATCCAGGATGGCTCCAGTGAGATCGGCCCCGGCCAACATGGCCATCTGAAACAGCGCCGATCGCAAATCGGCCCTTAGCCATGACACTCCGGCCAGCATGGCTTCGCAGAAGTCGCCTTGACGGCCGTCCGGATCCATCGCATCCTTCACCCATTTCTCATGAGCCGTCCGTACGGTTTGGATAAGGTCGGACGAGCTTTTCAGCTTTTTGAAGGGGCCCTGACACTTAAAGGAGGGATCAACAAGGAAGGAAATCGGGCGGGAAGGCTCAAGAGTCACGTCGATGACAGCGGAACACCCCACTAAGACCGCCATCAAAACAGACACGATCCTTCCCACCGGTTCCACCTGTAAGGTTTACTGCGGAACCCTGCATTTTAAGACCATCAGCGCCTCGAAACAGGGAAACCTACATCAGCGCATCGGCCAGGAGCCCGACACTGGTGGCAAAATACGTGGAACGATTCCATTTCATAATGACACGGAAATTATCATAGACCAGGTACGCCGGCCCCCCATCACCGTCCGGCAGGACAATGGCCCCTTCCATGCTACCCGCAGGCAGTATTCCCCCATTAACCCGCCGCACCCCCATGGCCGTCCACCGATCCAGCGATTTGGTTTTGGTGATCTCAGCCATTCCGCCATCAAATTCTTTCGGCAGCCGGACCGGGCGTCCCCATCGTTCCTCTCGACGCCAACCGGACCGGGCCAGATAATTGGCGGCCGACGCGAACACATCCGCCTCGGTGTTCCAAATGTCCTTTCGACCGTCCCCGTCGGCATCCACCGCATACGATAAAAAACTGGAAGGCATAAACTGGCATTGCCCCATGGCTCCGGCCCAGGACCCTTTCATTTCCGTCAGGGGAATATGACCTTCCTGGACGATTTGAAGGGCGTTCAGCAATTCTTCCCGAAAATAGCGGCTACGGCGTCCGTCAAAGGCCAGCGTCGCCAAGGACTCAATGACATTAAATCCACCGGTTTGTTTGCCATATTGAGTTTCAATGCCCCAAAGCGCCACCAAATATCGTGACGGCACGCCATACTGGGCAGACACCGACTCCAGGGTCTCCCGATATTGCTCCATTTTTTGGCGCCCCGATTCCACACGGGCGGGAGACACGATCCGGGAGGCATACTCTTCGAAGCTCATGGTAAATTCCGGTTGTTTGCGATCCAGCTCCAAGACACGCGGCAAGGGCTCGACATTTTCAAAGGCCCGCTCCAGCAGCGCCGAATCAATGCCGCGTGATTGTGCTTCCACCTTCAACACCCGAACCCATTCGGCAAAATCCGTTGCGGCCTGAACCGGCGTACCAAGCCCCAACAGAAACATTCCCAAACTCAGCAAGACTTTCATATTGGTGGGTTACCTCGTGTGAAAGGTGAGTCAAAGAGGCCCGTCGACTATCATGCATGACACCTCTGCACCACCGTCACTCACCCGGTGCATTGCCTACATTGTATCCGGAAATCACAAATGAGGGAATGGGAAAGGATAGGGGGCCTTACGTCCGTGCAGCCGCCTCGACGGTGTGCCCAAGCAGATCCAGGACTTTTTGAATTTCATGGGGCTGGCCGAGACTCATTTGGAAAAAATTCGACATGTCCGGGATGCCTTCTGCAATCAGGCCGGCCACCTCCACCAACCCCGGCGGATCAATCTGCAAAAATTCCTGAGCTTTGGTCAACGCCTCCTGAACGGAAGATTCAGCCGGCGGCATACACCACATATCGGCGATCGGACCTGAGAGCGCCACGCATCTGACAGTCAGACCGGATGCCTCATCCTGAACTTTAGCCAAATCAGGATTGTGGCTGCCCCGGACGGCTTCCCGCAACACTTCAGGCAGTTCCCAGGTTTCCGACAGCCAGGCCCCGATCTCACAATGGTCCGTCCGCCATCGATCCTGCTCAAGAGCCGCCAACGCCTGATGATTCTGTTCGGACTTTTGATACAACAGGGTATATTCATTTCCGAAGGCCTCGCTCATAACCAAAATACCAATATCCTGGAGAAGCCCGGCCAGGAAAATTTCTTCTTCGTTGACCACCCTGACCTGTTTGGCCAGAATTTTGGCCGACAAACTTGCCACAATACAGCGGTGCCAATAATGGGTGTGATCAAAGGCTCCCCCCCCTTTTTTCCGCAGATCCCGGTACAAGGAAAAACAAAATGCCAAGGTGGCGATGGCATTCATCCCCATTAAGGTGACAGCCTGGGTCACCGTCGTGACCTTATGCCGGCTGCCTCCATAAAAACTGGAATTGGCGACATTCAGGAGTTTGGCGACAAAGGAAGGATCCTTACTGATCACTTCCCCCACTTTTTTGGCGTCGGCTTTTTCATCCCGGCATAATTGCAGAACTTTCAGCGGGAGGGCGGGAATGGCCGGGAGCGTCTTACAATTTTTGATGCGTTGAAGGATTTGGGGATCCATAAGTCCTCAAAAAAGATCATGCGGGCTTCCCCCGGTCCCATTCCGTCACAACTATGTGCAAACAAGGGGAAAAGGCCGGGCTGCCTTCATCCGGAAGGACATAGACCCACTGCTTTTCTATCGGATATTGCCGACCCGACTTGAGGCGTCATCATCCATTCTCACATAAGCGTTCCTTAGTCGGCTCTACACTGACACCATTCCGGATTGCATCAGACCGGAACGAGCAACCCTCTCAGCAAAGAATTGGGGCAACCCTGACGGGCCGCGAACGAAGAAGCCGACCAGATGACTGTTTTAGGAAAGCACATGCCCGAAGAGCGTTGAAGGGGAGGCGTCATCGACCATCACCGATACCAAGTCACCGGGTCGATGGGGATGATCGGACTTATCCCATACCACCGTCACATTGGACTCACTGTGCCCCATCCACTGATGGGAGGATTTTTTAGCGTCCCCCTCCACCATGACTTCCACCGGTGTTCCGACCAGTGAACGGTTTTTATTCAGCGAAACCTGTTTTTGCCATTCCAACAGATGATTGGTCCGCCGACCTTTGACCTGATCAGGGATATCATCCGGATACTGCCGGGCGGCAATGGTATGCTTTCGTTCCGAATATTTGAAGACATAGGCGGACTGGAATTCCACGGTCCGCATGACGTGCAGGGTGTCCTGAAATTCGTCGTCGGTTTCCCC
>JBDIVP010000197.1:0-6720 GCA_039794325.1 Candidatus Inrsubterrania sp.
ATGATCACCACACGCTTTCCTTCAGCCGAAATAGGTTCCTCGACCGTAGAATCTCCCGCCACACGTTTATTTTGTTGCATCAAATAGTCCATGGCCAGATGAATTCCCTTCAACTCCCTTCCCGGAACAGGCAATTCACGAGCCTGTTCAGCGCCAAGAGCCAGTAAGACGGCATCATAATCCCGCCGCAAAGCCTGGATATCAAGATCCACGCCGACGCAAACGCCGGGTTCAAAGGCGACCCCTTCTTTTCGCATTTGATCGAGACGGCGATCCAGCACCCACTTTTCCATTTTAAAGTCGGGAATGCCATAGCGCAGTAACCCGCCGATCCGGTCGGATTTCTCGTATACCGTCACTCCGTGACCAGCCCGCGCCAATTGCTGAGCGGCAGCCAAGCCGGCAGGACCCGATCCTACCACTGCCACCTTTTTCCCTGAAGACCAGACCGGCAACACCGGCTCTACCCACCCTTCATCGAAGCCTTTATCAATTATATTCCATTCGATTACCCGAATGGAGACCGGATCGCTGTTAATTCCCAGCACACAAGCCGATTCACATGGAGCCGGGCATAATCGACCCGTAAACTCCGGAAAATTATTTGTGGCATGCAAGGCCTTCAAAGCGTCCTTCCAACGCTCCCGATGTACCAAATCATTCCATTCCGGGATTAGATTGACGACAGGACAACCGGTGGAACTTTGACAAAACGGCACCCCACAATCCATGCACCGCGCACCTTGCACCTTTAATTTTTCGTCCGAAAACGGCTCATAAAGTTCGTTCCAATCCCTAATCCGCAATTCAACCGGCCGGCGAGATGGACCTTCACGCTTGTATTTCAAAAACCCACGAGGATCAGCCACGACTTGCCACCTCTTTCCCTCGCTGAGCATGGGCTTTCGCGAGTGCCGCTCTCCGCTCTAAAAGGACTCGTTTATAATCGACGGGCATCACTTTAACAAATTTCGGAAGAAAGACTTCCCAGGCATCCAGAATTCTTGATGCCTTGGCACTCCCTGTATACCGGAGGTGTGCTTCAATCATTGTGCGAAGCGCCTGTTTATCCTCGGAGGCCGTTACAGGTTCCAATTCCACCATACCCATATTACACCGAACGGGGAATTGTTCGTCTTCATTCAGCACATAGGCCTCTCCTCCGGACATACCGGCTGCAAAATTTCTCCCCGTCTTTCCCAGGACCACAATAACCCCCCCCGTCATATACTCACAGCCATGGTCCCCCGTACCTTCAATGACCGCCCGGGCCCCACTATTTCTCACGCCGAACCGTTCCCCCGCAGTCCCATAAAAATACCCCTCACCTCCTGTCGCTCCGTACAGAGACGTATTTCCGATCAGAATGGTTTCTTCAGGATTGAAGGTCACGCCCTTTGAGGGAACGACAATAATCTTTCCCCCGGAGAGCCCCTTCCCGAGATAATCGTTGGACTCCCCTTCCAAAATGAGCGTAATTCCCGGCGAAAGAAAAGCCCCGAAGGATTGTCCGGCCGAACCGGTGAATTTAATTTGAATCGTATCCGGCGGCAATCCCTCCGTGCCATACCTTTTAGCAATATGACTGGACAGCACTGTTCCCGTTGTCCGGTTAATATTCCGAATCGGCAGTTCAAACGAAACCGGTTCCCCGCGTTCAATGGCAGGCCGACACCGCTCAACCAACTGATTATCCAGAATCTCTTGCAACCCATGGTCTTGGGACTCCCGACAATAGGTGGAAACGTGCGGGGGAACCTCAGGTTTAACCAAAAGCGGGGAAAGATCCAATCCCTTGGCTTTCCAATGGTCAACAGCCTGCGTCACCTTGATTTTATCCACGCGGCCGATCATCTCATTCACGGTACGAAAGCCCAGTTGAGCCATAAGATGCCGTACTTCCTCTGCGATGAACATGAAATAATTCACCACATGCTCAGGCTTGCCGGCATACCGTTTTCTCAACTCAGGGTCTTGGGTGGCCACACCTACCGGGCAGGTATTGAGGTGACATTTCCTCATCATGATGCAACCTTCAACGATCAAGGGAGCGGTTGAAAACCCAAACTCCTCAGCCCCCAATAAAGCCGCAATCACCACATCACGCCCTGTTCGTAACTGCCCGTCCGTCTCCACTCGTATACGGCCGCGAAGTTCATTGAGAACAAGCGTTTGGTGAGTTTCGGCCAAGCCGAGTTCCCAGGGAATCCCGGCATATTTAATCGATGATAACGGGGAAGCCCCCGTCCCTCCGGAATCCCCGCTGATCAAGACCTTATCCGCATGGGCTTTGGCGACACCCGCCGCCACGGTTCCCACCCCTACTTCGGCCACCAGTTTTACCGACACCGCCGCATCGGGATTGGAATTTTTCAAATCGAAAATGAGTTGGGCTAAATCCTCGATCGAATAAATATCATGATGGGGCGGAGGCGAAATGAGTTGGACACCGGGCGTGGAATACCGAAGCTTGGCAATCGCCTCATCCACCTTATGCCCGGGTAACTGCCCTCCTTCACCCGGCTTGGCCCCCTGAGCCATTTTTATCTGGAGTTCTTTGGCATTGACCAGGTAATGCGCCGTCACCCCGAACCGGGCCGAAGCCACCTGCTTGATAAAGGAATTTTTGGAATCTCCATTCGGCAATGGGATAAAACGTTCAGGATCTTCCCCCCCTTCACCGGTATTACTCTTTGCCCCCAACCGATTCATCGCAATCGCCAAGGTTTCATGAGATTCCTTGCTGATGGCGCCGAACGACATGGCTCCCGTGGTAAACCGTCGGACAATGTCAGCGGCCGGCTCCACCTCTTCAAGGGGTAATGGTTCCTGGGCAAATTTAAAATCAAACAATCCACGCAACGTGGAACGACGTTTATCTTCCTGATTCACCAAAGCCGCAAACTCCGCATAAATCTTCGGATCGTTGGCCCGAGTGGAATGTTGCAATTTATAAATAGCGTCCGGATTCCAATTATGATGCTCTCCCTGGATCCGATAGTGGATGTCCCCCCCGAAATCCAGCTGCCGAATGGGTACCGGTCGATAGGCTTGGGCATGCCGACGGAGGGTTTCCTCGCCGACTTCCCGAATGCCGATGCCTTCGATTCGGGACGGGGTTCCGGTAAAAAACCGATCGATCAGATCACGCTTCAGCCCGATAGCTTCAAATATCTGGGCACCGCAATAGGACTGCACCGTGGAAATGCCCATTTTGGAAAAAATCTTCAAAAGCCCTTTATTGATGGCTTTCATAAATTTCAATTCGGCCGTACCGACATCCACACTTTCCGGGAAAAAGCCCTCCCGCTCCATATCCACCAACGACTCAAATACCAGGTAGGGATTGATGGCCCCTGCTCCATATCCGATCAAACAGGCAAAGTGATGCACATCGCGAGGCTCTCCGGTTTCCAGGATGAGCCCGACTTCGGTTCGTAATTCCTCTCGAACGAGATGGTGATGAACAGCTGAAACACCAAGCAGGCTTGGAATGGGGGCCCACTCTTCATTGATGCCTCGATCACTGAGAATCAGGAATTTCTCGCCGTCCTTGATCGCCTTGGAGGCTTCCTGGCACAAGCGGTCCAACGCCGCGGCCAACCCTTCCGGCCCTTCAGCCACCTTAAACAATAACTGAAAGGTCTTGCTACGAAAATTCGGATCGCCGATCAGCCGAATTTTTTGCAAGTCACTGTTGCTCAATATCGGCTGCTGAAGCTTGATCCGCCTGCAGGCTTCGGGAATTTCGGCAATCACATTGGGTTTGGGCCCAATGTTGGTCACAAGGGACATCACCAATTGTTCACGGATGGGATCAATGGGGGGATTGGTCACCTGCGCAAACAATTGCTTAAAATATTTAAAGAGCAATTGCGGTCGATCGGACAACACCGCCAAAGGGGTATCCGTCCCCATCGATGAGGTGGGCTCTTCCCCATTCACCGCCATGGGGTGCAGCACCATTTTCAATTCTTCGACCGTAAACCCGAAGGCCTGTTGTCGCTGGCGCAACGTGGCGTGATCCGGTTGAGGGACATTCAACGGTTCAGGTAATTCATCCAAGGAAACCCGGTGTTGGGTCAGCCATTGACGATACGGCTTCCGTTTCGTCACTTCGGTTTTGATTTCTTCATCGTCGATGATCCGCCCTTGGACCGTATCCACCAAGAACATCCGACCGGGCTGCAGCCGTCCCTTCATCCGGATATTGTGGGGATCCGTCGGCAACACTCCCGCCTCGGAAGCGAGCACAACCAAGTTATCATTGGTCACCTGATACCGGCAGGGGCGGAGACCATTCCGGTCCAACGTAGCACCGACCAGCTTCCCGTCGGTAAAACACACCGCAGCCGGACCATCCCACGGCTCCATGACGGCCGCATGGTATTCATAAAACCCCCGGCGATCCAAATCCATCTGGGGATTTCCGACCCATGGTTCAGGAATCAGCATCATCATCGCATGTGGCAGGGAACGCCCGGCCATCACCAGAAACTCAAGAGCATTATCCAAACAAGCGGAATCGCTCTGATCCTGGGCATCAATGATCGGATACAATTTTGCCAGATCCTCACCGAACAGGTCAGAAGCCAATCGGCCTTGCCTGGCCCTCATCCAATTCACATTTCCCTTCAGGGTGTTGATTTCTCCATTGTGTACACAATATCGATACGGATGGGCCAGCGACCATGCAGGAAAGGTGTTGGTGCTAAAACGGGAATGGACCAGTGCCAGGGCGGTGGCAAAGGTAGGGTCGGCTAAATCGGGGAAAAAGAGAGAAACCTGCTCAGGCAACAGCATGCCCTTATAGACAATCGTATTTCCGGACAGACTGCAAAAATACACCCAATCCTTTCCCGGCAAAGCAGATTCCCGAATGGCACGAGTGATGCGCTTGCGAATCACATACAATTTTCGCTCAAATTGATCAGGATTGAGTAAGGCTCTGGCCACAAAAAACTGTCTAATCGCCGGAAGCGTTTTACGGGCCTGGCCCCCGATTTGCTCTTCTTTGACCGGGACATCTCTCCACCCCAGAAACTCCTGCCCTTCTTCACGAATGATGGATTCAAAAAGTGCCTCACACTGCCTTCTGGATTTGATATCCTGCGGCAAAAACACCATTCCGACGCCATAAGCCCCGGCAGCAGGCAATCGAATGCCACGTTCCCCGCATATCCGTTGGAAAAACTCATGAGGAATCTGTGAAAGGACCCCGGCACCGTCTCCCGTATAGGGATCACACCCTTGCGCCCCCCGATGCGTAAGATTTTTCAGAACCTCCAGCGCTTTCTCCAGAATATCGTGATTTTTCTGCCCCTTGATATGGGCGACAAAACCGATTCCACACGCATCCTTTTCATGGTGGGGATCATAAAGTCCATGACGTTTCGGTAGGCCGAGAACTCCGGATTCAGATAAGATTTTCATCGTAAAATTAACTAAGGTGTTAATAAAAGCACAGGTCAGCTCATCTTACAGCATTTGTTGGGTCTCTAGGCATCACAAATGCGTATCATCCAGAACAGGGAAGCCCCACTTCCTATTGAAATTCGAAGGGGCCACCCGCATTGACCTGTATTGACCCGGAATGAATTTAGGGAAAAGAAGGGAAACCCTGAACCAACCCGAAAATTGAGATTAATCCATGCAGAAATTTTCTGTCAAGATTCACCAACGATGCACTGAAAGTGCGAGAAGTCCAGCCACGGGTCCATCAGCCCCAATTCATCAGCCCCAAGAGACCCATCCTCCTCCGCACATGAATAAATTCTTCGCGGCTTGACAATCCTCATGGCACCCCCTAGTATCGCCGCCATGCCCCAGGAACCTGCGCTTAAAGACCTGGAATCAATGGAGGATGTGTGGGAGGCCTTTCGCCCCGACCTGCTCGAGGTTGAGCGTCAAATCACCAAACATCTAGGGTCGAATGCCCCATTAATCAATACCGTTGCCAATCATATTTTTGAAAGCGGGGGAAAACGCATTCGTCCGTTGCTCCTGATTCTCTGCGCCAGGCTTTGCGGCTATCTTCACAAGGATTTTCTCTTATTGGGAAGCCTGGTCGAGTTCATTCATACAGCCACCCTCCTTCATGATGATGTCCTTGACGAAGCCGACCTTCGTCGCGGACGGAAAACCGCTCGAAAAATCTGGGGCAATCAAGCCAGCATTCTGGTGGGTGATTATTTATACTCACAAGCCATGGCCCTGATTGCCACATTTCACAATCACGGCATCAACGAAGCCCTTGCCGACGCCTGCCGAAAAATGGCGGAAGGAGAAGTTCTGCAACTGTGCGCCAATAGTCAACCCGACCTATCGGAAGACGCCTACCTGAAGATCGTCGAATACAAAACTGCGGCGCTTGTCGCAGCCTCTTGCAAGGTGGGGGCGATCGTCAGCGGAGCGTCGGTCCCTGAACAGGAAGCGCTTCACCGCTTCGGCTATTATTTGGGTATGGCCTTTCAGTTGGCTGATGACCGTTTGGATTACGCTGCCGACCGACTGAAACTAGGCAAGGCACTTGGACAAGATATCCGTCAGGGTATGATCACTCTGCCCCTGCTTCACCTCCTTCAGACATGCCCAAGCCAGGATCGACAATGGATCACGGAAAAGATCGTGAACCATACGGTAGAGGAGGAGGACGTCACCCGGATTATCACATTAATGCAACAAACAGGATCCCTGGCCTATGCCACAGCCCGTGCACGG
>JBDIVP010000198.1:0-6696 GCA_039794325.1 Candidatus Inrsubterrania sp.
CGTATACCAGGGTAATGGTGCCGACCGTTTCACGATTCCCGCTCCATTCCTCGTCGACCAATTCACTCCGGATGAGATCCCGAATGGCTTCGGAGCGGTTGGAATAATTTTTCCGTTCGATGTGTTTGTCGAAGGCTTTGAGGAGTTGTTGATCCAATGAAATGCCGAACCTCACGAGTTTTGTCATGTATCGATATCCTTGAATGAAAGCCTCTGTAACCCAGGTTGATGTCATCCATAAGGCCGGAAGGCGGCGAGGAGTTACTTTTGAATTCTTTTATCTTACCCCATCGTTCCTGGAGATGACCATCGGCTTTGGTAAAACCTGGCGATGCAGCCGGCTCTGTGAACTGAAGACAGGCGGCATTTATGAGCCCTGGGAAGACGGGGCAGGTTGTTCGAGCGAGTTCGGCGTCGGGGAAGCGAAGAAGAGGTCATGCAGGTAGTTCAGGGTGCGTGTCACGGGATGAGAGACCGACATGGGAAACGTCAGCGTCACGGCAAAATCCGGCGCATCGGGGGTGAGACCTACGCTGCCAATAAGGTTTGTGGTCGTTTGGGGAGTCATCGCTATGATAAACCCTAAATTCAAGGTTGTGACATGAATATTCGAATCGGGAACTTTTTGGCCGTCCACTTTGGTTGCAAAACGGACCAGATTGGAGAACGAGAAATTCATGGAAACCCGATTATTGAGGGCGATGGCCATGCCGAGGCTTTGACTGATCTGGTTGACCGGTCCGAGACCGGCTTGGATAGGTTCCGGAATCAAGGAAATTCCATCTCCAACAGGATTGGCCGTAATGCGAATCAAGGTTTCCGTGGTCGGTGGAGCGTAGCTATAGCCGATGGTTCCAAACAAAATGGCAGGATCCATGGCTTTGACTCCCGAAATGCTCGCGTCAATGAACCACCGGCCGGTCCCCAGGGCTGTCCCCTCGTCGTTTAAGCGGCTTAAAAAGTCACCCACACTTCCCAAGGGACCACTGGCCGCAATATTTCTGAAAATATCGAATTGACTGCGTCCTGTCGGAGCCGTCGCTCCCAAGCGCAAAACCATATCGGGATACCATCCCCGTTCGTATAGAAATTGATAGCTGAGGCCGAATGATATGTCTCCGACCCCGAAGGTTTCGGAGTTTTCTTCAACCTGTCCCGCTGTTTCGGTTGAGACGCGGAGGCGGGTGACGCTTTGAAGGAGATAGGGCAGTCGAAAATCCAATTGCCAGCCTCGGGCAAGCCCGTATCGAAATCCAAAGGAAGGGATGAACGTTTGGGTCGTGACCTTTTCGGATTCCAAGTCTCCCAGGACGATGAGCGGTAGTACACTGAATCCGCTGACGATCAGCCGGGTGTTGGTGGCAATGCTATAGCCGACCGTCGGTTCAATGACCAGTTGTTCCCGTTGCAGTAAAACCCCTCCCAACTCCACGCCTACTAAGGGTATACGAGTCACCTCCCGCTCCGTGTCGTCGTCCGGTTCGGACGATTTTTTGGGTTCGTCTATTGGTTGGGTAGGAGGGACAGGGACGGGGGCGCTGGACGACGGACCTGACGCGGGTGACGGTGTCGTCGCCGGATTTTCCGAGGTTGATTCAGGTTGTTGGGCCTGGGAGGTCGAGATCCCGGTAAAAAGGAAGGATCCCACGGCCAGTATCAGAAGAACAATGAGTGTGTTGATTGTTCTTCTGTAGTGGCTCACTTAATTTCCGCCGGTGAAGGCTCGCCCCGGCGGAGGCGAGAAATCAATGAAGTTGCCGGACGGTCGACCCAATTGGATCGAGCCTTCGAATCCTTGTACTTGAAAAATGGAAATCAGATTTTCCCCTTCGGCCGTTCTGAATGTCGGAATGAGATTGGGAGAGTGGTGAGAGGCGATGGGAATCATGAAATTCTGGATCCGCCAAAAATCGACGGAATCCCGGCTTCGGGCGACATCGAGAAGGGTGTCGGATGGAAGCGGGTCTTCTGGTCCCATATCTTCGGGTCCAATGATAGGAGTTGCTCCTCCCCCCGTCACGGACGCCAACTCGTCGTCGGAGGCGGCGGCGTGACGATTGCCCTCTTTTACCATTGACGGGCGTGGTTTGACAATAAATCCGATTCCATCAATCCAAACATCCCTGAATTGACTGATGGTCATGGTTTTGTTTCCAAAGGCCGGATCGGCCATATACACCCGGTTTCCCAGGATGCCCTTCACCACGACAAAGTGGTTGTAGTCCATCGGCCGAATGGGTACCAGGACCGGTAACCGGTCCTGGTACAGGACTTCGGCCAATTCATCCAACGTCATGCCTTTGTACCCTATGCTGGGGAACCCCTTGGCTCGTGCGGCCCGTTTAAGGTCCAATAGGGTGAATCCTTGGCGTTTAAAGTATTTTTTGACCCCTTTTTCGGGTGTCTGCCCAAAGACGAAAATCAGGGAGATCAATTCCCGTTCCGAGGTATCTTCTTCAAATCCATACCGCAGGACCGTGGCCAAAGCCGCCGCGCCGCATGAAAAATCCAGATTCTGCAGGATGACCTTTTCCTGCCGGAGCTCCAGAAGGCTTTTGACCCGTTTCCCGACCCTTGTCATGCCTCCATCAAACATCAGGCTGACGTCCGCTCCCCTTGCCGGATCACCCCAGCCGAAGAGAAGGAACGACCCTAAGATCGTGGTGATGAGGTAATGGCGGAAAAGGATGCTCATGTCGAGTGACTCAACATCATTGAATTTGAATGGGAAACACAAACCCGTTTCCCGTTTGAACGATATGTCCGCTGGCACGGCATTGTACGCAGATATTCATATTGAGAAGCATGTTTTGGACTTGAAACGCATTTCCCGTCAAAATGGGATTGCCGCTGAACGTCAAATTCGGAGTTGTGTTGGGGGGCGTGCCATTTACGGAAGGAGCAGCCGCGGGAATCTGAGCGGACCCGCTTCCTATCGTGCCTCCGCCGGCATTAAACGTAAATTTTACCCCTGGTGTGTCGGTCAGGAGTGCCGGGTCGATGAGTTCACCCGATTCCATCCCCCCCATTCCTCCGGCAGCCGGTTGAATCGCCATGCCATTGTTTTGGGGAATCCCTGCCGGGTTTCCTCCGTTCGAGGACAAGGTCGAAACCAGATTGATGGCTTCCGAAGCCGCCTTGACCGCATCCGACGCCGCTATCATGGCGGGGGTCGGTATGTGAGGTTCCACGTCATGGGGGGCTGGGACGTTTTCCAGTGCTGCCGAGGCTGCCTTCAAGGCCGCCGAGGCCGCGCCGATGACCGGAGTTCCATTTTGCAAGGAATTCTGAGCGAGGTTGCTCCGAGCTGTTTCAAGGGCCTTGGTGGCTGCGAGGACCGATGGACTGTTGTTCATGCTATCCAAATGGAGTTCCCCAAGCGCCGACGAGGCGGCCTGGATGGCTTCCGTTGCCGCGTTCACGGCGCCGACACCGTTGTGTGAGGCAATGGTTTCCAGAGCGGCGGAGGCTGCTTGAATAGCCCTTGTCGCTACCGGGACACCTTGATGATGCTGGAGGGTGGCAGCGGCTTCGAGCGCGGCGGAGGCCGCTTGAATCGCGGCGGATGCCGATTGAATGGCGATAGGGGAAGAAGTGGTCGTCTGGGGGGTGAAGAGAGACGGCGGAATAATTTCAATGGAAAACGATCCGGCCGCCGTTATGGCATCCAACTCGGCATCGTTTAAGAGCTGGGCCCCGAAACCGGGGGAGAGGCCCAGCCCGTTAACGAGGAGGGTGAGAGACACACTCACCACGAAAGAAACAAGGATGATCCGCATACTCGAAACTCCTTGCCGGCGTACTAATTGCCATGAGTAATACTGGTGTTAAACGAACCGCTGGTTCCTGAAGAGGCCACCAGAGGGGTTCCTCTGAACTGAATGCCCGTGTTGACCTGTTTCACGATGCCCGACGCTTCTCCACCAATGGGATTGGCGAAGCTGTCGCTGGATCCGGGGATGAGCCCCAGACCACCTGAAGCAATATTGAGATTGAGGGCCATCTGAGCCCGCCCCACCACATTACTGAAAAATAAGGTGGAGAGGTCTTTTTGAGCTTCGGATTCGCTGAACCGGAGTTTGAATTCCGCTTTGTTCACGATGTCGGCGGTGGCTTCACCTTCGCTGGATTTTGACCGGACGATGACATCCGCCGAAGCACTGGCGGCGGGGGAAATAGCGACTGCGGCCTCCGCGTCGCCGACAATGAGACCGGGGGCATGTCCCCCGTTGTAATATCCCGATCCGCCATTACAGGAAAAGTCTCCCTGGCATGGAGCGGCCGCTGCACTCGCTGTGGCCACTTTTACGGTGTCGGGATCGGGAAGCGTGCTCCCCCAGCTCTGCGCGCTGAAATTTCGTTGCTCGGCACCTGCCACATTGCCGGAAACCGAAAGGACGTTCAAATTGGTCATGAGCTGCAATTCACCTACCACATTTTGGATGGTGAGTGCCCGGAGGCCGTCCTGCGCGCGCGGGACATCGAAGTTCAATTCGAACAAACTGTCATCCACATAGGTTGCCGTGGCTCCGGTGGCCCCATTGACGTCAAGTACGACGGGGTCTCCTGCAGCCGAAATTCGGTCCATGTCCTCGTCGTGCAGTTCTTCAGCTCCAAAGCCCTGTCCCGGCGAGACCATGAGCGCTACGGAAACCAGAATATAGAACCCAGATGGTTTCATGTGATGTTTCTCCTTGGGATTGGGTGATGCATCCTCTTTGGAAATTTGAGGGCTGGGGAGGGAATCTGTCCCTCCCCGGAGGTTGTTTCGCTGAAGCAACCGGCACCCTCGTTCCTGTCAGTCCAGGCTGCATGAATCGGTTAGTTTGAAAATACCGGGGCGGAATTCCATCCGGCAGGGGCGCCACGGTATTGGGAAATATTGTTGGCCTGGCTCGCGGCAGAGGTCGAACCCGAGGCCGCGATGTCCAACGGATTGAACCCGATGTTGCCGGAAGCCACATTTAAGGCATTGGCGACCTGGTTCATTCCGAACACGTTGTTCACCGTCAAGGCGGACAGGTTGGATTGGGCACCGCCTTCGATGACGCCGGTAATGTGGGTCTCCACTTTATTTTTGGCCTTGAGATCCTCGCCGGCATAGCCTTTTGCCATGGCGATTTCATCCGCAAAGGACCAGAGAACAGAGAGCACTCCCTTGGCGGCGGCATGATTCTGGGTTTGTCTGACCTCAGCATCCTGCGCATTGGCTTGGGCTTGATCTACGGCAATAAGTTTCTCTCCCGCTGTTTGGGCTTGGGCCTGCGCATTGGCTTGGGCGATTCGAGAATTGTTGTCACCGGAAGAGGCGACTCCGTCAACTTTTTTCCCGGCAGAAGCTTGAGCCGATCCCCAGCTCTGAAGGATGTCGTTGGACTGGGCACTGCCTTCCGCCATACCCGTCGCGGCTTGAATGTTGACGCCATTGGCGACTTGATTCTCTCCAAAGATGTTATTCAACGTGATCGCTTTTAATTCATTTTGAGATTGGGACTTGAGTACGCCATTGACCTGAAACTCTTGGTCATTTTTGGCATACACATCGCCTTTGGCTTTCCCGTCCGCCAGAACAATTTTAGGTTGTCCGGCTGCGGTGACTTGATCCAGTTCTTCATCGTCGATAACGGCTTTTGCGGCAAACCCCGTGGTGCTGAAGGCCGCCACCAATGCCAAGGTTCCGATCCCCGTCAGAAGTCTGTGAATGTTGCTCATGAGTTTTCCTCCGTCCATGCTGAATGAAGTGAATAATGAAATGGTGATGAATCATCGAAACACGTTCGACAAACTATCAGCCGCCCGGCATAGGCATCCCGATTGTTTGTCGCATTTCAGGAGTCCGTCTTTTTCCCCCTCCTTTCTTTGATATGACTCCTTTCCCCTGAACTGTTCCGGCCTCTAACACGCCTGCTTTGCCTTCTTTTAAAAGGCTGAATGCTCCCTTGCTTCCTCTTCCACCGCTTTAGCTCTCGATCCGGTTGAAAATGGGGAAAAATTCCCTTATTTCCCGTTTTGTGCGATGCAAGATGGTTTACGGGAGTAAGTGATAAAAGCAATGAAGGTGCCGAATTGAATCTGACGTTGAGGGAACTTGGCGGGACTTTTAAGGCATACGAAAAAGATTAATGAAATTTGGGAGTTATCGAAAAAATTGTGGAAAGATAGACATAGGCGGGATGACGCCGAATACACCTGGCTCTGTGAAAACCCGGTAAACGATTCGGAAGGGGTTTTCCTAGTTTATGGAAAGCTCCTTCCTACTATTTAAAAAACCGACAGGGGAAAAGTTCCACAATCCATGATGACCAAGACCATTCTGGAATACGTAGTTTAGGAAATGTTTTTCATAGTCTAATCAAGGTATTGTATCGAATTGGATAAAAAAGTTATCTTTTTTGATACGGTGCGGGTTCCATTCGATGCAGACGATGTCTGCTATTCCATTTGAAATCTCTGAGGCTAAACCCTGGCCACAGAAAAAACCTTCCCATTCAGCGTAGTTAGGAACCCTCTTGCACAACGCGAAAAACTTTTCACAATGTCTGGCGTAATTCATGCTTGAAATATTGCATTAATCTAAATTGTATTTGACAGACACACATGTGAATGACTGAAGAATTCTCTGTTTGGAATACACGAAATCTTGGATGGGGAGGTGAGGTCATTCTGAGGCAGGGTCGTCCTGAGCCAACGGCGAAG
>JBDIVP010000199.1:0-6676 GCA_039794325.1 Candidatus Inrsubterrania sp.
CCCGCAAGCGCCGCCGTGCGGCCCGGGAGATCACCGGTCCGAATCATGTGTTCGGAATATTGCCCCTGCTGCTCCGTGAGAAAATACTCCCGGCGAATGCCGGTGAGAGCCACCACCGATTCCAGATCAGGCTCTCCATCCTCGCACCAATCTTCCACAAAGTCGAAGATTTCCTGAGGCGTGGCTCCGATCGACCGAAGAAAATGGGCTTCTTCCTTCGAAAACATTTCACTGGCGGTCCGGCAACCACCTTGATAGACGGGAATCTTGCTCGCATAAAGGTTACGAAAAATCTCAATCCACTTGCCTGATGCTTCCTTCATCGTTCATCCACCTGTGCAAAAAAATGTTCGGTATTGGAATACCCTCGTTCCTGACAAACAACCGAGGCACCGAATGATTCTCGATCTGTTCTCACACGATAATTCGCCCCCTCATAATTAGTCTGGCCATGGCAGCAGGACAAAATTGCCTGTCACGTGATTGGCGGCCAGCAATCGATGCGCGATCGCGGCCTGGCTGAGCGGAAAGGTCCGATCCAGCGCCGGCTTGATCCGCCCCAGACGTGCACTCCGGGCACCACAAAACTCGAGGACAGGGCGAGAGGCCGGTTCCGGTCATCGTCTTCCCGCAAGGTATACCCGGCCAGGGGAATCACCCGTTCACCGATCCGCGGGTTGGTCACCCCTTCCCCCAATTCTACCACCTCACCCACGGCATCCACCCCCAAAATATGCGGGAGAGGCAGATTGGGCAACACCGACCCCTCCCTCAGATAGTGATCAAGCCGGTTCACACCCGCGGCCAGCACTTTGATCACAATATGCCCCGGCTTGGGTCTGGGTGTTTCAATCTCCTCGAATCGGAGAACATCGGGGTCGCCGAATTGACGGAGAACCGCCGCATGCATCGTTTGCAGTAGCCGGTTCCCCTTGACCTGTTTGAAAGTGGTTTCCAGCGTCGTGTCTGTAGACATAGTGTATTTCCTTTCCTTTTATTTTATTGGAAGCGACAGTCATTCTGACCTTGGCCTCCCGCCACAGCCTCCCCGGACACGGTATCCAACAATTTGTAATGGCCGAGACCCAACTCCTTTCCAAGGGCTTGCCCGACCAGCACATCCTGAACATGCTGGTGATCCCAGGCACGGAAATAAGACCGCCCCGGTTTCAAGCCGTCAAACTCATGCCCCTCTAATGCTTTGATGACGGCCTGAGTCTCGGTAGTCCCTGCGCGTTGGACGGCCTCCAGGATTTGAGTCATGGCCGCATACCCGAGATAACACCGGGACGTGGGCGTATGCTGGTACTTGGCGATCACACCCTGAATAAACCGCCGTGACCCCTCGATGTCGACCTTTGGAACCCAGATCAGACCCCAAATGCCCGCGTTATCGGCATACCCGAGCGGGCGGCCGATCTGCTCGCCGCCGATCATCCCCCCCACCCCGATGCCTTCCCCGGCCAGCCCCGCAGACGTATAGGCCCTCAGGGCATGTACAAGATCCCACCCATACACATTCAAGATCACGGCATCGGGGTGGGCCTTTTTAGCCTGAACCAACGCGGCCGTAAAATCCGTGGCGCCGAAGGGTGTGTGATACGATCCGACCACCTGACCTCCCTCATCCAAGAGTGCGCCAGCCATGGCCTGCTCGGCCGCCCGGCCGTCCCCCGTGTCCGCGGTGATCATGAACCAACGGTTGCCGTAAGTCTTGATCAGATGAGGGGTGACGGCCCGGGACAACATCCGGGCGTTTGGCATAAACACAAAGGTACGGGAAGTACAAGCCGCCCCGGTCAACTCGGGGATATGCGCGCCGGTTACCATGAAGAGCCGGTTTTCCCGTTTGGCGACATCCGCTACCGCCAACGCCACATCGCCATTGAACGTACCCATCAAAAAATCCACGCGGTCCACATGAATGAGTTTTCGGGCCGCCTGGACCGCGGTTTCCACCTTTGACGCATCATCGGCTTCGAGAATCGTAACCGGGCGGCCGAGCACCCCGCCTGCCTGGTTTACGCGATCCACCGCGACGGTCGCCCCATGGATATCGTGAATCGAAGAGGTCTTGTACGGGCCCGAGAGCGGATCGATCATACCGATCTTGATCGGCTCCGCACCGAAGGCAAGCCCTCCGGTCCGGAGAAAGCCGAGGGAACCGGCCAACTCTCCCAACACCAGCGCGCCACCGGTTGCCCCTACCAGCTGCAGAAAACGTCGTCGTGAACAGGCATCCATTATATAGTCCCCCTTGCGGTTAAATTGGTCACCGACCAATGTTCAAGAACCATGCTTCAGGCATTCGTCGTTCGAAATTGAGCTTCCAGTTCGGCGATTCGGGTTTTGTACCTGCCAACCAGATCCTCCACCTCATGGATGGCGTAACGCGGGATGATATGGCTCGGGCAATTCCAATCATAGGAGACCACATCGATCATGACGATTCGCTCCATCTTGACCCGCCGGTTTCCCCCTGCAAATTGCCCCAGAAGTTCCGGGCGTCCGCCCGCATCTTCCACCCTCGCCCGGCCGAGGAGCTTCAGCCGTTCCCGGTTTTTGTAGTCGATCAGAAACAGCGCCACACGGTCATTGGCCAGGAAATTCCCCACGCTGATCAATTGGCGGTTTCCACGATAATCGGGAAACGCGAGAGTGGAGGAATCAACCACATGCAACAATCCGATTGGCCCGCCGCGGTGTTGGATATAAGGCCAGCCGCTTTCGCTGACCGATCCGAGATAAAAACTGTCACGTGCAGCGATAAAACGGATCTCCCGTTCCCCAAGCGGATTTCGTGCCGGAGCATCCGCCACCGAGGCAGCCTGCCCGTAGTAACGGAATTGTGCCCGGCGTACCGACTCGGTCATGGTGATTTGAAGATAGGTTGCCGTCATTTTCCCCTCCCCGGTGTTAAAACACGACCACATGCCATCCATCCGCCAGAAACCGGCGAAGGCTTAAGAGACCTGCCGTCCCTGCAAGCGGATTGTCCTGCACCAGAGGCACCCCGCACGCCCGGACACTTTCCGCCGCGCCAAACACCTCGGCACACCCACATGAGGCTCCGCGGACGGCATCCCGCACCGCGGCATAAAGGGCATGGGCGGGATGCGATAAATTGGTCAGCTCCCCCGGCCAGCGGGTTCCGGATCCCTGAAAGACCACCGCCACCTCGTCACCCTCCCGCTGACATTCCGCAGCCAAGGCCAACGCATTGAACACCCTTCCAAGCGCTTCATCCGTGCCGCTTTTCGGGTCGGATACAATCACAATTGCCGTTTTCATATATTCTTCTCCTTAATGGTTGAGCACATCCTGACAGGGGACATCCTACTTTCAAAAACGCCGTGCACCCGGTTACGGCAACGCGGCCAGCGTTTGTACCGTTTGAGCGGTGCTCCACACATCTCCCGCCATCAACCGGAAATTCACAAACGCCGGATTGGAACACCCCTTCCGCGCCTACCCACAGGCACAGGCCGAAGGGGTGCGCCCCTGTACAGAAACGATCTCCGGGAAGTCGATGGCGGTGCCCGCGATATGATTGAGGTAATTGCTGAAAATATTCAGCGCGACATGGGCCACCGTCTCCACGATATCCCCGTCGGTCAACCCCGCCTGCCGTGCCTCGTCGAGCCCTGAGGCACCCAGCTCACCACGCTCCACGACAATGGTGCGTGCCAGCTGAAGGATGGCACCGGTTCGTGGATCCGTGGCGCCGGCCTGCCTGGCCTCGGCGATTTGCGAGGCGGTCAACCCGACTTTGCCGGCAAGGAACGCATGCGCACGGAGACAGTAAGCGCACTGATTTGTCTCGGCGACCACCAGGGCAATTTGCTCGCGGAGCTTCGGGGGAAAGCTTCCGCCGGCAAGAGCCGCGCTGAAACCGAGATACCCGTTGAGGGCGGCCGGTGAATTGCCGAGCACCCTGAATAGATTTGGGATCACACCGAGCTTGGCTTGTACACCGTCGAAGAGCGGTTTGACCGGACCGGTGGCTGTTTCAGGATTGAGGGCAGGTAACTGTGACATGGATAGAAACCTCCTTCGTACTGGGATAATATTGAAAAGGCGCTTGCCATGTTTTCGTGTTTTTACAAGAGGCATGCCACAAAACAAAAAAGTTCAATGCATTGGTTTTATTGAATTTTTATCGTTTATACCTGATGGATAAAAACACGAAAATTAGTAGTTTACGAAACATCATTGCATAACCACGAAATTTCGTTTAGCATTCCACCCATGACTACTCTGAATCAGAAAGCCCCCTGCCCTTCCACGCTGGATACACTCCAATGCCTCTTGCTGGACATTGCCCAACAACGATCCTTACATGACCTGTTATGGCTGATTGTGCGCCGATTGGCCGAACGACCCTCCGTGGTCCTGGCCAGAATCTGGCTGATTCGACCAGGCGATCGGTGTACATCCTGCCGCTTCAAACACGAATGTCCCGATCAGACCCACTGCCTCCACCTGGTAGCGAGCGCCGGTCGATCGGGGCAGGGTGATCAAGAAGAATGGTCCAATATTGATGGCTATTTTTCCCGTTTTCCTTTGGGCGTCGCCAAAGTAGGACGAATCGGGCAGACCGGCCAGCCATTGGTCATCAATGAAACGGATCAAAACTTTGCCTGGATCGTACGGCCGGAGTGGGCGAAACGAGAGGGGATACGCGGATTTCACGGTCAACCGATCATGTATAAGGGTGAAACACTGGGTGTGCTGGCAGTGTTTGAGCGAGAGCCGGTCACCGAGGAGGCCACCGCCTGGTTCCGCATGATTGCGGATCATGTGGGGGTTGCCATCGTCAACGCCCGGGCTTTCGAAGAAATTGAACGGCTCAAAGCCCAACTGGAATTGGAAAACACCTTTCTCAAGGAAGAGGTTCTGGAGGCGCACAATTTTGGCGGCATTGTTGGCCAGGGTCCGGCGATGGCCAATTTGGTGCAGCAAATAGAGCTGGTGGCGCCCACCGGCGCCACGGTGCTCATCACCGGCGAATCCGGGACCGGAAAGGAACTCGTGGCACGGGAAATCCACCGGCACAGTCAACGGCGGAACCATGCCCTCGTCCGGGTCAACTGCGCCTCCATTCCCAGAGAACTGTACGAAAGTGAATTTTTCGGCCACACCAAAGGGGCCTTTACCGGAGCCACCAAAGACCGCGCCGGACGCTTCCAAGCCGCCGACGGCGGCACCCTGTTTTTGGATGAAGTGGGAGAAATCCCCTTGGACATGCAAAGCAAACTGCTCCGCGTGCTTCAGGAAGGCGAATATGAACGGGTGGGCGAAGAAAAAACCCGAAAGGTGAATGTCCGGATTATTGCCGCCACCAACCGGCGGCTGACCCAGGAAGTTGAAGCGGGGCGATTTCGCCAGGACCTCTATTACCGGTTGAACGTGTTCCCCATCGAAGTCGCTCCCCTTCGGAACCGCAAAGAGGACATCCCGTTGCTGGCAGCCACGTTTTTAGCGCAGGTCCGGAAAAAACTGAATTGCACGGGACGGGAATTGACGCAGGGTGAAGTCGTGAAACTCCAAAATTACCATTGGCCGGGAAATGTCAGGGAACTGCAAAATATCATTGAGCGCGCCGTGATTTCCTCGCGATGCGGATCGGTCAAATTCGACCTGCCGATTCCACAGGTCAACGGCACCTTCCTCAAAACACCCGTCAAAAAGCCGGGAGACCCTTCCCCCGAGATTCTGACCGAAGAAGACCTGCGCTTACGTGAGAAGGCGAATCTCGAAGCCGCCCTGAACCGCACCGGCTGGAAAATTTACGGGACCGGCGGCGCAGCGGAACTCCTCGGCCTCAAACCCACCACGCTTCTCTCCCGCATCAAAAAAATGAGGATCATGAAATCCAGTTAATTTGGGAGAGAATTAGGGGAATGCTTAAAAGGAAAGGTAGGGGGAGAAAACAGGCCTTATGGGCTGAACCGGCAAGGATGTCCTTACCCTTCCAGTTTCACCATCATGTGGTTCTGGTTACTCATTCCATAAACCTGCCGAATGCGTTGAATACACCGTTCCAGATTCGCCACCTTGTTGAGGACTACATCATCCGCCATACACGGATCCTCGAGTCCGGATATCCTCAAGAATTCCAGCCCTCTCTTCGTTGAGCCGGGCATAGGAAGCATAGACAATCATTTCAAAGAGGTCACGCGCTTGGACATCTCCGCAGAACAGGCATTCCCCGGTTGACAGTACTTGCATTTGCATCACCGTGGAGGCGGCACGGAGATCAACCAGATCAACATCACGGTTAAGGATCACCGCAAGATCCTGTTGAAGCCCTCCCAACAAACCTGGCTCGAGCCGATTCCGGGCCAACACAGCTAAATCAACATCACTCTCAGAGTGAGCCGTGCCTTGAGCCCGGGACCCAAACCGGTAAACAGCCTGAAGAGCTGGTACAGCCCGCTTCAAACACGTGATGGCCGGTTCTATGTGCTGGTTTCTCATGGTCACTGCCCCCAGGCTACTGCCATCACCCTGACCTGTCAACAGCAATGCACTATGCCGAACAACATGACCATCGAAACAGACAACCTCTCACCCTCCTCCCCCGAACAAAAAATGGGGAACGAGGAATGAACAAAAATTTCATTTCCCCGATTGGTAGACAAAACCCTATCTTTTTTTTGTTTTAGATTAATTT
>JBDIVP010000200.1:0-6622 GCA_039794325.1 Candidatus Inrsubterrania sp.
AGACGCAGATCCATGGCCGGAAGTTCGAGATGTATAATGATACGGTGTTGGGCTTCAACAAGTCGGGCAAGGAAGCGGTCCGGCAGCAGGTGGAGGAGCCCATTTACATCCGGCCCGCCGAGCGGGTCAACTGGTTGTAAACGGGATAAATCGGTCGAATAAGGAGGGAGCAAGAGACCTGAAATGGCCTTGCTCCCCCTTATTTTTAAAAGAAGAACTGTCCTAGGGGCCAAGATGGAACCCAAAGGGGAATCTTTATTCTAAATTGTTTGAACCATACCAACAAAAGTAGTCGGAGACCGTGATGTCCGTTGTAAGAAAATCAGAATTTTAACACAAATTAAAGGTACTCTATCCCGATTTGGGATAAGGTCGCCGGTGTTCTGTTCCCATAAACAGTGGACGAATGGGGGAATGGAAAAAGGGAGGGCTTGAATATGTTTGGACGAATGGGGTCAAACAATGAAAGACAGTTTTTATCCCTTTCTTCTGTTTTGGAGAACCCTCAGGTATCAAATGGCAATGGTTTAGGAAAAAACTTTTATAAGATCCTTCTGGAGGTGACGAATGCCTTGGTGTCTCAACGAGACACCGAAAGCCTATGGAAGGCTATTGTCGGACATATTAAAAAAATTGTTCCATGGGAGCGCGCCGGGGTAACCCTTTATGATCCAATTGTTGACGGATTTAAATTTTTTGCGGTGGAAACGCAGATACCTGTGATCCATTTGAAAAGTGATGCCATTCTTCCCAGAAAAGGGACGGCGGTGGGGTGGGTCTTTGAGCATGGCCAAATGCATGTTCGTCCTTATCTGCAGCGGGAACAGGTTTTCATGGAGGATGAATTTTTCAGGCAGGAAGGCCTGGGACGAATGATGAACCTACCTCTTTTGGTCAAGGGGCAATGTTTTGGGTCCCTTAATATTGGTAGCCTGGAGTCCGGAGTTCCCGAACCCGAGATTGTCGAATTTTTAAAGCAGGTGGCCACCCAAATTGCCTTTGCCATTGATCATGTTCAGGCTTATGAAGAAATAAAGCGTTTACGGGACCGTTTGGCACGGGAGAATGCCTATTTGTTGGAAGAAATCAAAGTCAGCCATGATTTTGGCGCGATGGTGGGGAATAGTCAAAAATTCAAACGGGTACTTGAACTTGCGCAAGCGGTCGCTCCGACAAATAGTTCGGTTTTGGTTATGGGTGAAACCGGAACCGGAAAAGAACTTTTGGCTAGGCTGATTCATGAATTGAGCCCAAGGCGGAATAAACCATTGGTTCGGGTCAATTGCGCGGCGATGCCGGCCGGTCTTGTGGAGAGTGAACTGTTTGGTCACGAAAGGGGAGCGTTTACTGGGGCGGAGCAGGCTAGGCCTGGTAAATTCGAGTTGGCGAATGGGGGAACGTTGTTCCTCGACGAAATCGGCGAGATGCCGGTCGAAGCTCAGGCCAAATTGTTGCGGATTCTTCAGGATGGAATCGTGGAGAGGGTGGGAAGCATCGGAGGCACGGATGTGGACGTGCGGATTATTGCCGCGACGAATTCGGATCTGGCCAAGGCCATGTCAGAGGGAAAATTCCGGTCCGATTTATATTATCGGCTGAATGTATTTCCGATCGAAATGGCTCCTCTCCGTGAACGTCCCCAGGATATCCCCCTCTTGGCACGGCATTTTATGGAAAAAAATCGTCATCAGTTTAAGCGCCCATGTCAGGAGATCGACCGTGATTCAATGGAAAGATTGCTCGGATATCATTGGCCGGGGAATATTCGTGAGCTGAAGAATATCATTGAACGCGCGATTATTTTATCTACCTCAACGATTTTGCACATTGATGAATCGTTGTTAAAAAGTGCCTCACTAACTGTCGGGGATGCACCACCCACAAAATTGAAGGATGTCGAACGCCTTCGCATTCTACAGGCTATGGAAGCCTGTGAATGGCGAATAGATGGTCCCATCGGTGCGGCTAAACATTTGGGCCTGCACCCCAGTACCCTCCGGTACAGACTGAAACGAATGGGAATTTCCAGGGGAGCAGGGGTGACCTGTTAAATAATCGGCATTCCTGAAGCATTGTCACCAGAATTGAGAGGATAAAAGGAAGCGAAATGCTCCTGTGTGCTAAACCCTCCTTTGGTGGGATTGGCTTAAGAATGTTAATTCCAATCTCCTCCTGAATCCCGTCTGGCGACAGAAGCCCGGGTACTCTTACCTAACTTATTTCCAATCTCGTTTTAGATAGGGTCTCAAAAACGGTCTTTCCGTTTTTCGAGCAATCCCAACCATGATAGAATTACCCTATGCAGATGATGGCAGGGGAGGGTATTATCCAAGCAATGATGGATGCAATTGTAAGAAATTATCGTGCCTTACTCAGGGTGGCGATCGTCCTTAACTCTCAACGGGATACAAACGGTCTATGGCATGCCATTACGGACCAAATACAGGAAGTCATGCCTTGGGCTCGGGCCAGTGTTTCCCTTTATGATAAAGAGGAAGACGGCTTCCGCTTTTACGTAGTAGCCACCAATTTATCCAAAATCGTTGTTCGTGGTGATGCGATTATTCCGAGGATCGGAAGCGGAATGGGTTGGGTGTTTGAGAATAAGAAATTGCATATCAGGCCGGACCTTAAGCGACAGCAGGTGTTTTTGGAGGATTCCTGGTATGTGGAAGAAGGGTTGGGGCGCATGATCAATCTTCCACTGCTGGTCAAAGACGTTTGTTTGGGATGTTTGAATATTGCAAGTGTCGACTCTGGAACTCCTGATGACAATTCCATGGAGTTTTTGTCACAGGTGGCCATGCAAATCGCCTATGCCATCGATCATGTCAGAGCATATGAGGAAATCAATACGCTCCGGGCGCAACTGGCTCGAGAGAACGACTATCTCGTCAACGAACTCAAGCAAACTAAGCATTTCGGGGAAATGGTGGGGAAAAGCCACGCCTTCCGGCAGGTGCTGGAACTGGCCAGAGAGGCAGCCCCGACCACGACCACCGTCCTCATAACCGGAGAAACGGGGACCGGGAAGGAATTGTTGGCTCAGGCTATTCATGATTGGAGTTTCCGGCGCAACAAACCCTTTATTCGTGTCAATTGCGCTGCCTTGCCGGCTGGGTTGGTGGAAAGTGAACTGTTCGGGCACGAACGGGGGGCGTTTACCGGTGCGGATGCCAGGCGGGAAGGACGATTTGAGTTGGCCAATGGTGGCACGTTGTTATTGGATGAGGTCGGGGAAATGCCGTTGGATGCGCAGGCGAAGCTGTTACGGGTTATCCAGGATGGGATGATTGATCGCGTGGGCGGGAAACAATCCATTCCCGTTGATGTCCGATTAATCGCCTCCACCAATGTGGATCTGACCACGGCCATTGAGCAGGGAAAATTTCGCTCGGATCTGTTTTATCGTTTGAATGTATTTCCCATTGTCATTCCACCTCTTCGAGCCCGACCTGAAGACATCCCGGATTTGGCGTTGCATTTTCTCGAACATTACCGGAATAAACTAAAGCGAACCTGTGAGGCCATTGAGCCTGAGTCGTTGGATCGTCTTATTCGATATTCCTGGCCAGGCAATATCAGAGAACTTGAAAATGTGATAGAGCGATCCGTCATTCTTTCGCATGACAAAATCCTGCGAATCGATGAAAGGCTCTTGATCCCTCCAAATGCCGCAACATTTTCGAAGGCTCCTTCTGGGCTCGTTGATGTTGAGCGACAACATATCCTGCAAGTTTTGGCTGCAAGCCAATGGCAAATTGAGGGGACTGGCGGAGCTGCCGAGCAGCTGGGATTGGCTCCCAGTACCCTTCGGAGCCGGATTAAAAAACTGGGGTTGCATCGTCCCTCCCGTTCATAATCGTACGTTGAAAATTATCTGAGATTCCCCCCTGGCCGAACAGTGATCTCCTGCATGATCGAAGAACCAATGAAGCTGGTGAATATTCATGTTGCTAACCGATAACGGCTCAGGCGGCCAATTTTCCTCAAAAAGGAAATGTTCAAGAAATCACCTCTGAGCCTTCCCGAAGGGTCCTTTCCCCCCTGTTCTGAGGACTACCTTACTAAGGAAAAGCCGCGCATGGCTTGGTGCATTTTCTGAAGGGGTAACCGTTGTTTGATGGGGAGCCTACTCTTTTTATGTGAGCACGGCAAAATGGCGAGAGCGCTGCTTGCGGCTTTTTCCAACAGACCCCTTCCTTGAAATCTAGCCTCTCCGCTCCTTTTCCCCCTTCCTTAACTAATCAATCCCGGATTCCGCAGAAGAGAAAGATGGTTTCTTGCCTGCTGCGTTTGTAATCCTTGTCCCGGGCCTTTCATGGAAACCCGGTTGTCCTGGATAAATAAGAATCTAGATCTCCGGCGCCGCTTGAGGCAAAGCTTTGACGTTGAACCTGTCGTAAGTTTTGTCCTTGCTCTGGAAAACTCGGTCGAAGGGTTACAAATGAAGGTAGCCACCTGGCTGATAGCGCATTGCCGGGCTCTATGCGCAGTCATGATACTTCAAAATCCTGGAGGTTCAACCCAAACTCCGAATCCGGTTGGAAAAGTTGCCGGAAGCCACGAAATACGGCCGCCATGAGCGTGGTGGCCACCACGCTTATTCGCGGGCAAGGTGGACCTTAAAATATCGATGCCGCAAGCCATGTTGGCAAGCATTGTTTTTTCGGGGCTTTTTATAAAGTTGTCCGCCATCCGTCAAAGGCATGACACCTGCAACATTGGTGTAATGGATTAATAGAAAATAATTTTTTCCTGCCAAAAATCAAAAAGGATAGGGGGTGAGAAAGTTCAGCGCAATGGTTTCCTGTGGACTACCTTTTTAGCAAGGAGGATTTTTTCATGTTCGTTTCTAGGCGGCAATTTTTGAAAGTTTCAGCAGGGACTGTAGCGGCGGTGGCGTTGGCGGATAAAGCGCTGGCGTTGACGGCTTTGCAGCCGGTCATTGAAGTGGGCAATCCCTTGGGTGAATATCCGGATCGCTCATGGGAGCGGGTGTATCACGATCAATACCGGTACGACAGTTCGTTTACCTGGTGCTGTTCCCCCAATGACACCCACGCGTGTCGGATTCGGGCATTCGTGCGGAACGGGGTGGTCATGCGGGTCGAGCAGAATTACGACCATCAAACCTATGAAGACCTCTACGGCAATCGGGGGACGTTCGCCCACAATCCCCGCATGTGCTTGAAGGGCTTTACGATGCATCGGCGGGTGTATGGGCCGTATCGGTTGAAAGGGCCCTTGATGCGAAAGGGGTGGAAGAAATGGCTGGACGATGGAGCTCCGGAGTTTACGCCGACCGTGATGACGAAATACAAGTTTAATGCGCGGTATCTGGACGACATGCAGCGGGTGTCGTGGGATACGGCGTTTACGTATCTGGCGAAGGCGATGATCATTATTGCCGATCGGTACAGCGGCGAGGCCGGGGCCCGGCGGTTGCGGGAGCAGGGCTATCCCCCGGAAATGATCGAGATGATGAAAGGCTCCGGCGTGCGGTGCATGAAGTTCCGGGCCGGGATGCCGGTGTTGGGGATCATCGGCAAGATGGGGCTTACACGGATGAACGGGGGTTGCGGGGCCCTGTTGGATACGTATGTGCGGAAGGTGACGCCTGAACATGCGCAAGGCGGCCGCTATTGGAATAACTACACCTGGCACGGCGATCAGGATCCGTCGCAGCCGTGGTGGAACGGCACGCAGAATTGCGATGAAGACTTGAGCGATATGCGGTTTTGTAAATTCAATACCAGCTGGGGGAAGAACTTCGTCGAGAACAAGATGCCGGAAGCCCACTGGAAGCTGGAGAGCATCGAGCGGGGCGCGCGCATTGCGGTGATTACGCCGGAGTACAACCCGACGGCCTATCGGGCGGACTACTGGATTCCCATTCGCCCGGAGTCGGACGGGGCGTTCTTCCTCGGGGCCAGCAAGGTGTTGTTGGATGAAGGGTTGTACGATAACGACTTTTGTAAGGGCTATACGGATATGCCGTTGTTGGTCCGGACCGATACGCTCCAGTATCTGGATCCGCGGGATGTGATCAAGGATTATCAATTCCCGGATTTCTCGAAGTCCTATTCGGGGAAGGTGCAAACATTACAGCCATTCCAAATTGCCCGATTGGGCGGTTTCATGGTGTGGGACTTGAATAAGGAGCAGGCGGTGCCGCTGCATCGGGAGCAGGTGGGCTGGCATTTCAAACAAAGCGGGATTGATCCGGCCATGACGGGGACGTACCGGGTGCGGTTGTTGAACAACCGGGAAGTGGACGTCATGCCGATCTTCCAGATGTATCAAGTCCATTTGCAGGACTATGATTTGGATACGACGCACCAGATATGCCGCTCGCCGAAGGATCTGATCATTCGGTGGGGCCGGGACATGGGGACGATCAAGCCGGCGCAGATCCATAACGGTGAAGGGGTGTGTCACTATTTCCATATGACGCAAAACGGGCGGGCGGCCGCGCTGACGCTGATTTTGACCGGAAATATCGGCAAATTCGGGTCGGGCTGTCATACCTGGTCCGGGAACTATAAGGCCGGGGTTTGGGCGTCCACGCCGTGGGCGGGCGCCGGGTTATCGGTGCATACCGGGGAGGACCCCTTTAACA